>CAYXWO010000098.1:0-1617 GCA_964468825.1 uncultured Candidatus Saccharibacteria bacterium | reverse complement strand
AAAACAAGTAGCATTGGGTGTGATAAGCTGTCTTTATGGAAATAAAAACTGTTTCGATGAAAGACTTCTCGTCACTTCACGTTGGTGGCGAAGGGAAGGCTGTAGAAGTATTGAGCATAGAAGAGCTTAAGGAGGCGCTTGCGTACGCAAAACAGGAGGACTTTCGCGTGCACGTTCTAGGACAGGGGACTAACTCATATTTTGGAAACAATCTCTCAGAATTTTTTTTCGTTAAACTAAACATAAAAGGGATCACCTTAGAACAAGGGTCACAGACCTTAGACTATAGACTACAAGCTTTTGCCTCAGAAATATGGGATGACGTGGTAGCATTTGCAGTAGAAAGAGGATTGCGAGGTATTGAAAATCTCTCCTACATCCCTGGAACAACTGGAGCTGCACCAGTGCAGAATATTGGAGCATATGGGGCTGAACTGGCGAATACTTTTATATCGTGTGAGGTTTTTGATACTGACGAAGGTATTGTAAAAACTATCACCAAAGAAGAGTGTCAGTTTGGTTACAGAGACTCTATTTTTAAGCGTGAGGTCGGTAGGTATGTCATACTTTCAGTCACACTCCTTCTTTCAGAAGACAGGCCTTTTACCCTTACGTATAAGCCACTTGATGACCTTGTAGATAAAGACAATGTGTTACTTAAAGACGTAAGAGATAAGGTGATTGAAGTGAGACGATCTAAGTTACCAGAATGGGAAGTTAACCCTAACTGTGGCTCGTTTTTTAAGAACCCGGTGGTGTCTAGTGAGCAAGGTGAGGTGTTACGTAGTAGGTATCCTGGCATGTCTCTTATCAGTGTTGATGATGGATATAAAATTCCAGCTGCGTGGCTCATCGAGCATATAGCAGAAATGAAGGGAGTAAAGATTGGAAGCTTGAGAACATGGGATAAGCAGCCCCTCGTTATCGTAAATGATGGTGACGCAACAGCAGACGGCGTCGATGCTTTCGTAGGGGTTATAAAGAGAAAGATTTTTGACGCAACCGGGATAACGCTTGAGCAAGAGGTGAATAGGGTGGGATAAAATTAGCAGGTAGCAGGTAGCAGGTAGCAGGTAGCAGGTAGCAGGTAGCAGGTAGCAGGTAGGCGGGAATAAGAGCGACGCTGAAGCGTCGCTCTTATTGCAAAAAAGTATATAATGTGTTATTATGTATCCATCGACGGCAGTTGGCCGCCGATTTTCTTTTCTAAAAATAGATTTAGGAGTTCTTTCAGTGAACAGAAGACAAAAAACAGCCGCACAGTACATCAGGATTCATGGAGTCATATCCGCAGGCCAGCTCGCAATCAGGGCGCGTGAGACGCGTCACCCAAGGATTGCGAGTGCGCTCTTTGATGCTCTGGTTGCGGAGCTTGACCGTCGCAAAAAGGCAATGGCGTGTGTGCCTCGTGATGACCACAAGTGCCCGCACTCTGTCATGCCACCACCTTTCCAGAGGAGGAGTGTGGTCAATAATCGGACGGTCCCCGGCGCAGAAGCAACTTTGGTGTAGGCTTCCAAGCCTACACCATAAGCCCCTCTAGAGGGGCTTTTTCTATTGTATGGTAAGATTATGCGATGTCTATAAAGATCGGAGTGTTCGACTCAGGTATTGGTG
>CAYXWO010000097.1:0-1645 GCA_964468825.1 uncultured Candidatus Saccharibacteria bacterium | reverse complement strand
AGTATAAATAGCCTTGAAAATAAAGGCTAAATTCAATCAGTCATGGCAATAATCCCAGAATTAAGAAAAGCTTTGGAGGCATCTCAGCTCACTTTTGAAGAGTTGAGGGCTTTTGAGATGGGACTTCAGTACCTAACCAAGAAAGAGCAGGCAGATTTTACCCTCATGGTTACAGAAAATCCAGAACTTATTTATATTACCTATATCAACTACAAAGCTAAATTGCACGCAGCTAATAGTTCTCCAGAAGAATGGGAAAGAGCGATAGAAAAAGAAATCGAAGAGTTGGACGACTTGATGGAGACCAGGAGGGTCGGCGATGAGTTGTTCTAGAGGAAGGTAGAGGTAGCCAGCCAGCGGTTAGGATAAGAAAGAAAATGCGACCACTAAGAGTGGTCGCATTTTCTAAAGTCTAATGTCTAACATCTAATCTCTACCGTATGGTCTCATGCTACACTTTATTCATATGAAGGAGATGTTATACGGACTACGTTTGGTTATGTCACGAAAAGACGGTGTGTCTGTCATCATCCTAAGTTCTTCTCTTTTCCTTTTCCTATTACTACTCTCGCAAAACGGAGGACCAGCTCTAGAGGTTTTTAAACTTAACTCACTTAATTTTTCACGGCAGCTATCACTCGCTATTGCTACTATTTTTGATATTGGGAATGCATTTACTGTAAGCACGATGATATTGGCTACATTAGGCTCACTGCTCGCTGGTATTAACTTAGCGCTTGCATATGTCTATATGAAGACAAGAGGAGAACTGTTGCTCAAAAGTGGGCTCTACAGCGGCATTGGTCTTGTGCTCGCGCTCTTAGGTATTGGGTGTGCGGCGTGTGGTACGGCACTCCTTAGTCTCGTCCTTGGATTTTTTGGATTCTCTACCATGCTTTCAGTTTTCCCTTATCAAGGGCAAGAAATTGGGTACATCGGCCTCATATTTCTTCTTATTGCTACTTATTTTTTGTCTAGAAAAGTAAGCGCTCCAAACGTGTGCTAGACTTTTATAATGTCAGGACATCTCCCAGAAAGTGTTTCTAAGCTAAAGAATAGAATTATTCTCCTTTTTATCGTGGTATTTAGCTTGGGGTATATTTTTGAGGCTGATATGAGCGGGCTCATTGATATCTCGCTTCCAAAGAAAAGCGTGAATACCGTTGGAACTTTTTATAAAGTAGATAGAGTTGTAGACGGCGACACAATAAAGGTAATCATAGGGGATGTTTCAGAATCTGTAAGATTAATTGGTATCAATACACCGGAAACGGTCGACCCTCGTCGTGCCGTTGAATGTTTCGGAAAGGAAGCGAGTGAAAGAATGAAGGAAGTAGCTAATGGGAAGATTGTGCGCCTCGAGTATGATGACTCACAAGACTACAGAGATACATATGGTCGCATCTTGGCGTATGTCTATCTAGAAGATGGACAAATGCTTAATCGAAAGATGATTGCAGAAGGGTATGCGTACGAGTACACATATCTTACTCCGTATGCGTATCAGAAAGAATTTAGAGAGTTACAAAACTTGGCTCAGTCTGGTGGAAAGGGGCTGTGGGCAAGTGACTCCTGTAATGGCGAGAAATAACGTATCATAGGAGTACATGGATACTATTAAATATCTTATAGGGTTCTTTTTTAA
>CAYXWO010000096.1:0-1657 GCA_964468825.1 uncultured Candidatus Saccharibacteria bacterium | reverse complement strand
AAGAAAGATACTCAACAGTCTCTTCTACGTTAGAGATAAGAAGGTAGCGAGTATTGGCGATATCAAGTGGGTTAAGGTCGTCCATATTATGAAGAGTGAGGTATGGAAGATTTCGGAATGCCCGCTTTGAAATATCATTCCCCTTCTTAACAGAAAGGTAAACGTTATTGTGCTTCTTATGACGAAGCGTTGTGAACCCTTCTACATTAGAAAGACCCTTGATAACTTCGTCAGCATCTTTTGTCTTACCTGTAGTGAGGTCTATATTGTCTACGAAGAGAACCTTCCCTTCCTTAACCTTTGCAGAGAGAAGTGAGAAAAGTGCAGCTACTTTCATCCCCTTAGGAATTACTTTCTTATAGTTCTTGTCGTTACGTGGACCAAAAGTCACACCTCCTCCTTTCCATAGCGGAGACTGAGCAGAACCGTGGCGAGCGCGTCCAGAACCCTTTTGTGCCCAAGGCTTCTTATGAGAGCCACGAACTTCCGAACGATCTTTTGTGTGCGCAGTACCAGCACGTCTGTTAGACGCCTGAGATGTAAGGACCTGAGCTACGAGGTCAGCGTTCCACTTAGCAGCAAAGATTTCCTCTGGAAGATCTAGAGTTTTCTTTACTTTTCCTTCTGTTGTATAGACGTTTACTTTCATAATCCTTTGCTATCCTTTTAGTTCAACTAAAGTACCGCGCTTTCCAGCAACAGCTCCCTTTACAAGGATGATTCCATTATCAACATCAATGTCAAGAATAGTTACACCTTTCTTAGTAATACGATCACTACCCATACGACCGGCCATCTTCTTACCTTTGAAGACTCTCTGTGGACCAGTTGCACCGATAGAACCAGCTTCACGAGCAGAGTGCTTCTGTCCGTGCTGTCCCCATCCACCAGTAAAGTTATGACGCTTCATAACACCCTGGAATCCCTTACCCTTAGAAATACTTGATACAGAGACCACCTCTCCTTTCTGAAATACATCACAAGCAATCGTCGCGCCAATACTTAGGTCACCTGCTGGGGTGCGGAATTCTCTAAGAACAGCCTTTGGTTCATCCTTAAGATGACCAAGGAGGGCCTTTGATACTCTCCCAGCCTTTTGTGTACCTTGTCCAACCTGAATAGCATCGTATCCGTGCTTTTCGGTATTCATAATCGCAGTAACAGTAAGAGGCGTAGCTCTTAAGATTGTTGCTGTATGGACCTTCCCGTCTTCAGAGAAGAACTGGGTCATGTGTTGTTTTGTTGCTAATGCGAATTTCATAGTGGTTTCTTTATTCCTTCAGGAGGTAATCCTTTATGCCATCTTTACGTCAATGTCGACACCAGATGGTAGTGAAAGGTTGGTGAGAGCTTCGATGAGCTTCGGTTGTGGGTTAATGATGTCTACAAGACGCTTGTGGACACGCATTTCGAACTGTTCACGTGCATCTTTATATACGAAAGAAGCTCGGTTAACTGTGTAACGCTTGATTTCGGTAGGAAGTGGAATAGGTCCAAGTATTACCGCCTCAAAACGTCGCGCAGTGTCGATGATCTGCTTTACGGAAGCATCGAGTACCTTACTCTCATAAGCACGTACACGAATACGTAGCTTCTGAGCTTCTTCTTTCTTTACAGATTTTTTTGTTGCTGCTTGTGCCATGCTTGTAAGTCTTAA
>CAYXWO010000095.1:0-1668 GCA_964468825.1 uncultured Candidatus Saccharibacteria bacterium | reverse complement strand
TTCTTCCGAGCATTCTCCTCGCGTCCCCGGTTCCACAGACAACGACATCATCTTTACCTATCTTGTGAATGATTGTATCTAGCACTTCGTTAATGGCTTTAGTTATCTCTCTTTCTATCATGTGCTTTCCAATAGGGATAGGCTCTCCATCAAAAGTACAGTATTCGTCTGCGATACAGAGGTGGTGTGTCATGGTAACAGTGTATCGTTACTACTTAGTAGTTACTAGTGGAGATCTTCCTGGAACAAAGATAGCTAAGCTAAAACTTGGTATGCGGAATACAGCAGCACAAGTGAGGCAAGCACTATCATCGCAAGCTTTGTGTGTTTTTTTATGAAATCTCTGGCTTCGTCTCCCCATTCATATGCAAGATATGCAACAATAGAGGCGCGAAGTAAGCGCCCTAAGAATGTAGCAATCAACACCAAAATAAGACTTGCCCCAAACGCTCCCGCAACAAAAGAAAATACCCTGTCAGGAAGCGGGGTGAGTGTCGCTAAGAACTGAGCAATGAAAACATTATCAGCAAAAAGGATTTTTGCTTTCTCAAATACTGTCTCCCACCCAAGAGCCACCACCAGCTTCTCTCCGTATGATGCGTATAGAAAATAGCCAAGCGTATATGTTACCAGCGAACCTGTAGTTGAGCCACACGCAGAGACAAACGATAAGAATCTCCAAGAAATATCTTTCCGATACGATAGAATAAGTGCAATATACGCCTCAGGTAGAATTGGCGAAATAGATTGTTCTAAAAACGCTAAGACAAAGGTGATAAGAGGAACCCTCTTAGACTTTGAAAGCCTGCTAAGTATGTGGTCCGTCTTAAGTACTAGATTCATTATCGTAGTCTAGTCCCGTTTACGAGCGGCTGTGTAGGGTTAAATAATGCGAGCCCCCCCTCATCGCTTCCAGCTAATATCATCCCCTGAGATTCAAACCCTCTGAGCATTCTCGGTGCGAGATTAGTCACAAAAGGAAACTGCTTTCCGAGTAAATCTTCTGGCTGCTTGTATTCACGAATACCAGAAAGTATCTGTCGCGGCTTTTCCTCCCCTAGATCCACTTTTAGTATGTAGAGTTTGTCGGCCCCCTCAATAACATCTACAGAAATAACGGTTCCAACTTTTATTTCGACTTTTTGAAAGTCATCAATTGTTATATATGTCTTTTCTTCCTTTACTGCTGGCACCTCTACAGATTCTTCTTTCTTTATTTCTTCTTGCATAGATACATCCATCTTACCAGGAATCATTCGCACTGTCTTCCTCTTCATCTCCTTCCTCTTTCTCCTCGTAAGTACCTGGGCCATTTAACTTATCAAGGTAACGCTGAAGAACGATTGCTGCCGCTTGATCATCAACGTCATGATGTCCTTCTTTTCCTGGCTGCTTCCTGGCCTCCATTGTTGAATACCATTCTTTTTCGAAGGCTATTTTTACGTCCGCTGCGTCTTCTATCTTCATTGCAAAAGCCCTTGCCTCCTTGGCTATTGCATTTGGCTTACCATTTTGATCCACACTCTCACCGATAACAACTACTGAAAACTTCATCTCACGAATAAGCTCAAGAGTGTCCTTAAGGAGTGTCTGGTCGTTCGGCGACACCATAAGAGGAAATGCGAACTTCCCGTCATCGTCTGACTGAGCGAAACCAACTTTTTTGGA
>CAYXWO010000094.1:0-1679 GCA_964468825.1 uncultured Candidatus Saccharibacteria bacterium | reverse complement strand
TTACTACAACAAGTAGAAATAGTGTCGAAAGAAGTGTCACCAGCGCCGTTGTTGTCACCAATCCGAGGCATTTACCTAATAGTATCGCAAGTCTTGAAACAGGTTTTGGAATGATGAGATAAAAGGTCTTTCTTTCAATCTCTTTATATATAAGCATTGATCCAACGAAGATGGCGATAAATACTTGAAGCAAGTAAATAGCGGTCACACCAAAGTTAGTGATAATTCTTATCGAGTTGTCGTGAGAGATAGAGCCAACAAAGAGACTGAACAATATAATTGCAAGAATGACAAACCATGTCGAGACCAAGATCCTGTCCCTAATTGTCTCCCTGAATGTATTTTTGGCTATAGTGAGGATTGTTTTCATGTTTATTTTTCTTGTGCTCTTCTTTGGTTTATTATTTCGACAAAAGCTTCTTCTAGGTCTTTATACCCTACGTTTAGCTCATCTGGAGTTCCGGTAGCAATAATCTTGCCATTGTCAATAATTGCGACAGTGTCACAGATCTCTTCGACATCACCTAAGATATGAGTGTTAAGGAAAATTGTTTTCCCTTGCTGCTTTAAGTCGAGGATTATCTTCTTGATCTCGGCACGCCCTAAAGGGTCTAGGCCGTCTAATGGCTCATCGAGTAACAGGAGTTCTGGGTTGTTAATCATCGCCTGGGCGAGACCTAGACGCTGGAGCATGCCTTTAGAGTAGGTGCGAATACGTTTTTTTGATCCTTGGAGTAGGTTAACCTCTTCTAGTATGGACTGAACCCTCTGTTGCTTGTTATTGAACTGAAAAAAATCAGCGACCATTAAAAGGAACTCTTCTCCGGTAAGATATTGATAGAACTGAGGTGATTCAGGCATGAACCCAATTTTTTCTTTTACATCTAAATCAAACGGCGTGCTTTCTAATATAGATATTGAGCCGGCCGTAGGGTGAGAGAGCCCGACTAGCATTTTCATGGTAGAAGTTTTACCAGCGCCATTTGGACCTATAAAACCAAAGACAGACCCTTTGGGAACAGAGAAACTAATGCTGCTCACTGCTGTGCTTTTTTTCTTGATCCCGTATTCTTTCGATAAGTTTTTTACCTCTATTGCGTTCATGGGAGCAGTATATAGGGTATAGGGTTTAGGGTCTAGAGAGCGACAAAAGGATCTTAGTTACATAAAAGGCTTCACGGAAGCTTCTATCCACTAGTAACTATTAACTATTGACTATAAACTAAGAAATATATGGATAAAAAAATTCGCGTAGGTATTAATGGATTCGGGCGCATCGGGCGGGCGTTCTTCAAGCTTGCATACGATAGACCAGATATTGAGGTTGTTGCCGTTAATGACCTAGGAGATATTCACAATCTAGCG
Organism: uncultured Candidatus Saccharibacteria bacterium; assembly: GCA_964468825.1. GTDB lineage: Bacteria > Patescibacteriota > Minisyncoccia > Phycocordibacterales > UBA5272 > UBA11704. Next base: position 314 of record CAYXWO010000094.1, on the reverse strand, counting down.
TACTTGCTTCAGTACGATACGGTGTATAAGGTCTCTCATTTTGACGTTCATGCAGAAGTCCATGCGAGCGAAGTAGAAGGGCAGTCAGGTGAGCAGTACCTTATTACATCAGGCGACCGCGGAGAAGGGAAGGTAACTGTATTCCAACAAAAGGATCCCGCTACTATTCCCTGGGGCACACTTGCGGTCGACGTTGTCGTTGAGTCTACTGGGCTTTTCGTGGCATACGACAAGGCATCGGCGCACCTTAAGGGTGGTGCAAAGCACGTAGTCATATCAGCTCCTGCAAAGAAGGGTGAGGATGAGTCAGTTAA
>CAYXWO010000093.1:0-1800 GCA_964468825.1 uncultured Candidatus Saccharibacteria bacterium | reverse complement strand
AGATGCTAGGAGTATAGGAACTTTTTTGAGGAGGTGTGGTTAGTGCCACATTGACGACAAAAAAGTTCCGTAACGACAACGCAGATTGAGACATTTTAGGGCAAAATGTAAACAGCCATCTTGCGATGACTGTTTGCATTGGCATTTATTTATCTTTGTTGTGAACAAGCTGTTCCACACTCACAAGAAAAGTATACCTTACCTAGCTGGTGTAAGCAATTGCTTTATGTAAGCGTCGATTGCAGCCGCCTCTTCTGGCTTTTGCTTCTTAATTTCCTGAAGTAGCTCAATTGCGAGCGTGGTCTGGTTAGTAGCCAAGAGCCCTGAGATAACATCTGGATCTGCAACAACTGGTTGACCTTTTGCGATAGAGTAGTCCCTGGCCTCCTTATAAGCTCCTGCGTACGCGGCACTAATGAGGAACCATTTCTGAGCATTCTGACATTTGATATCGAGGTCATATGTCTCTCTTCCGAGAGCGTACCCTTCGGCAAACTTCTGCTGTAGTAACTTAGCGCGTATGAGATCGTATGTAAGTAGTTGCTTATTAGGAGCTATCGTATGTCCTTTAGTAAGCACATCATCGGCTGATACTCCGTCCCCTATTCCATTAAAGAAGAGTCCGTAGAGTGAGAGCATTCTGACGTCTTCCTGGTACTTAGGATATGAATCGGTCACATCCTTTCGCGCGGCTATAATGAGGTTGTTAAGCGCCTGTGCTGCTGCCTGCTTATCCCCTTGCGGCATTGTATCTGGAAGCTTAATCTGAGCCATACGCGGAACCATCTGTAGGAACTGTTCACGCGCCTCTATGCTTCCGAGAGTATCCATAGCTATTGCATTAGTAAACGCATCTTGCTGAACCTTCACCGCATCTGCAAATGGCATAGTTTGCATATACTGACTGATACTCATCGCTTTGATGACTAGGCCGTTCACCACAAGTGGTCTGTAGTTTACATAGTAAAGAGTAACAAGAAGCATAATACCAATGACAGGGGCAACTAAGTAGTTAAGTGAATCACCTGACACAACTGGCTTACCGTGAGTAACGCCGTGCTTTGTTCTTACTGTTACGTATGCAAGAAGCGCGAAGAAGAGGATGTAGCTAGTTAAGTTATCAAAAACGAAGATGTTGTGAACGAAGTACCCAGCGAGAGCTCCGGTTATGATCGCCTTTTCTAGGGTAGTCATATCATTTTCCTTACGCCACATAAACCATAGGGTTACACCATACAGTGACAAGTATGTGAGGAGTCCGAGAATACCGCCAGCTACCAACCAGTCGAAGAACACATTGTGTGACCTGTCGTACCAAGGCTCAAGGTTACACATTTCTGTAGGAATGAACTTGCGCGCAAATATATAACTAAAGTTATCCTGACCATATCCAAGAATTGGTCTTTCTTTCCATGCCTCGTAGCTTATCTTCCAGATTGAGAATCGGCTCGCGGTAGTAATATCGTTAAGGGAGATACTAGCGAAACGATACAGTGTAGGAGATGACTTGATAAGAGGTGTCTCTTTGAAAAGAAATACAGCGGACACGAGTATCGCAACTGCAACAAGCGTCTTAATAAAGAGCTTTCGCATCTTGCCTTTTTCTACAAGAGCAAGAATTCCAAGTGTTACAAGACCTCCAATAATAAGACCTATGATAGAGCCTCTTGTCCCAGAATAGAAGACACCGAAGAGGTTGGCTGCGATAAGTAGTGGGTAGCCCCATGACTTTCGTGGATTCGCTGACTGTGACCACATCATTGCAGCGATGAATGTGTACATGAGACAGAAAACTCCAAA
>CAYXWO010000092.1:0-1869 GCA_964468825.1 uncultured Candidatus Saccharibacteria bacterium | reverse complement strand
TTCGAACCCTGAGTCGCTGGTACCCAAAACCAGAATGTTAGCCGTTACACCACACTCCGAAACTACTTAGTTATATACTCGTAATTGGCGAGCGACTCGTCGCTGACTGCTAGTACTTGCAAAACCAGTCTACGTTAGCCGTTACACCACACTCCGAAATATTAAACTGTGTAGTAATACTACCACATTTTATAAAAAATGCATGTGACTGAACTGTTTTCTGTTCTCACTGGAAAAAAATACAAAACTATAGTAGTATTACTCTTACAAATCAAGACAAGCGGTGTTGGTTTAGTGGTAGAATGCCTGCCTTCCAAGCAGGAGACAAGAGTTCGATTCTCTTACGCCGCACAGAAATACAAAAACCAGAACATAATGTTCTGGTTTTTGTATTTCTGTGCGGCGTAAAGTAATAGCGTTTAGACGCTATTACGTGAGAATCGAAGCGAAACGTCGGTCTACGGAATTACAAGGGTATAAGCTGAATTCCTGGCTTATATCCTTGTAATTTTGTCGACGTTTCTTTAGGTCAAAACTTTGAGTGTTTTGCAAATAGCGAAGATGTGCAGCAAAATACCAAAGTAATGACCGATTCTCATAGATGTTATCTGTAATAACAACCTTTTGTCTTTCTCCTCCACCTACAGTACACTTTAACTCATGAACGAGAAACAAAAAGAGATAGGCTCTCAAGAAAAAGTAGAGGACCTCATTTTTGAAAATAAAAATATTAATGCACTCATTAAAGGGGTAGAAGCTGATCTTGAGACTCTTAAAAAGGAAAACGAGGTGACGGGCGGAAGGTCAGCCGACATAGTTCGTTTCACGATAGAACTTAATATTCTGCAGGATAAAAAGAGGAGGAATCTAAAAGCTATCAATACAATAATTGAGTCAAAAAAGTGATCTATCATGAAAAGATTTAACTTCTGGCCTGAAGGATCTGAAATAATTGAAAACCAAGATCAGGTTGCTAAGATACTTTCTCATAAAGAAAGAACTGTGAGAATCTCCGAAATCCAAACAAGGCTCAGAGAACAAAGTAAAACCTTGTCAGTAAACGAAAAGAAATCACTGCTAGCAAAACTATTTGATCTCATGGAGGAAGATGAGGTAGTAAGGGAGGGGGAGTTTGATATACGAGGGCATTTACATATACAGAGCCAAGATGAGAAGGATGAAAAGTACTCAGCGGAAAGCGTCACCACTAAAGCTGTAAACGACTCTGAAATTGGAGAAGATGGCAGAAAACTGATGGCATAATTTATTGACTCCTTTCTTTTATTCTGAGACACTTGGAGCATATGACTATGGAAAAAAATGGTGCCGGGCAAGGAGACTTTGGGAACCGATTTAATAACACGAGCGCTCTTAATTTAGATGGTAACAAAGATCGGGGTATCAGTAGGGGGCCATCGCTTGCAGCAGCAGGAGGGTATTCTGAAAGAACGTTTATAATAGATGCTCAAAACGAGCAGGTGTCTCAAGATGTTGCAAAGCTTGGAGAGAAGTATCTTGAATCTCAAAAGAAAGCTGCTAAAATAGCGGAACAGATCAGGGCAGGTGAAGCTGAGTATGCTAGCGTTACAGACCCAGGTATCCAGGCCATCAGAAAACAAATTCTCGACACACTTCAAGAAGAGAAGAATGGTTACGTGGCACAACAAGAAAAACTGAGGGAGGGGATTGCTGCAGCAGGCGGGAATCCAGACGAATACAACCTTCACTAAAAAGAAGGTGAAATCAAAAAACACCGCATAAGCGGTGTTTTTTGATGTAGAACCCTAGTTAATTACTTAACTGCGTCCTTAAGTGCCTTAGCTGCAGAGAACTTAGGAACCTTAGTTGCTGGAACCTTAACAGTTTCAC
>CAYXWO010000091.1:0-1897 GCA_964468825.1 uncultured Candidatus Saccharibacteria bacterium | reverse complement strand
ACGATAGTTTCCCAAACATTATTGGCTGAATCATATCACAAAAGTGGATAAACAGAAACGTTGACAGTTCTTTACAGGTATACTAAGAGTACCTTTATATAGTTTATGTATAAAGGTGTTTACCCCGTGAGATAAGAGCATCGGAAAACTGCGGCTCTATTAGTCTCCGGGCAGAGGTCCTTTCGGTACGACCTTTCGGATATTGTTATCTCATGGGGAATAATACACTCTTTATCAAATCTTAGTGATATCTACCTAAATGGCCCGCGCTACTTAGGTGATACGACACATACTAATCTTTATATGTTTAAAGCATCAGTTGATATTTTAGGGCAGGCACTCGTTGATACAGGGATGACATTAATAGCTTTTCTACCAAGTGTAGTTATTGCTATTGTTATCTTTGCTTTAGGTTGGTTTGCAGGAACGGTTCTAGGAAAGGCTGTAGAACATTTAGTAAGCGCTCTCCGTGTTGACAGGGCTCTTCACAAGGCAGGCTTTGACACACTAAGCGAGAAGGCTGGATTCCATATCTCGGTTGCTCGCTTCATGGGAGGTGTTATTAAGTGGCTAGTAATTGTTGCGTTCACAATCGCTTCCGCTGAGATACTTGGACTCTCACAGGTAACACAGCTTCTTAGAGATATTCTCGTATACATCCCTCAGGTAATCATCGCAGCTACTATCTTAGTAATTGCCATGCTCCTTGGAGATTTTGTAGGACGTCTCGTATCTCATTCGGTTAAAGCAACCGGCATGAATGGTGAGTTTGCCGCTCAGATGTCAAAGTGGGCTATCATAATAGTAGGCGGTGTCTTTCCAGCCCTAAGCCAGCTACGTATTATACCAAGTCTTATTGAGGTATTATTTACCGGCGTAGTGTTTGCGGTGTCACTCGCTCTTGGTCTAGCGTTCGGACTAGGGGGGCGTGACGCAGCAGCTAAGGCTATCGAGAAGGTGAAGGGGTCAGAATAGTCTTAAGTTAAAAGTTTTCAGTTTTCAAAAAGGAGCGCGGCCTACGGCCGCGCTCCTTTTACGTATTTGCACCAAAGCCTTAGACCACCTCGTCTCAAAAGGCTCTGGTTACTGACCCTTTTCATTTTGTAAATAAAGGAGTAGTGTTTTTGTAGACTTCAAGAAAGTGAGAGTGCAAAATGAATAAAGTAATCGTCTGTCATGCGCGCTACGGCGACTACTCTCGGGCGGCATATCTTGCCCTCTGGAAAGAGAGAGAATCTATCGCCATCTGTGCGGTGATAGACCAGGAGAGGAAATATGAGGCGCCAAATCCGCGCTTTGCTGCTGGGAATGCCGGAGGACGTTCCTGTGACCTGCGTTCTTTTCTTCAAGAACTCGTTCCTGAAGTAAAAGCCGAAGGCAACAAAGTCCTTCTTTGGAACGAGGGGCAAATGGCGCGACTGGTCGTCCACCTCAGTCGCGACGGAGACGTTGTCGTCTCAACTGAGGACAGGTGCGGCTCGATTGGTGTGGTCGTGAGGTTCACCAAAGCCAGTCCGAGTTACACCATCGTTGAGCAGATGTACGACCTCATGGCCAAGGAGAACCAGGCGTCGCCAAAAGAAGACGCGGCAAACTCTTTCCAGAATGACAAACAATTTCTCGTCTTCTGACATTGGCACCTTTTTGGCTGCCACCGCTAAGGCCCCGTTCACGGGGCCTTTTTCTTTCAATGTTTTAAGAGTTTTTAAGCCGAATATGTACACAAAAGTGTAGATGTAGGCTGCGCTTTCTATACCCTTAACCAATTACTAATTACCAATTACCATTAACCGCCCAAACGCTTGACTTTACTTAACTCTTTTGATAAGATTGTCATCACTGACTAATGATAAAGAACGTAACACTAACCACTAAGTAATTCGGGGCCGCGTAACGT
>CAYXWO010000090.1:0-1925 GCA_964468825.1 uncultured Candidatus Saccharibacteria bacterium | reverse complement strand
ACCTTCTCAATGCCCGCAAAAGCGAGCGCTATCGCTTCCAAGTCCTCGAGACGCTTGATATACCTGTCTACTGTGTCACGGCGCGCTCCTGGACGTCCACCTGATATCGCGTCTGCCACTTGTACTATGACACTCTCAACAGTTTCGTATGGATATTCTTCATGATGCGCCTGCATTGCAAGAATAACTCTCTCGTCCACTCCGTATTTCATCAAAATTTTGCGCCCAATCTCCACATGAGTCCCTTGTATCTCATGATCCACAGCCTTTCCAATATCATGAAGAAGTGCACCCGCTCTTGCAACATGTGGGTCTGCTCCGAGTTCTTGCGCTAATATTCCCGCAATATGAGCCATCTCTACAGAGTGGTCAAGAACATTCTGTCCATAACTGGTGCGGAAATAGAGTCGTCCAATAATTGGAATAAGCTCTTCTGGCATCGAAAGTAGACCACATGCAAGCACTGCTTCCTGACCCTTTTTCTTCATGAAGACGCCGATATCCTTCTTGGCTTTTTCTAGACACTCTTCTATCTTAACGGGCTGGATACGGCCATCCTTTATTAGGGCTTCGAGTGCGTTCTTGGCTATTGCACGTCTAACTGGGTCAAAACATGAGATAACGATTGCGTTTGGTGCCTCATCAACGAGAAGCTCAACACCAGCGTAACGTTCGAATGTCTTAATGTTGCGACCTTCCTTACCTATAATCTTCCCTTTTATCTCTTCATTTTCAATCTCGACTGAGGATGTTGTGAACTGAGACACTTGAGCATTGCCTATTCTGTAGATTGCATTCACTACAATATCTTTGGCACGTTCTTCTAAACGAGCCTCACCATCACGCGCAAGCTTGAGAAGTCGAGAGTTAAGATCCTCCTCTGACTCTTTAGTAACCTTTTCGAGAAGAAGTTCTCGCGCATCATCCCTTGAGAGCCTCGCCACTTCCTCTAATCGTAACAAAAGTGACTTTTCTTGTTTTGCTATTTTTTCTCTAACATTTTCAAGGTCTTTAACCTTTTCTCTTAACTCTTGTCTCTCCTTCTGTGTCTGCTCTTCCTTTTCTGAAAGCTCTTTCTCTCTTTTGTCGAGTCTGTCTTCTTGCTTTAGAACCCTGTCTTCATTTTTTTTCAACTCATCTCTTAATGCACTTGCACGACTAAGGGCTTCGTCTTCTATTATGCGTGCCTCTCTCTTTGCCTGTAACATCTTCTCCTCTATCTCAGCTTCGAGTGAGCCACGACGAGAGAGCGCCACATAGTGACGTATTACGTACCCAATAACGCCGCCCAGGATAAATATGACAGCGCCCTCAATGAGAAGTACTGTTGTTGGATTCATGATAAGGATAAAAGGCTACTTAGCCTTTGGTTTTAGAATATTGTCTACAATGCCATACTTCTTAGCCTCATCAGCTGACATCCAGTAATCACGATCACTATCTTTTTCTATCTGAGCTTTTGATTTACCAGTTGCATCAACAAGCATTTCATACAATTTATCCTTAAGACGAAGAATATGCTTAGCGGTGATTTCAATATCTGATGCCTGTCCTTCTACGCCAGTAAGTGGCTGATGTATCATCACTTCTGAGTTAGGGAGCACAAATCGCTTTCCTTTTTTCCCTTGGGAAAGGATCATAGCACCCATAGATGCTGCCATACCGGTACACACAGTCGCTACGTCCGGCTTAATGTGGTGCATGGTGTCAATAATTGCCATACCAGCCTGAATACTTCCACCAGGGGAATTGATGTACAGAGTGATATCTTTCTTTGGATCTTCTGCTTCAAGAAAGAGCAGCTGCGCAACCACAAGAGAAGCCGTATGCTGATTTACTTCATCATGAAGAAAGATAATTCTCTCTTTAAGGAGGCGTGAATAAATGTCGTAGGCACGTTCACCAAATTGGCTTTTTTCAATAAC
>CAYXWO010000089.1:0-1954 GCA_964468825.1 uncultured Candidatus Saccharibacteria bacterium | reverse complement strand
CCTTGATTTTCTTTATAGTTGCCTGAGCCTTTTCTTTGTCGCTCCAAAAATCAACATCGTTCATTGAAGCCTCTAATTCAGCTATCTCTTCGTCTATTACGTTGTCCATTATCATGTAAGTATATCAAATATAAAACTCTGTGGTATGCTAAGAATTATATGAAAATTGGATTTACATGTGGAGCTTTTGACCTCTGTCATGCTGGCCATATTATTACTTTCAAGGAGTGTAAAGACTACTGCGACTATCTAATAGTAGGGCTACATACCGACCCTTCCACAGACAGAGCGGAGAAAAATAAACCAATCCAGACTGTCGAAGAACGCTTAATCAAGCTAGAGGCTATACGTTATATCGACAAAGTGATTCTTTACGAAACCGAAGAAGACTTATATAACCTGCTGAAAAAAAATGAACACGGGGTACATGTACGTATTATTGGGGCAGACTGGAAAGGGAAAGAGTTTACGGGGCACGATCTTCCTCTCGAAGTGGTTTATAATTCTCGCGACCACGGCTTCTCTACTTCTGAATTACGTAAAAGAATTTATGAAGCAGAGCTTCGTAAGAGAATGTACGAGGCGGAATTATTAAAAAAGGAAAGCCAAGAAGAGGCCGCAAAATAACTTTTTACTTTACATATTTTTTATCTTTTAGCTCCTCCGGCAAAAACCCTTCTTCTCCATACATCTCATACCCCTTCCCGTACCCATTTTCTTTCATTAGCTTAGTAGGAGCATTCCTAAGCTTCATCGGTATCGGTAAGTTTCCAAGAGCTTTTACATCTTGAAGCGCATCCTGGTATGCATCATAAGCACTTCTATCTTTCTTGGCTTGTGAGAGATACGCTACGCCGTGGGCTAAATTAATTCCGCATTCTGGTAATCCGATAGTCTCAACTGCTCTAAAAACTTCATTTGCTATAATGAGTGCCCCCTTATCTGCCACACCAATATCTTCTGAGGCGAATATCACCATACGACGTGCGATAAATTTTGAATCCTCTCCTGCATCAATCATGCGTGCAAGGTAATAGATGGCAGCGTCAGTCTGTGACGCGCGCATGCTTTTTATGAACGCACTAATTGTGTTGTAGTGCTCTTCCCCTTTCTTGTCATACCTGAGGTGTTTGGATTGAATGGCATTTTTGATTGTTTCTGTAGTAATCTCTCCATACAAGTCTCGTGTTGAAGAAATAACGCCAAGTATCTGCCTAGCGTCACCACCACCGAGCGCACACAACATGTCTCTTGCTTCTTGATCTATGGTGATGTTAGAACGATCAATAATGGTATTGATTTCGTCCTTTGTTAATTCATTAAGAACAAAAACTCTACACCGAGAAAGAAGAGCAGATACAACCTCAAAGCTTGGGTTCTCTGTAGTTGCTCCAATTAGTATCAGCTTCCCTGACTCAACATGCGGAAGGAGAAAGTCTTGCTGAGCTTTATTGAAGCGATGGATCTCATCTAAAAAAAGTACTCGTGGACCAAAAAGATCTCCACCGGTATCTACAATACGCCTGATATCGTCCTTACCAGCTGATACAGCTGAAAGCTCATGATAGTCAGCGTTAATAGCCTTAGCATAAATACGAGCCAGGCTAGTCTTTCCTGACCCTGGTGGACCCCAGAGAATAAAAGAGAAGATGTGTTTCTTTTCGATAGCGACACGAAGTGGCTTACCCTCTCCAACTAGGTGGGATTGCCCTATATACTCATCGAGACTTTTGGGGCGGAGAAGCGAAGCTAGGGGTTCCATAGGTATATAGTCTAGTATTTTGAAAGTGAGTCGTAAATAGAACGGAAACGCTGAGAATCGGTCACAAGAGCACTCGCTTTGCTCGAGAAGCTCTCGCGACCCCTATTCGATTCCCGACAAAAGCCAAGCAGTTGGCTTTCTCCCTTGGCTCAGAAATTAAAAAGCAGTATCGCACGATACTGCTTTTTAATT
>CAYXWO010000088.1:0-2056 GCA_964468825.1 uncultured Candidatus Saccharibacteria bacterium | reverse complement strand
GTTATCAGACAGACGTTGCAAGAAAAGCTTCTGAATGAGTGTTTTTACTACAGGAACCTTAAGAACATATGTGTCGATGGTTTCCGCTCCTTCATCTGTCTTTGCCCAGCGACGAAAAAGAATGATGCCAATAAAAATAGTTGGAAACGTAATGTGCCAATATTTTACGAAGAGATCAGAGGCACCCAGTACAACGCGTGTAACAAATGGAAGCTCGGCGCCTTCTTCTGCGAACATAGCTGCCATTTTTGGAACCACAAAAGTTAGCATGGCCGCCATAATGACGAAGAAGGTTGATATAACGAATGTTGGATATGTGAGCGCCTTCTTAATTTTTTGGTTAAGTTCGTAATTACGGTCAAGATAGTCAGCGAGGTACAAGAACACGTCGTTTAGTTTTCCGCTTTCCTCCCCTGACTTAACCATGTTCACATAAAAGTTAGAAAAGAGGTTTGGATGCTTGCCAAGAGATTGTGAAAGTGATGTCCCCTTCTCTATGTCATCAGAAATATTAAAAACCTCTTCTTGAAGAGACTTATTTTCGTTTTCCTGTCCAAGTAGCCTAAAAGCTCTGAGAGCGGAGACACCAGAGGCAAAAAGTGTCGCTACCTGCCTAGAGAAAATAACTACGTCTTTGTTGGTAATTTTCTGTTTAAAAAAATTCTTAAAGATAAGCTTGATAGCATTATTCTCCTTGTCTACTTTCTCTCTGACATCAACTATTGAAGTAAATCCTTTCTTTTTAACAATAAAAATAGCATTATCAAGAGATGTTGCTTCGACATCTCCTTCTTCTTTGTTTCCGTTATCATTAAGGCCTGTATAGTGGTAGAGCATACTTTTATATTTGACTAGATTAGTCTTTCAAATAGCCCCTTCCTCTTAACGAACCCTAGTGCCACATCTCTTGCAACGATTCCAGAACGCACCAGCCCTGCTAAGTATCTATCTAAGTCAATCATTCCTTCATCGGTACCGGTCTCAATGAGAACATCAACTTCGTGTGTCCTCTTTTCACGAATCAAGTTAGATACAGCTGTCGTGTTAAGTAAAAGCTCAAAAGCAGGAATAAGACCGCCTTGAATAGTTGGAATAAGTCTTTGGGAAAGAACACCGATTAAAGAAGATGCTAACTGCATTCTGATTTGACCTTGCTGGTCGCCAGGGAAAGTATCTATGATGCGATCGATAGTCTGTGCTGCTGAGTTAGTGTGAAGTGTTGAGAGTACGAGGTGGCCGGTCTCCGCTGCAGTGACTGCAGTTGCCATAGTATCTTTATTGCGCATCTCTCCAATCATAATTACATCCACATCCTGACGAAGCGCATGAACAAGCGCGGTATTAAAGTCATCAGTATCAATACCGACCTCACGTTGCTCGATGAGAGACTTATCTTGATCAAAATGGAATTCAACAGGATCTTCAATAGTGAGAATATGACGACGAGACTCAGAGTTGATAAGAGAAACCATGGCAGCGAGTGTCGTTGACTTGCCTTGCCCCACCGGACCTACCACCAGGAAAAAACCTTGCCTTTCTCTTGCGATTGACACTAGCTGATCTGGCAAGTTAAGCTCTTGGATTCCCTTCACTTTTGGTACCAGGCGAAGCGCAATAGAAATCATCCCACGTTGAAAAGACGCGTTTCCTCGCAGACGGTACTGCCCGTGGTGTGAATAAGAAAAGTCTAACTCTTGTCTGACAACAAAGTCAGTCAAGATTTTTTCACTAACCATTTGACGTAAAAAACCTAGAGTATCTTCAGCCTTAAGCTCCACTTTTCTGGTAAGCGGAATAAGCTCTCTGTTGACCCTGAGCGTTGGGAAGCTGCCGACTGTTAGGTGAAGATCAGACCCCCCTTCTTTTACTAAAGTCATTATCAAATCATCGAGCTCTACTTCGTAGTTCATAATGACTAGTTTATAGTTAATAGTTAATAGTTACTAGTGGACAGTGAGCAGTTGTAGCTTGTAGCTTGTAGCTTGTAGCTTGTAGCTTGTAGCTTGTAGCTTGTAGAAAAAAGTATATCCTTGCTACCAGCTACCTGCTACCTGCT
>CAYXWO010000087.1:0-2138 GCA_964468825.1 uncultured Candidatus Saccharibacteria bacterium | reverse complement strand
TTATTACTAAAAAGAGTGTAGAAGAGAAGCCGTATTTTGTTATTGCGAAAGATATAGAAAAAAATATACTCACTGTCTCTCACGATAAGAAGGAGGAGGCCGTAGGGAATCTTGTTAGCCTAGAGAAGACAAACTGGACTAAGCAAATAGTGAAAGGGGGAACGTACGAGGGAAGAGCTAGGTATAGAGCGCAGCTAGCGCAAGTAGAAGCAATTGATGATAAAACTTTTAAAGTTATTAGTGGTGATATCTCTGTGGCAAAAGGGCAGTCGCTTGTGCTTTATGATAAGGATGTTTGTATTGGCGGAGGAGTGATTGTATAAAAGTTGAGAGATGCTCCAAATTAAAAAGGGCTCGCCATCAGGCGAGCCCTTCGAACCAGTGCTTGAGGGCTTCCTCGGCCGCTTTGAGCTTGCGCTCTTTTTGGCCGATAATGGTTCTTTCGGTGTTGTTCCATTCCTCAATCAGGCAGATGCCTTCTTGAGGAATTGTTGTAGGTTCACTGCTTACTGACTGCACCAGTTGAGCAAACCCTGGCGGGTGCAAGTGGAACGGGTGGGCGTCTGACGTACATGATCTTCCGACCAGGGTTCTTTCAGGCGACACTATAATAGTAATCACCTTGTCGAACTCCCACTTTTTTGCATGTCCCTCCACAGCAAAGGTGAGGACTGCTCCCTTATGCAGTGTTGCCTGCACCATTGCTCCTCACAGCTGCAAAGAGCGACTGGATACCGGCGAGGGCCTGAACATCATCACCAACACGGGCAACGATATCGGGAATCGCCGAGGGCCTGAAGCGGCGCACCTTGTTGCCGTGAGTGAGGGCTGGTGCTCCGTCAGAGAGAACTACCGTGCGGGCTTCTGGGAAGCGTGCGCAGTGGTACTGAGTGCCGGCAAGATCGTGGTCGACATTGCCCGACTCAGGTTTCTCCCAAGAACAGCCTGGGCTGATGCCGGGTCCGATGCACGGAGGGCAAGCCGAGACCCTTTGTGGGCTCGGTGCAACGGGAATGATGGGGGTGGTTTTCAAGAGGTGGCTCCTTATGTTTATTTATGCGAACTATTCGCATAACCTTTTTATATTCTACACAAAAAACTTTAGACAATCAACCCCCTTTTTTCTTCATAGTTTTTGTTGGCACGAACCTTTTCTTTAGTTCTTTCAAGTCGGTCGTCTTGTAACTCTTTTAGCCTCTGCTCCCATGTGTATATTTTTTCTAACTCTTGTTCAAATGATTCAGTGACTGCGTCCTCTTTTCTTGTCATTGAAGGCTCTAGCATAAATACGAACATGGCAGGCTTAATTAGTTTCTTGTGTAGTTCGCTAACATCATCAGTCTCTCGTACCTTATTGAGAGCGAACTCATATGGTGTTCCAAAAAAGGAAACCATTTTTGCGATCTGATTGGCAGCTTTTATACCATGTTCTGTGGCTTCTGCGACTATTATTGCCGCATGCCACCCTAGAGTCATCCCAGTTCCAACCCCATCTACTCCCGCCCGTTCATCAACAACAACGTGCTCCCTTTCTTTGAGGGATACGTGAGGCAAGTATACTTTTATGGCTGTAGTGAGCCAGTGGCTACAGGCTTGTCCATAGAGCTGATCGTCAGTATGAGGACCTGCGGTCATCAAGGACAGGTTAGGGGAAATAGAGTAGGAATACTTCTGAGTAAAGGCATCCTTTGGGGAAATAGTGAAAGTGGGTGTTTTTTCCAGTAGTGCCAAAGCTGAAGGGGCATCGTCTTCTTGTGCGCCATGCATTGTTCTAATATCTTTTTGAGCTCCACCCATATAATTAAACTCCTCGTTTACACCAAGGTTATAGGTTAGGTCCATGTTATGGTCTGCGTCCACCGCTAAAACGACCTCCTCTTTTTTGTTGAGTAGTTGTATGTATCTGTAGGAGAGAGTGCTTTTCCCGCTACCTCCTTTTCCTAAAAAGCCAAGTATCATAAGACCAATCGTACTACAGAGACTCTGTAAACGCAAGTAGTTCGCAAGTGTGTTTTAGTGAGAGTGCTTAGGATGCTTCCTATGGTGCCTTATTTCTAGGTAGATTATCCAAAGAATAATCGTCGCAAGTGATGCGAGACTAGCAATCTCAAGCGTATGGAATTGCTCAGGGTCAACTT
>CAYXWO010000086.1:0-2191 GCA_964468825.1 uncultured Candidatus Saccharibacteria bacterium | reverse complement strand
AGTCCATTGTCTTGTATGGATGCTCCATGTCTACCCATCTTCCAAGTCTAGGAACTATCTTCTTCCATTCCGCATCATACTGAAGCACAGAAGCTTGCGCCTCGTAGTTAAACTTTCCTATCCCGTATTCCTCAATATCTTTTTTTGAAGCGAGTTCGAGTTTCTTTTCTATCAAGTTCTCAATTGGAAGCCCGTGACAATCCCACCCCCAGACACGACGAACACTGTTGCCTTTCATGGTTTGATACCTAGGGATCGCATCCTTAATCGTTCCAGCCAAGATATGCCCCATATGTGGAAGACCTGTAGCAAACGGTGGCCCATCGTAGAATGAGAAATCCCCTTTCGGAGTATCTCCGGCCGGAGTCTCCAGAGACTTTTCAAAGATCTTATTCTTATGCCAAGAAGCGAGAGTCTCTAGCTCTTTTTCATTAATTGTTTTTGGGACAGGATTGTCGTTCATAATTGTTACGTAACTTGATAAAAAGAAAACTCGCCCTCATGAATTACGATTACTCATAATTCACAAGGACGAGCATTCTTCATGTCGTGGTACCACCTTGGTTCATGGCAGTATTTTAAAAAACTACTGCCAACTTATTACTGTTGGGCTCTACTTGTCATACGACGTTCTTCCCAAAGCTCGCGGGTGATTAGTCCGGTCATTGCCTTATGCTTTCCATAGTACAAGAATTGGGAAAAAAGTAAAGCTACTTTTTAATTGAAGCAATCCCCTCGTTAATATAGTTAGTGGCAACCTTTTGATATATTGCTTGAAGACTAGGAGGAAGTGACGATGACTTTGCAAAAACTTTATCTACAATTTCTTGAGGTGTACCTTCATAGGAACCACTGTCACGAATAAGCCCGTATGCCTGACCGAGATCAAGATTCATCTCTTCGACTATTCGTTTAACCCTACCTAGATTAACTTCCCCACTTATAGGGTCTTTATAGCTATTCATTGTATTTAGGGCATGTGACAATTCTGGTAATCCTTGTACATTCTTAAGGAAATCTAGAGCGGACTTTTCTGTGTTCTCCTGTGCAACTAAATACTTAGCGTCAAGCTCTTCTTCTGTTAATTTTTGTTTATTGGCGTCTAAGTTTGTCGGCTTTGACGCTTCTAGAAGTTCTGGAGTTACGTGTTCTGGTGTTCCTTGCATATAACTAAAAGTATATATATATATATATCGAATGTAAAGCAACTATTACATGACGGCATTATTTACTTTGAAGTAGCTTAAATCTCCTATAACGCAAGCGCGCGCCTACATCCTCTCTGGTGCGTTACACCCAAGAATATGGAGTCCGTCCTTAAGAATATACTTCACCCTTTTTACAATTGCCAGACGATGCTCATTTCCTGCCGTATCCCCTTCTACAAGAATCTGGTTAGACGCATAGTAACTGTTAAATGATTGAGCGACCACGAAGAGGTAACTCACAAGCTTTTGCGGTGAAAGTGTCTCAATAACATCTGTGAGCACTTCTTCATAATGAAGCATCTCTTGTTCAAGTACTGTCACTGGTAAATTACCAACCTGAGGATTCTCAATTCCACCCTTATCAAGAAGTGACGAGGTACGTGCGTGTGTATACATAAGATACGGTCCTGAGTCTCCTTCAAATGACAGTGAGACTTCGGGATCAAAGTTGATATTGATACCAGGCTTTGAGCGGAGTACTGCAATGCGAAGTGCTGAGAGCGCAATATCACGCACGAGCTTTCCCTTTTCTTCTTCACTTAGGTGAGCTATCTTGTCACTACTCATTTCTCTCACCTCTTCTTCAACAGCACCTATCACATCAAGCGCAAGCGGAACACCACCTAACCTACTAGACATCTTTGTACCTTTAAAAAGCATACGGCCGTGCGGTACGTGAATACTTTTATCAGCCCATGATTTCCATTCACAACTTATCTTGCTAATAGCATCAAGCACTACTTTAAAATGATGTGTCTGTTCTGCGTCAGTTATAAAATAAGAGATATCTATGTTTCCGTATTCACTAAACTTTTTATAGATGAGTCCAATGTCTTTTGCTTCGTAGGTTGGATGTCCTTCGCTATTTATAAAAACAGAAGTATTGATGTCTTTCTTTTCTTCACTTGGAATGTACACAATAGCGCCTTCGCTTTGCGTAAAGACTTTCCCTTCTCCAGTATTAGCAAGTACGACGTCTTTTC
>CAYXWO010000085.1:0-2256 GCA_964468825.1 uncultured Candidatus Saccharibacteria bacterium | reverse complement strand
CCGAGTACCCTTACTCTATAAAGGTTTCTCTATGGAAATCCCCTTCTCATCTAGTTTTATAAAAAAAATAAATAGCGTATCTAACTTACACAAGACACTGGGCCCAGAAAGAGTCCTTGTATTCTGGATACTTATTACGCTCTCTGCGCTAAGTTTTTTTGCAGCACTGGTATCAATTAACACTAAGTACTTAATAAGCGTTCCGTCCTATGGTGGCAAAATATCTGAAGGAATAATAGGTACTCCTCGTTTTATTAATCCCATTTTTGCCTCAACAGAACAGGATAAAGACCTAACGATGCTAGTCTTTGCTGGACTTACAAAAAAGGGTGTTGATGGTTCTGTGGTACTAGACTTGGCAGAGTCTATTAATCTGTCAGACGACGGTCTAAAGTATAATGTATTCATAAAGGAAAACGCCAGCTTCCATAACGGGGACGACGTGACCTCTGACGATATTATCTTTACTATAGACAAAGTACAGAACCCTCTTATAAAAAGCCCACACCGTGTTGAGTGGGAAGGAGTAACTGTAGAAAGAATTTCAGACAAAGAACTTTCTTTCTTACTTAAAAGACCGTATCCACTATTTATTGAAACCCTTTCATTAGGTGTTCTACCAAAAAATGTCTGGAGGGATTTAACTGATGAGCAAATAAGCCTTAGTGATCTTAATATAAAAGCGATCGGAAGCGGTCCTTATAAAATAGACTCCATCGAAAACACATCTGGTATTCCAACAAAGTTTATCTTAAGCGCACACGATGACTATACATTAGGCCGTCCTTTTATAGAGACCATCGAGATTTCTACCTATCAAAATGAAAAATACCTACTTAAAGCTCTTGAGGATAAAGATATTCAACGAGCTCACGGAGTTAGCCTCCAGAAAATTAACACGCTGGGTATAGCTTCTACGAGTATTCAGACATCGTTACTCCCTAGAACATTTTCTATTTTCTTCAACCCTAATAAGTCATCCCCTTTGGCTGACAAAAGAGTAAGGGAGGCTCTCCGCTTAGCGGTAGACAAGGAGAGGATAGTTACTGAGGTGCTATCTGGGTACGGCACTGTTGTCAGTTCACCTTATCCATTCGATCAAAACCAAATTAAAACAGAATACAATATAGATAAAGCAAGGAAACTTTTACAGGAAAACAAAACAGTTAGAGAATCAGCTTCTTCTACTTTCTCAGTATCCCTTATTACAGCAAATACTGAGGAGATGAGAAAAGTGGCAGAAATACTAAAGTCTGACTGGGAAAAGATCGGGGTTATAGCTACCGTCAAAATATATGACGTATCAGACCTTAACCAAAATGTTATCAAAGATAGGGACTTTGAAATTCTTCTTTTTGGAGCGATCACTCAAACACCTGCTGATCTTTATGCATTCTGGCATTCAAGCCAGCGTGCTTACCCTGGACTCAACATTTCTAACTATGTAAGTAAGAGCTTAGACGAGCAACTAGAAATCCTTAGAACATCAATTAGTCAAGAGGAGCGTGAAGCAGCTTATAGTGCGATTCGAGAAGAGTTCGCAGAGGAGGTGCCGGGAATATTTTTATTTGCCCCATCACTTATTTATATAACTAATGACAAAGTTACGACTACGTTACCTACATTTAGTTATGATAATTCTTCTCGGTTCACATTAGTGCAAGACTGGCACAGATATACCGATAAAGTTTGGCCAAGAACATATCACAAATTATTATTAGAAAAGATTCAAAATATTATTCACTAAATAAACATTATTATGACAGATTTTACTACAGGGAAAAACAGAGCAGACGTAATCGTACCCAGTACAGACGCCTCTCCTCGTAAAAACAGGTTCCACCGCCACACTCCAAATAGACACACCACCCCCCGCCCCTCAACCTCATATGACCCATCAAGTATGGGCAAGCGGGAGACAGACCACATTCCACCACTTAAGGATGGTGACATTCGTGTCATTCACTTGGGGGGAGTAGAAGAAATAGGGCGCAACATGAGCCTTGTTGAGTACAAGGATACTATCGTAGTCGTAGACTGCGGTGTACAGTTCACTGAAACTAATACACCAGGTATTGATTTCATCTTACCTAACACTAGGTATTTAGAAGAGCATAAGCATAAGATTAAAGGCGTTCTAGTTACACACGGTCACCTAGACCATATTGGAGCATTCCCTTACATCATACCTCGTATCGGTAACCCTCCTGTATTCGCGAGACTCTTTACATCACTTATGATTAGGAAGAGACAGGA
>CAYXWO010000084.1:0-2266 GCA_964468825.1 uncultured Candidatus Saccharibacteria bacterium | reverse complement strand
CACTTATTCCTATAAAAATTCTCGCGGTGATCATTATCGCACCTGTAGCATCTCTTTTTTTAGCGCTAGCTTTTGCAAAGTTTAACAATAGACCGTTCGGAGAACTTCTTGAAAACGCTTTTACATACTACACGAACCCAAAGCTCTATACATGGACCCAACCAAAAACTGAAAATAAAGAAGACCCTATTAATCAAGTGGTCACAGAAACACAGAAAGAAATCATTATAGAAAAAACCAACCGCGACAGAATACACGATGTGTCTCTTGGACTAGACGTTTTTGAAAATAACTCACAGAAGGAAGGGCGTCTATAGGGTAAGGTGGGGTATACT
Organism: uncultured Candidatus Saccharibacteria bacterium; assembly: GCA_964468825.1. Classification (GTDB taxonomy): domain Bacteria; phylum Patescibacteriota; class Minisyncoccia; order Phycocordibacterales; family UBA5272; genus UBA11704. The sequence continues at coordinate 1,931 of CAYXWO010000084.1, read as the reverse complement.
AGAAGTACTATGGCTAAAGGAGCTGCTACCCAACAATTTGTTCCGATTGAAAGAATACGTGATGGCGTCGTCACTCTAAAGACAGGGGAGATTCGTGCTGTACTCATAACTAACTCATTAAACCTTGGTCTTAAAAGTGAAGATGAGGTTGGGGCTGTTATCTCTCAATTCCAAAACTTTCTCAACTCGCTAGACTTTCCAGTTCAACTTTTCGTCGAGTCTCGCAAGCTCAATATAGAAGGCTATCTAGAGCTATTACGCGAAAGAAGTAAGAATGTAAAGGAAGATCTTCTTAAAATCCAGATCCATGAGTACATGGGCTTCATACAAAAATTTACCGATGAATCCAATATTATGACTAAGCATTTTTTTGTTACTGTTCCATACTTAGCTCAGGCTCCATCTTCGGAAAGCTCTTCATTAGTTTCTTCTCTTAATTTTGGACAGTCTCCAAAGACCAACCAAGACTCTTTTGAAGCGTCACGTATACAGCTAGAGCAGCGAGTAGCTGTTGTTACTCAAGGACTTTCACGATTTGGCATAAGAGCAAAGAAACTTGGAACAGAGGAGCTCGTTGAACTTTTCTATAAACTCTTTAATCCGAGCGAGCACGGCGGGCACGCTCCGTCAATGACGCAAAGTCAATAATAACTATATGGGAATATTCGATTTTTTAAACAATACTAAAGACAAGAAAGGTTCGCCAGTTGCTGCAATATTGCCAGAGCAGGTATACAAGATTGCTGAGATGCAGCTTAAAGACATTATTGCTCCGAGCGCTCTTGAAGTAAGTCCGAAGGGTCTTACAATGGGAGAAACGTTTGTGCGATCTTTCTTTGTTATATCGTACCCGAGATATCTTACCGATAATTGGCTAAGTCCTGTGATTAACCTTGATAAGGTTTTTGACGTATCGATTCATATAACCCCACTTAATACAGGAGAAGTGATGAAAACGTTCCAAAGAAAAGTGGCGGAGGTGGAAAGTCAGATTATGACAAGGGAAGAGAAGGGGCTGGTGCGAGACCCGACACTTGAGACCGCCTACCAAGATTTGGAGGACCTACGTGACGGACTAACACAGGCGCAAGAAAAGATGTTTGAGGTCTCTTTATATATAACACTATATGGTAAATCTATAGAAGAGCTTGATAAGGTGGAGAATGAGGTTAAAAATATTCTCGAGAGTAAGCTCGTCTATGTTAAGCCTGCACTTTTCCAACAGGACGCAGCATTCGCTTCGACACTTCCTATCGGAACAGATCTTCTTAATATAAAAAATAAGGTTAATACTTCTCCTCTATCATCATTCTTTCCTTTTGTTTCGTTTGACCTCTCCTCTGACAAAGGAATCCTTTACGGTCTCAACCGCCATAACGGGAGCCTTATTTTGTTTGATCGTTTTTCATTAGAGAACTATAACTCTATAGTTTTTGCTAAGTCGGGATCTGGTAAAAGTTACTTTACTAAACTTGAAATCTTAAGAACGCTAATGTTTGATACAGAGGTTATAATTATTGACCCAGAGCGTGAATACGAATTCTTGGCTGAGTCTGTTGGTGGGCGATACTTTAATATTTCACTTGTTGGTGATCACCACATCAACCCATTTGATCTTCCTCACCCAACTGAAGATGAGTCACCATCTGAAATCCTTCGCTCTAATATCGTAAACCTAGTGGGGCTTTTCCGTGTGATGCTAGGCGGTCTTACACCAGAGGAAGACGCCATCATCGACCAAGCAATTACTGAAACGTACGCTCTTAAAGATATAAGCGGGGATAGCGACTTCACCACACTTGAACCTCCACTTCTGTCTGACTTTGAGATGGTACTTGCGGGGATAGATGGTTCGGAGAGTCTTCAACAGCGCCTCTCAAAATATACGAAAGGGACATGGGCTGGTTTTATTAATGAGCCAACCAACGTTG
>CAYXWO010000083.1:0-2272 GCA_964468825.1 uncultured Candidatus Saccharibacteria bacterium | reverse complement strand
ACCACCATATCACCGACTGATGCATAGCGACGCTTAGACCCTCCAAGTACCTTGAAAACTCTTCCACGCTTTGCGCCTGAGTTATCGGTTACTATGACATTTGTTCCTGCTTGTATCATATTCTAGTGATTAGTGTTAATAAAGTTCCTTAGTTATCCTGTAACTTTAGACAGTACCTTAAAGGTCTTATCTTTAGATATAGGACGTGTCTCTTCGATGATAACCTTGTCCCCTACTTTATACTCATTATTTTCGTCATGAGCCTTGTAGCGCTTGTCGATCTTGTAATACTTGCCGTACTTCTTGTGTGCAACGTAACGACTCACGTTAACAACAACGGTCTTGTCCATCTTGTCAGAAACCACTGTTCCTGAAACTCTCTTACGATTGATTACTGTTTCTTTTGTCATATAAATATAATTAGCGAGCTATCACCTTAGTCTTAATCGGAAGCTTGCATCCCGCCTTACGTAGCGCTTCGCGAGCAACTATTTCAGTAACACCATCAATCTCAAAAAGTACTCTTCCTGGACGAACTTCAAAAACATATCGATCTGGATCACCCTTTCCTTTACCCATCGGTACTTCAGCTGCTTTTTTAGTAACTGGGCGATCAGGGAAGATACGAATCCACACCTTAGCAGTCTTACCTGCGTGACGCTGCATAGCGCGGCGAGCAGCTTCAATTTGGTTGGCAGCTACACGAGCTGGTGTCTCAGCCTTAAGACCAAACGCTCCAAATGAAACATCTACTCCTTTTGTTTCAGGACGTGCAAGCTTAGCCTCTGATAGGCGGGCATTCTGCCACTTTCGGTGTTTTACTTTTTTAGGGAATAGCATACTCGTTTAATTACAAAATTATTTATCCTTTCGGGATGTTTGCTTAGTGGCTACATCATCAGTGAATTTCATTCCACGATAGATCCAAACCTTGATACCAATGACACCGTAGGTCATGTAGGCCTTTTCACGAGCGAAGTCAATATCAGCACGTAGTGTCTGAAGAGGAATACCCCCACGCTTAATCTGTTCCTTGCGTGCCATTTCAGCGCCTCCGAGACGACCTGATACTTGAATACGAGCACCCTTAACCTCACGATTAGCCATAACCTTTTCGATAGTTGTCTTAAGAACTCTACGGAAAGGAAGACGCTTTTCGATCCCTTCTGCAATCATAGCAGCAACAATAGCTGCATCTGCTTCTGGATTAGCAACTTCTACGATATCAATCTTAACATCCTGTGGCACTATAATCTTAAGACGAGCCATTTCCTTCTTGAGTGCTGCACGGAGCTTATCCATACCGTCTCCACCGCGACCAATAATCATACCAGGACGTGAAGTGTGGAGCATAATACGGTACTGCTTCTCACTTCTCTCGATTTCAATAAGAGAAAGATACATTCCTCTTAGACGCTTTGTAAGCCACTGGCGAACAAGAACATCAGCTCGGAGGTAATCGACGTATGACTTAGTAGTCTTGCCGAACCAGCGTGACTTCCAGTCACGGATGATTCCTAATCTATGTGCATATGGGTGTACTATGTGTGTCATACGATTACTTTATTTCTTTAGCAGCCTTAGGCGCAAGCTCAATAATTACCTTACTAGTATGCTTGTGTATAGGAAAAGCTCTTCCCATCGCACGAGGCATCCATCGCTTGAGGACAACTCCCTTATCTACACGAGCAGACTTAACGATGAGAGTATCTGGAGAAACACCTGCATTAGCTACAGCAGAATCAAGAAGCTTCTTAATAGGAAGCGCACCTTTCTTGATAAGGTGAGTTAAAATCCCCTGTGCCTGTGAGGCGGTCTTTCCTTTGATAAGATCCGTAACGAGGCGAGTCTTACGAGGTGCTTGGCGGTAATTGTTAAGTGATGCTTTCATATTCTTTATTTCTTCTTAGAGTCAGTTGCTGATTTAGCTGATTTAGCAGCATCAATTTCTGACTGCTTCTTCTTCTGGTCAATTTCCTTTTGCATCTTACCACCATGACGGAGGAACTTGCGAGTAGGAGAGAATTCACCGAGCTTATGACCAACCATGTCTTCTGTGATGAGAACCTCTAGGTGAGTCTTCCCATTGTAAACACCAAAAGTGAATCCAACCATTTCAGGAGAGATGTCAGAGCGGCGAATCCAAGTCTTGATAACGCCAGTTTCTTCTGGACGCTTTCCAAGAACCTTCTTGAGGACTCTCTCGTCTACGTATGGGCCTTTGCTAAGTGATCGTGTCATGGTGTTAAAGTATCGCTATTATATCAAATTT
>CAYXWO010000082.1:0-2275 GCA_964468825.1 uncultured Candidatus Saccharibacteria bacterium | reverse complement strand
TCCTTCAGTGTCTGCGAGGTCTATCTCACCATCTTCCACTTTGTCATCTTCTAATTTATCATCCTCTTTACCAACATAGGAAAGAACTTCGTTGTCTACCTTATCTGTCACACTTGCTTTCTCTACCTTTTCTATCCCCGTGATGCCAAAATGAGATTTAAATGCATCGTAGCTAACCAAATACACCTTGTACGGTTGATGATTAGCTCCAAAAAGAAACTGGAGTCCGCTTAAAACGTTTCCATACTCAGGATCTACCACACCAACCAAAAGAACGTCTTCTTTAACACCAAGTGGAACTGCGAGTAGCTGCTTAGACTGAGCAACACCTATATACTTTACCAGCTCCTCATCACTAGAAATATCTTCTCTAAAAATAGGCAGGCCGTGTAGTGTGCTTCTCACTTCAGTTATTTCGTCGCTTGTTATCCCCTTAGCAGACAATAAGTCATCAACAAAGAGACCTTCTTTCTGAGAGAGATCGGCTTCGATTTCTTTTGCCTCTATTTCAGTTAACTTGTTTTGACTAACAAAAAGATCAAGGAGTAACATACGGGACAAATGGGTCTTCTCGTCCTCGTTTATCACTTAGAGGCACGCTTTCAGGGAAGTTAACAAATGATTTGTATAGAACACCTTCCGTAAAGAGAGTGTCCTTTTGCTTAAAGGATACTTTTTCTCTGGGGTCGTTGAGAATAAGAGCGGCCTTCTGTAACTTTGGACCAAGAAGTCCGGCGTTTACCGCAGCAACATCAGTAGAGACCCGCTCTTCTGGGAAAAAGATACCGTATCCAAGAAAAAGTGTGTAACAAATAATGCCAGCAACTGCTAGACCAACCCCTGCGTCTTTTACTTTTGATAGAGATATGTTCATATAGATTATCGTGCCTGGTGCACTCTGAATTTTATTTGAATACTTAGAATGTCCTTGTCGGAAAGAGATGTTGTTGTCTCGTCATCGTCCTTCTGACGAGAAATTGAAAGTGATTCTATATGATAAAAGCGAGTACTCTTTTCATACTCTTCAAGAAGTTTTTTAAAGGCTGGGTACCTTGACCTTATGTTAAACGTGATTGTGTAAAAGTCGGCTGTTTTGGTCCCTCTCTTGTCTTTAACAACATCAAGGGCATCTATTGCTATGCCCTGCTTAGTTGCGATAGTCACTATTTCATTTCTCAGCCTTGCTTCGTCAATCTGGTCAGGAAACATTTGAGCGTTTTTATTAAGAATATTAGCGTCAATCTTGAGATAGTCCTTATGAATAGATTCGATGCCGTTCTCAATCAAAGTAGTATTACTGAGTGCCGCAGAGTACTCTGCATTAACCCTTTGTAAATCTTTAATAGACATCTCAGGTACCCACAAAGTACCAGTCCCAGTAACTAGTGGTTTAATAAGTACCATATATAAGACAACTGGGGCGATAACAAGTAGTATGTTGAGAAGTTTAGGTGACATAATTAGTTGGGTGTTGAGCTAGCCGACTCTGCACGCTCAACGACAGAAGTAGTACTCGTGGCGACCTGACGACTAGAGTCAACGATATTTTCGAAGATAACAGAGTCAGGGTGTACACCTTGTATATTAAGTGGTACTGCTATTTCTACTTCTATTTGACCATTTTTGTTTTGTTTATCCTCTTCTATCTTGTTAATTTTTTGTGAGGGCGCAACTTTTGCGTATGAAGCAAGCTTAAGCGCATCGAGCTGCTGAACTAAAACTTTATAGTTCGAGGTAAGTGCAGTAAGACGCATATTGTACTTACCAGATGTCTCTCTAGATAATGTAAAGTTACTAAAGAGCACCTCGTTCTCAACCACTTTCTCAAGAAGAAGCAGAGGTGTTCTTCCTGATGCATATTCCCTAAGGAGCGAATCTAAGAGAACCATCTTCTGATAGACTTCTTTCATCTCTTCGTAAGGATATGTTTTAAAGGATGCTTCACTTGCTTCTACTAGTAACTTTTTAGATTCAATACTTTTCTTTAAGTAAAAACTGTATGAGAGGAGGGTAACGGACGAGATGATAGCAAGCGTAAAAACGGTAACTAGTAGAACTTGTATATACGCTCCAAGTGTCTTATCTACTCCTCTTTGTTGAATAAAAAGAAATGGTGTCTCAGGTACAGCTGGAGCATCGACTATTGACTGGTTTGGAGTAGCTGACGGTGTAAACGCCGCCTCTTGACGGTCCTGAGGTTGTGGAGTTTCGTTTTGTGCAGTTGGATTAAATGAGAACGGCATGTTTTAGTTTAAGAAATGAGTTTTTTGAGCGC
>CAYXWO010000081.1:0-2316 GCA_964468825.1 uncultured Candidatus Saccharibacteria bacterium | reverse complement strand
CGATAGCGTTCTCAAGCTCACGCTGGTAAAACACAGCCAAGTTCTTTAAGATAAAACCGAGCTCTCCCGTTTCTTCACCGATATGCACCATTTGTACTAGAATATTCGGAATAAGGGGCTCTTCATAGAGAGCCTTGGAGAAAGACTTACCAGTTTGAACCTTTATAGACACTCTTTCGAGAAGTTTTCGGTACACCCTGTTTTCTACGATTGATGCAGTAATATCAATCGACTTAACAATCGGCACACCATTTGTAAGCATTGTGTTCATGTTGTCTGACAGACGTTGCAAAAAAAGCTTTTGAATAAGTGTTTTTACTACAGGCACCTTAAGGACATATGTGTCAATTGTTTCTGCGCCTTCGTCTGTCTTTGCCCAGCGACGAAAAAGGATGATGCCAATAAAGATAGTAGGGAATGTGATGTGCCAATATTTTACGAAGAGGTCAGAGGCACCCAGTACCACTCGCGTAACAAAAGGAAGCTCTGCCCCTTCTTCTGCGAACATCGCTGCCATCTTTGGAACCACAAAGGTTAGCATGGCCGCCATAATGACGAAGAAGGTAGAGATGACGAATGTCGGGTAGGTAAGCGCCTTCTTAATTTTTTGGTTAAGTTCGTAGTTACGGTCAAGATAGTCCGCGAGATACAAGAATACGTCATTGAGTTTTCCACTTTCTTCCCCTGACTTAACCATGTTCACATAAAAGTTAGAAAAGAGGTTGGGGTGCTTACCAAGGGACTGAGAAAGCGATGTCCCTTTCTCAATGTCATCAGAAATATTAAAAACCTCTTCTTGAAGAGATTTGTTTTCATTTTCTTGTCCGAGAAGTCTAAAGGCACGAAGAGCGGAAACACCGGAGGCGAAAAGTGTCGCTACCTGCCTAGAGAAGATAACTACATCCTTATTTGTAATTTTTTGTTTAAAAAAATTCTTAAAGATAAGCTTGAGAGCATTATTCTCCTTGTCTACCTTCTCTCTAACGTCAACTATTGAAGTGAACCCTTTCTTTTTAACTATAAAAATAGCGTTATCAAGAGATGTTGCTTCAACATCTCCTTCTTCTTTGTTTCCATTATCATTTAAGCCAATATAGTGGTAGAGCATACTTTTAGATCAGACTAAATAAGTCTTTCAAATAATCCCTTCCTCTTAACGAACCCTAGCGCCACATCTCGCGCCACTATTCCAGAACGAACGAGTCCAGCCAAATATCTATCTAGGTCAATCATCCCCTCGTCTGTCCCGGTCTCAATGAGAACATCAACTTCGTGAGTCCTCTTTTCACGAATAAGGTTAGATACGGCAGTCGTATTAAGCAGAAGCTCAAAAGCAGGAATAAGTCCACCTTGAATAGTTGGAATAAGCCTTTGAGAAAGAACACCGATTAAAGAAGATGCTAACTGCATTCTGATTTGACCTTGCTGGTCGCCAGGGAAAGTGTCAATGATGCGATCAATGGTCTGCGCAGCTGAGTTAGTGTGGAGTGTTGAGAGTACGAGGTGGCCTGTCTCTGCTGCAGTGACTGCTGTTGCCATAGTATCTTTATTGCGCATCTCTCCAATCATAATTACATCGACATCCTGACGAAGCGCATGGACAAGCGCGGTATTAAAGTCATCAGTATCAATACCAACCTCACGTTGCTCGATGAGAGACTTATCTTGGTCAAAATGGAATTCAACAGGATCTTCAATAGTGAGAATATGACGACGAGACTCAGAATTAATAAGAGAAACCATGGCAGCGAGTGTCGTTGACTTACCCTGCCCCACCGGGCCCACCACCAGGAAAAAACCTTGCCTTTCTCTTGCGATTGATACTAGTTGATCTGGCAAGTTAAGCTCTTGGATTCCCTTCACCTTTGGCACTAGGCGAAGCGCAATAGAAATCATCCCGCGTTGAAAAGACGCGTTTCCTCGTAGACGATATTGCCCGTGGTGTGAATAAGAAAAGTCTAACTCTTGCTTAACAACAAAATCAGTCAAGATTTTTTCACTAACCATTTGACGTAAAAAACCTAGGGTATCTTCAGCCTTAAGTTCCACTTTTCTGGTAAGCGGAATAAGCTCTCTATTGACTCTAAGCGTTGGGAAACTGCCGACTGTCAGGTGAAGATCGGACCCGCCTTCTTTTACTAAAGTCATTATCAAATCATCGAGCTCTACTTCGTAGTTCATAATGACTAGTTTATAGTTAATAGTTAATAGTTACTAGTGGACAGTGAGCAGTTGTAGCTTGTAGAAAAAAATATATCCTTACTACCTGCTACCTGCTACCTGCTACCTGCTACCTGCTACCTGCTACCTGCTACC
>CAYXWO010000080.1:0-2393 GCA_964468825.1 uncultured Candidatus Saccharibacteria bacterium | reverse complement strand
TTACTAAGAACGAACTTTCTTCTCGCGGGGCAAAAGACATGCTTCCTCTTATGATTGCTGACAAGAATATAGATGTAAAGAAAGTCGCAGAAGAAAAAGGAATGATCCAAAAGAACGACCCTGAAGCACTAAAGTTGATAGTCACAGAGGTTATTGCAGAGAACCCAACTCAAGTAGCAGACTACAAGAGTGGAAAAGAAAGCATGTTTATGTTCTTCGTGGGACAGTGCATGAAAAAATCTAAAGGCGCAGGTAACCCAGGCCTATTCCAGGAGCTCCTCAAGGAAGCTCTACAATAGAGAAAAAGAGCGACGACTACGGCGTCGCTCTTTTTCTCTAGCCATTCTTCCTTATTTCCGTTATATACTATCACTATGAAATCACGTCTCTACGGAATCATAAAGGATGTCATTATTATTGGTCTTTTTTCTATTCTGTTCTATACACTGACTCACAACCCACTTGTTCGTCCAGAGCCGCTAGTCAGTAATGGGCTTTGGAGTATTGAACTACATCAGAAACCACTAGCTCTTGGCATAGCTGGTCACAACTATCTAGTACTGAGAGATGACGCAGGTAATGTTCTTTTCACTTTGCACGGTCTTCCAACAGACAAAAGGACCGGAAAATGGAAGTACGTCGGAAGAAATAAAGAGGATATTCTAAAAGTTTGGGAATTTGGGGAGGAAGACGAAGGAGAGATGACGACTGCGAGTTACGGAGTGTCTCTACTTACGACGGATAAAGAAGAGGCTGTTTCTAGGTGGGCACAGGCAGAGGAATGCGGGAAAATGATTGATATAAAATCCATACCATATCCACCTTTTGGAATAGCTCTACGTAAAGACACAGAGAACTCTAATTCTGTTGCTTATACACTTGCTTCTTGTATGAACTTAAAGACTTCTCATGTAGGACTCTTTACCCCAGGATGGGGCAAGAATTTACTGGAGTAAGAGCTGAGCTCTATTTATTAGCATTGAGAACCTGTATTAGGTTGTCTCCAAACTCCTTTACATTTTCGTCATCAAAGAGGGAAAGAGTAACCGGGTCCTTACCAGAGACTTTCTTTAAAGCTTGAATCTTTTTCTTGAGATCACTTTCTTCTACAGTATCAATCTTAGAGAGAACAACGAGCTCGTCTTTTTTAAGCAGTGTCTTGTCATACTTTTCTAGCTCCTTACGAATGGTCGTATATACAAGAGCAACATCTTCGTTATCCGCTGACACCAAGTGAACGAGCGTCTTAGTGCGTGTAATGTGACGAAGGAACTTATGACCGAGCCCCTTACCGTCAGATGCGCCTTCAATTAGTCCTGGTACATCCGCAAGTACGTATCCGAAATATGCACCTAAGTTAGGTTCAAGTGTCGTGAATGCATAATCTCCCACCTTTGCGCCCGCCCTTGTGAGAGCGTTTAGAAGTGACGACTTCCCTGCATTAGGTAGTCCAATAAAACCAGCATCAGCTATAAGCTTAAGCTCTATCTCAAAAGTTCCGTACTCACCCATCTCACCTTTAGTAAACTGTTCCGGAGTTCTGTTGGTTGATGACTTGAAATTCTGGTTACCTAGACCACCTTTCCCTCCACGAAGAACTAAGAACTCTCCTTCTTCGGTAAATTCGTAATGCTTGTCATACTCTTTGTTGTAAACAACAGATCCAAGAGGAATAGTAAGGTAAAGGTCCTTAGCATCAGACCCGTGCATGCCACGCTTCTGTCCAGCTTCCCCGGTATCTGCCACCCATTCTTTTTTGTGAGTATAAACGATAAGCGCACCTATGTCTCTCACAACACGAAAATAGACATCTCCGCCGCGCCCACCATCACCTCCTGCTGGCCCACCAAAGGGAATTCCCTTCTCGCGACGCCACCTAACGACACCGTCACCGCCTTTACCTGCGCTTATTGTAAGAGTAATAGTATCGATTAACATAGTAATACGGAGTTATAGAATTTAGAACGTAGAATGTAGCACTCATAGGCCTGATTTGTATTTGCTACGCTCTATATTCTATGTTCTAAGTTCTTAAAATACTACCATATTTAAAGGCTTTTTGCAAGTTGACACATTGTCAATTTAAAAGTAGAGTGTAAAGATATGTTGAGATCTATATTATTATTATCTTCATTAGTGATTGTCACCCTTTTTGGAACCTTTTCTGATACCTCTGCACAGTCTTATGCTACCTATTACGGTAACCAAGTAATGTGCCCAATGGACGCTTATGTATGTGCAGATGGATCTACAGTTGGGCGCACCGGACCAAACTGTCAGTTCGTGTGCCCGGTTACTCAGAGCACAGTTCCGGCTTCTTACTCCTATACATCTGGATGCTATACGTATTACTATAACGGCTACACCAGGACAACGACAATAACAAGTTATAA
>CAYXWO010000079.1:0-2397 GCA_964468825.1 uncultured Candidatus Saccharibacteria bacterium | reverse complement strand
GGGCAAAGGCACACATAGTGCGTCTTACCAATACCTTTGGAAGATGGGCTAAGCCTAATGCACATTCTGTCATAGCAACGTTCTGTTACAACATTCAAAGAGACTTAGAAATAACTATTACTGACAGAAACAAAGAAGTGACATTAGCCTACATTGACGACGTAGTGAACGCATTCATTGCGCTCTTACTCGACGAAAAGATAAGTGATGACATGTGCCTTTCAGGTGAGGGTCTCTACAGTATTAAAAAGGTTTATACAAAAACTCTTGGAGAAATATCTGATCTTCTCTATAGTTTCAAACAAGAGCATTTGCCCGCCGATTCAGTAAACGATGTGTTTGCAGAAAAATTATTTACAACGTATCAGAGCTATAAGCCTTAGATACTCTTTTTGTTCTTCGCCCAGATAGAGGCTTTGTGAAGTGACTCAAATGTTCCTGCGTCTAGCCATTCGCCACTAATAATATCTACATTAAGCTCCTTCTTCGCTAGATACCAGTTGGTTACATCTACTATTTCTAACTCCCCTCTCGCGGAGGGCTTGAGTGATTTTGCTATGTCAACCACGCGGTTGTCATATATGTAAAAACCAGTAACCGCATAGTTAGAAACATATGTCTTGGGCTTCTCAACTATTTCCAGCGGTTGCCCACTCTCGCTTAGTTTTACTACACCAAATCGCTCTGGATCACTCACCTCTTTAGCAAAAACATGCGCTCCTCCGCCAAAATTCTTAACAGCTTCAGTAAAATTATAGTCAAAAAGATTATCTCCTAAAATGAGTGCTACACTGTCTTTTCCAATAAAGCTTTCCCCTATTGTAAAGGCTTGTGCAAGTCCTAGTGGTTTATCTTGAATCTCATAAGTAAACTTTGCACCAAATGAAGAACCTGACCCGAGGAGCTTAAGGAAGTCTCCTGCGTGATCTGGTGCGACTATAATGAGAATCTCCTTTATCCCCGCATTAAGAAGGGTCTCGAGTGGATAATAAATCATAGGTTTATCATATACAGGCAAAAGCTGCTTACTTGTCACTTTAGTAAGCGGCGAAAGCCTACTTCCCGAACCTCCTGCTAGAATAATCCCTTTCATTATAGTGTTGTTTTATAAAATTTTAGTATCTCTTCCAGTCTTGCTTCATCAAGCGCAGGCATCTGTATGCCGAGCGACTTCATCTTCTCGTTAGAAAGAACACAGTTACTCCTACCTGCTTTTGTAACCTTTGTCTCTAGTTCCTTTACATCAATTAGCTCATACTCATGACTCGGGTTAACTATTTTTTTATACATAGCAAGCATATCGGCATGAGTAACATATCCATCATTAGTCAGATTAAGTATACCTATTGGGCGTGTCACACACAGCTTTTCAAGTGCAACGAACATATCTTCAATCAAAGTCACTGAGTTAGGTACTGATATCACCTTCTTGTATGAAGCGATCTTCGTGAGAAGATTTCTTGGATGAGCTGACATTGCTATCGGCATTCTAATGCGAACCTGCAGTACTGGAAGTTCTTTTAAGGCGTTTTGCATGACAATTCTCATGCGAGAATAAAAACTCCCGGTAAAGTTAGGCTCATCTTCTTCGGTAAATGCTCTATGTTCATCTCCGGAGTAAATACACCCGCTGGCAATCTGAATAGAATATACACCCTTCTCGATCGCCACTGCAGCCACATTAATCGCACCTCCAACATTAACAAGAGTAGTCTCTACTTTGTGGTCCTCACACCAATCTATCGTTGGATACGCTCGCACTCCTGCGAAATTAATTACAACGTCCGGAGAATATTTTTCAAAGGCACCTCTTAAAGCGTTGATATCAGTTATATCTACTCTTTCAGTAAATACTTCATGCCCGTGCTTCTCAAAATAAGTAGCACACCTCTCCCCCATAAAACCACTGGCTCCAAGTATATAGACTTTCATATTATTTATTCCAAGAATGAGACTTTGCTAAAAGCGGCTTCCACCAGGTTTCATTCGCAACGTACCAATCAACAACATCCTTGATACCCTCCTCAAAGGAAATCTCCTGACTCCATCCGAGCTCTCTCTTTATCTTAGAAGAGTCGAGTAGGTACCTTGAATCATGGCCCTTCCTATCTGGAACAATCTGTTTCAACTCTTCCCCTCTCCCCAGAGCAGCAATCACGGTGTCCGCTATCTCCATAACTGTCTTTTCTGTACCTGTGCCTATGTTATATTTTTCACCAATAGCTCCGTGATCTAAAATAGCTAGAATCGCCTTACAGTGGTCTACAACATGAATCCACTCTCTCTTGTTGCCACTTGAGGCAAAAATAGGAATTGCCTGGCCTTCTAGGACTTTAGATATAAATACAGGAATGACCTTCTCTGGAAATTGATGCGTACCGTAATTATTCGCACAGT
>CAYXWO010000078.1:0-2426 GCA_964468825.1 uncultured Candidatus Saccharibacteria bacterium | reverse complement strand
GATCCAAAGGACAGGGCTAAGCGATTCCAGATTGAAGGTGATGTCATTGGAGACCAGGCTAAGTTCCTGAAGGATAACACTACGGTTGATGTAAAGGTCTTCACACTTGACGATGAGGAGAAGTACATTGGAGTAACACTTCCGATCAAGATGACTTTTGAAGTAAAGGAGGCTCCTCCTGCTATCAAAGGAAATACTGCATCCGGTGGAGGAAAGCTTGTAACACTCGAAACTGGAGCTCAGGTTACTACCCCATTCTTCATTGAAGTTGGTGAAAAGATTGTCGTCAACACAGAAACTGGTGAATACGTAGAACGACTCAAGTCTGAGAAGTAAAATCTCTTACTATAAAAAGTTTTATGGAACAAAAGTAGGCCGCCCGCGAGGGCGGCCTTGCTTATACCGCAGCAAAACCCTGCTTACCACTACGTAGTGAGAGTATTTTTTCTGCCACGTTCTCGACATCTCTTACATTCTCTATCATAAAGAGCGTGTCGCTCCCCGCTGTCTGGACTTTTAGCCTGCCGTATCCAAAGAATGTCTGGAGAAAGCCTTCTTTTTCAAAAAAGACATCTTGTATTCGGTTGTACTCCATGAAAGAAACCTCGCGGTCCAAAATTGACCTCTGATTGACTGCCACAATATGAACATCTGTTACGTACCAAACGTCAAAATATTCTTTGGTCCATGCGTAGAAAAATGAGGTGAAGAATATGAGGACAAACATAGACAAAAGTAGTGACAGAGCACCCTCTACAACCCCTCCTCTGTCGCTTAAAAAGTAAACACCTGTACTAAAGACCAGACATCCAAAACCATGCAAGAAAAAATCTTCGACGTAGACTAAAATGTGCTTCCTCGCTTTAATAAGAACCTCTTCTCCTTCTTTAAAAAGTGTTTCTACTTCCATACAATATTATATAAAAAACATAACGCCGAGGATAAATACCGACCCTGCCAGGTAGACGCTTCTCGCAACCCTCACACCTCCGTCTCCCTTACCAAACTTATACCAGACATATAGTAATATTCCCGCCATCGGAATATAGATAATGAGTGTGGTCAAAAATAAGATAACGCTTATATGCATAATGTTTATAGTTGAAACTTGCGCATAATCTCTGCGTTCACCTCATCCGCCGGACGACCATAGGTGAGATAGCTAAGCTCTTTGAGTGGCTCAATTCTACTTCTGTCTCCTTGATCTGGTGGGAGGGTTGCGATGTCAAACGGACGCTTAGGGGTACCGTTTGAAAGCATTTTTACATAAGCATGCCAATTCTCAATTTTTATAATGTCATTTGCTGTGAACGTTGGCACAAACTGTGTCTCCAAAAATTTAGCGTCTTCCGGAGAAACTCGAAAAACAGCCATAGAACCAACGTTACCAAATACTGCTCCTTTAATATCTTCAGGTAGCTGAGCTAAATACTGATGAGCTACGGTAAGTGAGAGCCTATACTTACGAGCTTCAGATAATATAGAGGCAATCGCGGGTGTAGTCACGTTTTGGAATTCATCTATATAGAGATAAAAATCTGGTCGCTTGGAGATATCAGGCTGGTCTACGCGAGAAAGGGCTGCTTGTGAGAACTTTCCAATAATAATCAAACCAAGAAGGTTGGAGTTAATATCCCCGAGACGGCCTTTCGAGAGGTTAACTAAGAATATTTTCTTAGAGTCCATTATCTCTCTAAAATTAAACGCACTCTTCTCCTGAGCGATGATTGGGCGCATAATGTCGTTAGACATAAAAATGTCGAACTTACTATTAACGTACTGGACCCAGTTCTGGAGACCTTGTTCCCCTGTTGTCTTCTCAGCGTTAGCCCAGAATTGATTAACGAGAAGATTCTTACACTTAGAAAGCTTGTAGTCACGATAGTCCTTGTCAGAAAATACACGAGAAATATCAAGGAGCGTATTACCAGATTCTGGGTGCTCCATCACAAGAAGTGTTGCGTTTCGGAAATATGACTCAAACCCCGGACCTCCCGTTGCCTTCATGTCAAACAATTTATCAAAAATGCCGAGAAGCTCATTAACTACGAATGTCTTAGTTTCTGGTTTTTCTCTGTCATATTCAAGCATGTTAAGCCCCATAGGTCGCGGCATATACGCTGGATCAAAGTAGATTACATCCTTTGCTCGTTCAGGAGGGATATTAGCCAGAATCTCGATAATATCACTACCGTGCGGGTCAATAAAACAACATCCGTCACCGTTCTTTATATCTTGAACAATCAGATTCCTAAGAAGGATTGTCTTACCAGTTCCGGTCTGTCCGATAACATACATGTGCCTTACTCTGTCTTCTTTTCCAAAGTGAATCATCGTCTCTTCTCCTCTAAATACATTCTTACCGATGATTGGCCCCTGCTGCCCGAGATCTTCTGGGGCTTGTGCTTGTGCGTACGTTGCAGACT
>CAYXWO010000077.1:0-2483 GCA_964468825.1 uncultured Candidatus Saccharibacteria bacterium | reverse complement strand
AAATTATAAAGAGCGTCTACCCAATAAAGACCTAAGCACTGTACCTTACTTTGTCAAAAATGACAAGTTACTCGCCGAATTTTACTTTAGAACCAAGATATAGACCAAATTTTTCTGAAAGCCCTGCGTTAATCTCAAGTACATAATTAGCATCTACATGATTAATAAAAGCCTTAGGATAAGACTCAGGGGTTACATTTCTCTCTATCGAAACTACGACACCATTATTATTAATCCAGACAATATCAAGGGCAAAAAGCATATCTTTCATCCAAAACCCATACTTTCCAGGAGCATCAAAAATAAACAACATCCCTTCGTTATCTTTCATCTTCGTTCTTCCTGATAAACCCTGTGCTCTTGAAGACTTTGTACTCACCACCTCGGCAGTTAATGCACCTCTGGGCATCATGACTGTAATATCAGGTCGCACTACTCTATCAATAACTTCTGATTCGCACACCTTTTCTACAAAACACTTGTAGCCATACATGCTAGAGAAAAAGAGGCACACCGAAAGCAAAAGAAGCCCCGCCGTTCTTACGAAACGTCTCGGTGACCTCTTCACTTTCTTATCTTTATATTTGGACATTTATGACTGACGACCAGCACGTGAACGCTCTGATTCTGTGAGAAGCTTCTTTCTGAGACGAACTGACTTTGGTGTAACCTCTAGGTACTCATCTGCGTTCATGATTTCAAGACCTCGTTCAATAGTAATTTCCCATGCAGGAACAAGGACGATAGCCTCATCAGCTCCGGACGAACGCATGTTAGATAGCTGCTTACCTTTAGTTGGGTTTACCATCATTTCTTCTCCCTTTGATGTGTTACCAATAACCATACCTTCATATACTTCTGTCGTAGGAAGAATATAGATAACCCCACGATCCTGAAGGTTCCATAGCGAGAACGCCAGAGACTTCCCTGTTGCCATTGATGTCATAGAGCCTACCAAACGACGAGTGATTTCACCTGCATAGTTACTAAACTTAAGGAAACGAGCAGATAAAATACCAAGACCCTTAGTGTCGATAACGAATTCACCACGATAACCAAGGAGTCCGCGAGTTGGGATCTCAGCCTTGATACGATTGATACCATTCTTCTCAGACATGTCCGTAATCATCGCCTTTCTGCGTCCTAACTTCTCCATAACAACACCTGATGACTCAACTGGCACATCGATAACGAGCTCTTCGTACGGCTCTTCCTTAACACCATTTTCTTCACGGAAAATAACCTGAGGCTGAGACACCTGAAGTTCATACCCTTCTCGACGCATAGTCTCTAGGAGAACACCGATGTGGAGTTCACCACGACCATACACGAGATACTTGTCAGTATCAAAATCAACACGGAGACCAACGTTAATCTCAAGCTCTTTCTCTAGACGGTCACGGATCTGACGACCTGTTACGAACTTTCCTTCCTTTCCTGCAAACGGCGAATCGTTAACGAGAAAGTTAAGAGCAATAGTAGGCTCATCAATCTTAATAGCGGGCATTGGCTCCTGATCAGCGTTCTTTACGAAAGTCTCTCCAATATAAATATCAGCAAAACCAGCAATCATAACGATGTCCCCAGCTTCAGCAGTAGCTGCATCCACCTTTTCAATACCATTAAATGTAAACATCTTAGTTATCTTCCCCTTTCTGATGTCTCCATTTGGTTTCTTAACAATGATTTCTTCTCCAACCTTTGCAACACCATCATACACACGAGCGACCGCGAGTCGCCCGAGGAAGTTATCATATGCGAGGTTAAATGCCTGCGCAACGAAAGGCTTAGTAATATCACCTGTAGCCTTTGGAACCTTCTCAAGAATAATATCAAGGAGCGGAGTGAGATCCTTCTTCTCATCAGTGAGATTCTTCATAGCAACACCTTCACGCCCAATAGCGTAAACAGTCGTAAAGTCTAACTGCTCTTCATTTGCACCAAGTTCCATAAAAAGTTCGAACACTTCATCGTGTACGCGAGTTGCGTCAGCTGCCGGCTTATCAATCTTGTTGATGACAACGATTGGTTTAATACCTAGCTCAAGAGACTTCTTTAGTACGAAACGTGTCTGCGGCATTGGCCCTTCCTGAGCGTCCACAACGAGAAGTACACAATCAATTGAACGTAAAACACGCTCTACTTCTGACCCGAAGTCCGCGTGACCTGGTGTATCAAGAATATTAATCTTTACACCCTTATAAGGAACAGAGGTGTTCTTTGCAGTAATAGTAATACCACGCTCCTTTTCCATTGGATTAGAGTCCATGGTCTGACCTTCTACACCTACTCCACACTGCTTCATGAGAGCGTCAGTAAGAGTTGTCTTTCCGTGATCCACGTGAGCGATGATAGCGATGTTACGAATTTCTTGTTGCATGATAAATAATTTTCAGTTCACAGTTTTTAGTTTTCAGTAAATAGTCACACCCTGAATATAAAAGCAGCGTAGCTCAAGGCTTTCGCCGCTTTTACCAATCGCA
>CAYXWO010000076.1:0-2539 GCA_964468825.1 uncultured Candidatus Saccharibacteria bacterium | reverse complement strand
GAAGCCGGAATTGCTAGTAATCGCGGGTCAGCTAAACCGCGGTGAATACGTTCTCGTCTCTTGTACTCACTGCCCGTCAACTCAAGGGAGCCGGGGATACCCAAAGGCTTAGCTAGTCTAGGACTAAGGTAGATTCGGTGACAGGGAGTAAGTCGTAACAAGGCACGGCTAGCGGAAGCTGGTCGTGGATTAATTCAATGTGAAATCGTTGGTAATGACCACTGGTCATTCCATCTTTGTCGATTCTGTATTTATACAGAACAAAAAAGTTTATTACTTCTTTTAAAAGTAATCGTGTTACTACGAAATGTAACAAAAGACGCATTCATGAACTATTAAATGTTCGCGCTAGGGGGTGACAAAATAAAGGTAAAAAGATTTTGTGTAATGTAGTGAAATAACGAAAAGCCCCGGAAGGGGTATTTTTTGTTTTCTAATCTAACGTGATGCATTTTTGGAATATAGAAAGGCCGGCGCATGCGCGCCGGCCTCCCCGTGGGGTCGCTTTATTCCTTGAGGGGGTTTTCGCCCTTCCTGAAGAAGTGAGACATGTTGCGGAGTCTTTCTGGTGGGGCCTTTCTCCCCATTTTCCAAATTGACCAGTTGCCTTGTCTGGGTACCGGTCTGTGGTAGGGGGTGAACTTCCACGTGTTGCTTGCGATACTGTTGTATAAGAAGAGGACGTGCTTCATGTCTACCTTGAAGCCGTGAACTTCGCGCCCTCCATAGAAGATTTGATCGCCCTCGTGGTTAACGAGACCAAGCGCCTGCGCAATCGCATTCCTAGTGTCGATGTTGAGGTATTCAATGAACCACTCGTGAGTGCTGAGTCTGCGCATATCCGCTTCCGAGATCGAGACCTTCACACGGGGGGTTTTCCCAAATCCATCGATTAATTTTTTTGCCATGTGACCTCCAAGGTTGTGGCGTGAATGATCAACCTCTTATTTCTACTCTAACTGTAAGGCTTTTGCAACCATTGACTTTATATATAAATATGTTATACTATTATTCTGTGCAATAACGGAGAATCCAATGAGCCCAAGCATCAACAATGGGGGCATTATTGTCACCGTCGCGCTCGTTCTGTTGTCTTTCTGGTCATTCGTGACCCAAAAAGAAGGTGTCCCTGTTGGACATCAGACCCTCTTCTGGGGAGCATTCTTCGCTGGCTGTGCGATGCTCGCATGGTTCGCCAAGTATCGTCCTCAAAAGGATGTGGTCAAGGTCATGGCGGTTATCACTCGTCGCAAGGTGCGTCAATGGCTCTGATCTGCTTACTGCAGGTCAAAAGGCTCGCCACGGCGAGCCTTTTTCTATTTCCAAAAACCTCATTTTATGATAGTATAATCTTCACTTGTAAAACGTTTTACTTGTAATAAATATGCGCGAATAGCTCAGCTGGTAGAGCACTCGACTGATACTCGAGCGGTCCCAAGTTCGAATCTTGGTTCGCGCACCATTTTGTTTCCTTTTAATCTCTATTTGGTATAGGATATAAATAATGGACGTCATTATAAAAACAGAAGTACTGCTTAATGTTTTGAATACTGCGATTGCGCATGCTTCTTTTTTTAATTCTCCACAATTATATATCTTACAGCAGATGCAGTATGAGGTATACCATACAGCCATATCTCTCAAAGAGATAGAAAAAAAGATACAAGATGTAATCGCGATAAAGCAAGAAATAATTAGTTCACATAATCATTATGTTTAATAATAGTAGCGTGACATCTGAGCAGGCTGAAAAAATATTCGAACAAGTTATAGTTCCACTTATTATGAATGGCGTTGTAAAAGAAGAAATAAAGACTGCCTATATTGTGGGCGGTCAGCCGGGAAGTGGAAAAAGTGCGCTAGCCCAGTCACTACTCTCTAAAAACAGAAATATTGTTTTCATAAATGGGGATGATTTGCGCGTATATCATCCGGCGTATGTACCTTATCTTAAAGAAAATGATCAAGAAGTTGCAGACAGAACTCAGGAACTCTGTAACTTTTGGATTGAAAAATCTATTGCAGAATGTATCAAAAATAGCTTAAGTTTTATTGTGGAAGGGACAATGCGAACAACCAAAGCGCCTCTTTTAACGGCGAGTAAAGCAGCTGAGTCTGGGTATGAAGTATACGGATGTGTTATTTCAGCACCATATGAACTATCTCTCGCAAGTATTAATTATCGCTACACTGAAACAAAAAGAATTGAAGGATATGCTCGTTTTACAAAAAAAGAAAGTCATGACGAGGCATACAAAAATCTCCCAGAGACTATGAAAAGTCTTTTAAATCAAAATGTTTTTTCCGGGGTTACTGTTTACAAACGTCTCGATGGTAGTTTTACTGGGGAGAGTTTTTCGCCTCAAAAAGCAGAAGAAATTTTTAATACGATAAGGGAAGGTAGAGAAAGACTCCTTACAGAAAGAGAAATGAGTTTCATTAAAGAAAATCAATCCCCAGATGGACATACTTTCCCTATTGTATAAAACAAGTAGCATTGGGTGTGATAAGCTGTCTTTATGGAAATAAAAACTGTTTC
>CAYXWO010000075.1:0-2678 GCA_964468825.1 uncultured Candidatus Saccharibacteria bacterium | reverse complement strand
CAAAAGTATTTTAAAGGATATTTTTTGATACATCATTCTGCTATACTTAATCTATATGATGTTAACAGCAGAAAAACAAGCGCTACTCGACTTTCTTAACAGTCATTTAGCTCTCGCTACCCTTATCGGCTTTATTGTTCTCTGTTTCTGGGTTATAGACGTACTAGCACTAAAGACAAAAGCACTTGCTAGCTATCGCAAGTATTACGAGCCAGTCTCTCGCTACGCTCTTCCTATCGGATTCTTCCTCACTCTATTCTCAACCATTATGTCGCTTGTTTATTCCGATTATCTCGGGGTTCTTCCTTGCGGGCTCTGTTGGTTCCAGAGAATCTTTATCTACTCAATGATGTTTGTCTTTGGGGTTGCTTGGTATAAAAATGACAGAAAGATTTTTGACTACGTCATCACACTCTCTATTGCTGGACTTATCGTTGCGCTCTATCACCAATATCTTCAGATGGGGTACTCAGAACTTATTCCGTGCCCAGCGATTGCCTCAACTGTTAACTGTGACAAGCCTACATTTATGGAGTATGGGTTCGTAACATTTCCATTTATGGCGGTTGTTACCTTCGGCTACACAATCATGCTCTCATTAACAGCTAAGATGTTTAATAAATAAACCATGCCAGAACAAGACCCTCTCCACACTCAGGAACAAGGCGTTACCATTGATAGAGAATACATCCTTACTCATCGTGATACTGTTCTCGACTTTTTCGGAGACAACAGAGAAACTTGGTACAAGAAACTAAATACACCAGGAATAAAATATGCAAAGGTAAGCCTTGACGACACAGACGCTGAGTTAAACCTAATGCCAGGGGAAAAAGAGAAGGCTGCCGACTTCCTGCCTCTTAGTATGCTTAAGCTTCGTGATAAAGTTGATACATTGTTGCCTTCTTTGATGAAGTTCCTGGAGCAAAAGAAGCTCTCAGAGAGTATGGTGAACATGAACTGAGAGAGAAAACAAAACCACTTCACCCAGCACTTGATGACCTCTATGGTGCAAATATCTAAACCTGAAGTTCTCGCAACAGTTGTTTTGCTTATCGACAAAGAGTGCAAGGTAATTCTCGCGAGGAAGAAGCAGGCGATACACCACGACACAGGTGAAATATCCTATAGTTTAGGTCTTTATAATGGGTACGGTGGGAAGATGGAAGAAACAGATGAGACGATAGAGAAGACGGCAATTCGTGAGTTGTATGACGAGAGTGGTGTCAAAGGCAAGGAGGAAAATTTAGAAAAATGTGCACAAGTTTATTTTTATATTCAAAAAGAAGAAGAGGTTATTCCATTTATGGACGTAACTTTTTATATATTACGCGAATGGTCTGGGGTTCCAACAGAGGGGCTAGAAATGGGAGAGCCTGTATTTTTTGCACAAGATGATCTGCCTTATGGAGAGATGATGCCTGCGGATAAAGTTCTCTTTGGGAAAATTCTGACAGGTGAGAAAGGGGAGTACAATGTTTTCCTTAAAGGGAAAGGCGTAGAGCCTTTAGTAGAAAAACTTTCTTAAGCTGTCACTGGGCAGTTAGATTAGAGGGCGATTCCCTTTTGTCTACACCACTCAACACATTCTTCCAAAACCTCATCTATTGTCATCTCACTCGTATCTATATAAAAAGCATCCGGTGCTAATGTTAGAGCCCCAACTACGTGTGCTTTATCTGTCTCGTCACGTTTTCTGAGTTCCTCGCAAATCATCTCGTATGTTTTCCCGGAGTTACGCCTCTCTTCATCCTTAAGGCGTCTTTTTGCTCGTGCTTCAACTGATGCATCAAGATATATTTTTGCATGTGAATCAGTGAACACCGCGGTTGCCATATCGCGCCCCTCGGCGACTAATCCAGGGAGGTTAATGCGCCCTCTCTGGAAGTCTCGTATTGCATAACGAAGTGGAGGATAAAAGCTAATGAGTGCGGCGTTGTTACCAGCTTCTTGAGATGAAAGAATTGGCCATATGTCGTGGCCTTTATAGATAACTTGCTTATCTATAAAAGAAACGTTCGCACTCTCACTAATAATAAGAGAGACAACCTTATTTAGATTGTCTTCTGTGTGGTCATTTATATCAATGTTGTTAATAATAGCAAGATGGGCTGAGAGTCTGTAGAGGGCGCCTGAATTTAAGTAGTGAAAGCCTATCTTTTTAGCCAAAAGGCTCGCGATTGTTCCTTTCCCAGAAGAGGATGTCCCATCAATAGCGATTATTGGAATGGGATTAACTTCTGTCATTCAGAATAGTATATCAGATATTTTTATACAGATATGTGAGTAACTCCAATGGTTTTTGGGTGCTTCTTTAAATTTTGCCTTAAGGGGGTGGCAGTAGTTTTGTCCTCAGAAATAAGACTTTACCTGACTTATTTTTAAGGAGTGAAGAAGACCCTTGTGCAAAGTGGGAAAGTGGTATAAATTCCTTGACTTTGCTTTTCTTTTCCGATAGAATAGGGGCTACTTCGTACTGATAAACAGTATGTTGTTATGTTAGTCACTTTGTCAAACCGATAGAAGTTACTCTCTAAAAGTTTATTTTTTCGGAAATAAATTTTTGAAGAGGTGACACTTCAATACATTACACATTAGTGCTTTTTGTTTTTCTTTTGTCACTCTCTATTAAATAGAGTTTGATCCTAGCTCAGGATGAACGCTGGCGGCGTGGATAA
>CAYXWO010000074.1:0-2690 GCA_964468825.1 uncultured Candidatus Saccharibacteria bacterium | reverse complement strand
AAGCAATACAAGAAAGGTGAAGATGTAAAAGCAGACCTTCTTCGTGGCATGGTCTATTGTGGCGAATGTGAAGAACTCACTATACCGTATATCAATGGCAAGAAGCTCAAAAATGGCTCAAGTGGATACTTTTACTACAGGTGCGACACAGAAGGTTGTACGCAGAAGAATAAGTCTACACGAGCAAAAGAACTCATAGACTATGCTTCCAACTATCTTGCCACAAAACCATTCTCACATGAGAAAAGCTACAGTCATTTCAAAGTAGAGATGGAACGTATCTACAAAGAGAACATGGTACTCGCCAAAGGTCAGATACTCAATCTTTCAAAACAGACAGCAACCGTTGAAGAAACGATAGAGAAGACAAAGAACTTTCTTCTTGGTAACGAAAGCGACACCGTCAAGAACTTCTATCGTGGAGACCTTGAACGTCTTGCAAAGACACTAGAGGAAAAGACCAAAGACAAGAAGAAATTACAAAAACTCATGGATGATGGTAAGTATGTTGTACCAAGCTATGCAGAATTCATTGAACTATTGGAAAAAGTCAGTATTTTACTACCTAAAATGCGTCATATACCTGATATTGACTACATCATGCGTAAAATCTTCTTGAACTTTTATACAAAAGAGAAAAAGGCTTATAAGCTAATGCTCAATAAGCCTTTTGACTCTCTTTTGGATCATAAAATCCTAAACGGTGCCCAGGACTGGATTTGAACCAGCACACCGTAATCGGCGCTACCACCTCAAGGTAGTGTGTCTACCAATTTCACCACCTGGGCATTTATGCTTTTTGAAACTATTATAGCCAATTGTGTCTTGTGTGGCTTAAGCATCTTTTCGTCCTAGTCTTCTGACTATGGACGTCTTCGTCGCTCTCACTCCTCGACACCTGGGCATATTATTTTCTTTAACTTAATCGCACATCTTTCTTTCGAAAGAGTATTGAAATACTATCACGAAACGAGGATAAAACAAAACAGGTTTTTGACCTGTTTTGTTGTTTTCTTTATTCTGTTACTTCTGCAATTTCTTCCGCTACCGCCTCTACTGTTGTAGTCGCCCCCTTCTTCACTACACGAGTATCCTTCTTTAGCTTACGACGCACATCACGGATCGCTTTTTCGCGTACGTAGTAGAGCTTGCTTCTTCGGGTACGTGATCTACGCACGAGTTCAATCTTATCAATCATCGGAGAAAAGAGCGGGTAGACGCGTTCTACTCCAACACCTGACGCAACGCGGCGAATAGTAAATGTAGCACCCATCTCAGTACCATGCTTGCGAGCAAGTACCATGCCTTCAAAAGCCTGAAGACGTGTCTTACCGTCAGCTTCCTTAATCTTGTTCCAAACACGAACAGTGTCTCCAGAAGAGAAATCAAGAGCCTTACGAGCTTCTAGGTCACCTGGTGCGAAAGTAATAGTTGTTTTCATAGAATCGAGTTTGTGGGGAAATAATATCACGAAAAATGAGTATTTGCAAGCACCGGGCGAGCACCCTTTCCTCTATTATTAATCAGTTTTTGAGAAGCCGAGCTCAGAGAGCGTCTTCTTCATATCTTCTGGGATTGGTGAAGTAAATATAACCTCCTCAAATCCTTCGTTGTCCTTTGGTATCTGGATAGAGAGAGAGTGGGCGTGAAGCATGGATCTTGGTGCTACATGTTTACCTTTCATGGATCCATAAAGGTCGTCCCCAATGATTGGGTGACGGATACCTCGAAAGTGAGCGCGAATCTGGTGAGTTCTGCCTGTGAGTGGATATACTTCGACATATGAGTATGCCTTACCGTCCTTAGTAACACTTTCAAGCACCTTATACCTTGTGATAGCCTCCCTCTCTTCACCTCTCATGTCTTCAGAAAACATATCTACCACTGTTCTTTTCCTGAAGTCTGACTTTGCTCGAGCAAGTGGAAGACTGATCATTCCCGTCTCATGACGAATACTCCCCTCCACTATCGCACGGTACACCTTTCTTGTGAGGTGATCGTGGAACTGGCGCTTGAGCGTGGTAAAGGCTATCTGGTCTTTAGCAAGGATAAGTACGCCCGTTGTCTCTCGGTCGATTCTATGAACTATACCTTCACGCCCCTCATCTCCGACACCGACCACTCCATAGGTATCTTTCATCCAGTTGGCAATCGTATACTCCTCCTGTCTCCCGTCTGGATGAGCAATAATACCAACAGGTTTGTCGATTACTACCACGTGGGTGTTTTCAAAAATAATAGGTATATTCATATATATGTTGTTAGTTGGTGCCCCCGCTAGGAATCGAACCTAGAATAACGGCTTAGAAGTCCGCAGTTATATCCATTTAACTACAGGGGCGAGTGGATTCTATACTAGCAAAAAAAAGAGAAATGGTGTAGTATTTAGGAACCAATTCGGAAAAGAGGGCGATTAGCTCAGTTGGTAGAGCAGCGCATTTACACTGCGAAGGTCGGGGGTTCGAATCCCTCATCGCCCACCAAAAATAAATCACTGCATGTAAAAACGTGCGGTGATTTATTTTTTGTTGAGAGCCTGAAAACAAGACAACGAACAAAACCGACTTATGTAGCCAAAAAGGCACTCTAGTTTATTATTCGTATGTAACTTCCCTCCCTAACCTATCTTCCAGTTTTCTTCCGAGCATTCTCCTCGCGTCCCCGGTTCCACAGACAACGACATCATCTTT
>CAYXWO010000073.1:0-2690 GCA_964468825.1 uncultured Candidatus Saccharibacteria bacterium | reverse complement strand
GTTACTCCTAAGAAGGCTTTCTTAATTGCTGTCTCTATCTTTACTTGATCAAAAGGAACTACATCACCATTTCGCTTCTTAATTATTTGTAGAATTGCCATAAGCACGTCGCATTAAATTACATACTTTATTAATGTACTCAGTGTATATGGTAGAAGGTAAAGGGCACAGTTTTTGTCCCTCACTCTCATGTCAAGAGTAACCCTTGACACACCACCTGGCGTGAAGTTAAGGGAGCTTGTTTCGTAAGGTCTTGTGATAGCCGATTGCAAACCTGTGCGCTTCCGAGTTGGCTAAAAGTATTTCCTTTTTGTGGTAATCCACATGTACTTTATCTCCTAAGATGTCTTTTGGTTTATGTCTCTCATCTTTCACTACTGAGACACATGGAATAGGTAAACCTAGGGCTGCCAAAACTTTCTCTGCCGTCTCTTTATGAGTCTTGCCGCCATCAATAACAATAAGATCTGGATACCTCCATTCGGTGTGTCCGAAGCGACGCCTTAGCATCTGGCGCAACCCTTCATAATCGTCATTCAACCCCTCCTCTAGCTTGAACTTACGGTAGCCGTTTGTGTCCTTTCTGCCACCCTCTATAACAGTCATAACCCCTACTCTAGAAGTACCAGAGATGTGGGCAGCGTCATATGCTTCGATGCGAAAATCCTTGTCTTTAAAAGACAGCACCTCCTCATCCTTGATAAGACTTATATCTTTAATATGATTTAATGCGAAAAGTGTATTTCTTGATTTTGCCGCCTTCTCGAATTCTTGTCTTTGAGCAAAAAGTTTCATGTCTTTTTCCAGACTCGTAATAATTTCTGACTTTTTTCCCTCAAATAACTTTCTTATATTACGGACATTTTTCATGTAGTCTGTCCTTGATATTTGTCCTATACAAACCCCTGGGCATAGCCCAATTTGGGCGTTGAAGCATTTCTTAACTTGACCCTCCTCACATGAGTCACGGTACGGGAACATTTTCCTCACTATCTTCATAGCCTCTCTTAACTGAGTGAGGGAGCTAAATGGCCCATAAACAAATAGTGTGTCTTTCTTTTTAAACTTCTTCTCATAATCTCTTATACGCATTGTGAGAAGCCTCGGGAACTCATCCTTGGTTATAACTAAACACACATAACTTTTGTCATCCTTCTCTTTAGCATTATATGGGGGCTGATTATCTTTGATTAGCTTACTTTCAAGCAGTAACGCCTCAAGAACACTCCCTGTTTCTTGGTAGGTTACCTTATCTGCAATAGTCACCATGCTGACTATTCTCAAGCCTCTCGTGTCTATAATGTCTGGGTTAAAATAACTCCTCACACGGTCACGAAGCGACGTCGCTTTCCCAATATAGAGAATCTCATTTTCTTTCCCACGAAAAAAATAAACCCCAGGGTTATCAGGGAGTTGTGCACTTGCTAGGTCTTGCCTTTTCATGCTTTATATTGTATAATAAAATTTCGTCTTTGTCACCCTGTGCGAAATGTTCGGGAGCAATGACGAAAAGGTATGCGAACCGTCTGAGGAGACGAGATTCGTACAATGTAGTTCTATAACGAGGTATGGCAACATGAGCAAGCAAGAGCTTGAGCACAGAAATAATGAAGCTGGACTGGGTTGGTTCGAAAGAAATTACCCGCAGTTTTTCACTCCAAAGATCGTCGCAGCGCGCGATTTGCGACCTGATCTCAACCCCAAGCAACAATCGGAATCACAACAGTTCTGGCGACGGGTAAGCCGTCGTCTCACCGAAAATACCCTGATGAACTTCTTCCTCCACATCGACGTCCGTCGCGGAACCTACGAGTTCCGCGACGGAGTGAATGTGTGGAAAATCACTGAGCGACAACTGATCCTCGCCATCTCCGGCAGAGGAACATTTGTTGGTTTGAGACTGGAAGGAGAAGTCTTCAGGTTCAATCGGCGTGAACTGCAGGTCGCATTCAACGAACTCCGTTCACTGCGCGACAACAGCGCAAAACGTTAGGCCTCCACACGGACCTGACACAGACCGCCTTTCACAGCATGGCGGTCTTTTTCATACTTAAAATAGAACTCATCCTATTGGACGAGTTCTATTTTAGTCTATTTATTTTTATCTTTAGCCCTTTTGAGTACTTTCTTTAGATACTGTCCTGTGTAACTATTTGGATTACTTGCTACCTGCTCTGGGGTCCCTGTTGCTACAAGCTTACCACCTCCTATACCACCCTCAGGCCCAATGTCTATCACATGGTCTGCGTTCTTTACGATATCGAGATTATGTTCGATAAGTACCACAGTATTCCCCTTATCAACAAGCTTGTTAAGAATTTCTATGAGTTTAGCAATATCTTCATAGTGAAGACCGATCGAAGGCTCATCAAGTAGGTAGATAGTCTTTTCTACGTGCGGGCGATATAGCTCAGAAGAAATCTTTACACGCTGAGCTTCTCCTCCTGAGAGAGTTGTTGCCGACTGTCCTAATTCAAGGTAAGAAAGGCCTACATCGTTAAGCGTCTTAATTCTGTCATGAACTGCAGGGATATCTTGGAAGAAGGTTAGGGCCTCTTCCACTGTCATACGTAAAATATCGTAGATATTCTTCCCCTTCCATTTCACCTCGAGCGTTTCTTTCATGAATCTCTTTCCTTGGCAGACATCACACTCAACATACACTGTCGGAAGGAAGTGCATTTCTACTG
>CAYXWO010000072.1:0-2941 GCA_964468825.1 uncultured Candidatus Saccharibacteria bacterium | reverse complement strand
GGTCGGTTGCGAGGAGGACTTCACTTGCAGTCTTGGCGAGGAGTTTAATCTCGGATACTACCTTTTCTTTTCCAGCAGATATCTCATAATGCGGAATAAAACCACCATCGATGTCGATAGCTTTTTTGTTAGACTTTGGCAGGTCTCTGATGTGGCCTACGGATGCGCGCACTTCATACTCCTTTCCCAAATACTTTCCAATTGTTTTTGCTTTTGAAGGGGACTCTACTATAAGAAGTTTCATAAGATAGCTTATTAGCGCTTGGCAATTAGCTATTAGCTTACCACAAGAAGTGCGAAAGGCTTGTGTTAATTGTGTTTAGCTAAACGCTACCAGCTAAAGACTAAAGGCTGATACTATACTATTTTCCTGACTTCGCCAAATGTCTCTTCAATGCAGCTCTTCATTTCGAGTGTGGTCACTGTCATCATGAATTCACCGAGCGAAAGACCACTCTCAGTTAGTAGGGTGTCCTTATCTTTAGGTTCACGGAGTAAATCCATGATGATTTTCTCATGCGTACTGAGCTCTAGAAAGACCTTTTCCTTCGGTTCTTTTTCCGGTAAATTCAGAAGTCTTCTGAGGTCTTCCGGAGAACTGATTGGTGTTGCGCCGTCTCTAATGAGTGAGAGTGGGCCGACGGAAGTTGGGGCGAACATATCTCCAGGGACAGCGCCTATGTCACGACCAAGTTCAAGAGCCTGCCTCCCCGTAACTAAGGTGCCTGATTTTTCTTCTGCTTCTATTATTAGCACTGCATCAGAAAGTGCCGCCATGATGCGGTTACGCGCAACAAATGTCCATTGTGCTGCTCGAGAGGTATCTTCTAACTCAGAGATGAGGGTACCATTATTTTCTAATATTTCTCTTGCAAGTGATTTATGAGAACTTGGATAAAGGACAGAACTGTCTAATCCGCTGCCTGGAATAGCTATTGTACGAAGATTATTCTTAAGAGCAATACGATGTGCTTCACCGTCTATTCCTATAGCAAGACCAGAAAGTATGATGACTTCATCTTTCTCTAGAGATGAGAGAAGGTGTTCGACAGAGCGTCTCCCGTATGAGGTGCTCTTACGCGCGCCGACAACTGTTAGTATCCGAGGCGAGGCTCTTCCCATCGCATCAAGTGTGATCTCAGGAAGTTCGCCCTTTATATATAGCCCAGCAGGAATAGTACTTAACTCACATAAGCGTGAGAGTAGAGGAATATCCTTAAATACAGATTGGGCAACAAATGAAGAAGGATTCGTCATAACCTAACGTATGTACAGTGTACCTCTCCTCTTCTTACTTTAGATGTTTATAAAAAAGAAAGGCCCCGCACACGGGGTGCAAGGCCTTCGCTTCACAGTTGTCGTCAGAAGCAGACGAGTCCAGTCGGCAGGCTCGGATGGAGTTCAGCGTCAACGTTCGGGCCTTTGACAAAAAATGCAGTTCTGTGAGCTTTGTCAACCTCTGACATCCCTTGTCGCATCATATCGTTGACTCTCCCTTCCCATGAGTCGTGTAGCAGCTTCCAGCTCATGTTATGTAGCCAGAACGTGTCATCTGGGCCAGGTATCCCACTCGCTGCTCTCAACTTCAGACCAACTAGTACTTCGTCGCCCATGTTGATCACGAACTTTGGTGGAGATGTCGCATAAATCACCGCAGTAGAAGTTTTAGGAACTATTACGCAGTTTGCTTGTCCCGCTACGTTAATACTCCTCACTCCGTCTCCTTGTTCGTACTTACCGACTTGCACGTAAAAGATTCCATCGGTTGTCCTCCCTACACCGCCAATGGTTTCTTTCGAAAACCATCTTGGGTCTGGTATAACTCGAGGCCTCTTGTGCTCGAGTAGGTTGTAGTACGTGCTGTTGTACCAGAAGGGGACACGGTTTGCCGCATCTACCGAGAACGTCACGAAGTCCTGCATTGCTGGAGGTGCTGCTGGCTGCCTTTGATCAGGTTGCACCTGCGGAGCAGGAACGGTCTGCGGCCTTTGCTCAGGTATGCCGACGCCTTGCGAGACGGCCGCAGCTACGACCCCGAGCTTTTGTTTGGCAAGGATTGCTGAACTGTTGAGACAGACCATGATGACGCCTATGGCGTACATCGAGTACCCAAGCGCCGAGAGTTTGTACTCCTGTGGAGCTCGTGTCCAGCGCACAAACAGGAACTCAAGTATCACCCCAACTATTCTGCTTAGTTGAGCTGCCCAATGTGGAAGCGTGGAGTTGACGTTGTACTTTGTGTTCGAGTCGCTCACGTTTAGGTGCACGTCTCGGTGCTCTTCATACGTGTACTTGTCGCTTTTTAGGCGTGCAAGACCCCAAAAGAGCGCACTTCCACCGAGAAAGACAGTGAAGTGAAGAATATTCGGAAGGAAGCCGAAGCCTCTCCAAAATGATTCGACAGGCACTCCGGCAAAAGTTAGTTGGACTTTTTCTCCTGGGCGCATCATCACAACTTGTGTGAGGATGAGCCCGTAGAAAATGACTTCAGTCCAGAAGCCATACTCAGGGTAAAAGTCAAAGTGCTTGAAGTGAACCCAAGGCAGAATGATTTTGTAGTAAACGCCGACAATAAACATACAGAAGATCACGCCGCGGATTTTACCAATGTTCATGATGAACCTCTCTTTGAAGTTAAAAAGTGCTTTCAATAATATACTGACATTTGGTATACGAAAAGACAAGTTTTTATAATTGTGCCCAGGGCGTGAATCTCTTCGACAAGTAAATTTTTGTCATCACAAAAATTTTTCGCCTCCCGCTCCTCGTCGTTTTGGTTGCTACCAAAACATACTCCGGACTTTCTCGCCCCGACGTACGACACGCAGGTGTCGTACTCCCTGGGCACAACTAAAAAACGGACACTTTTGTGTCTTGCTTTTTATGTTGTGCCCAGGGCGGGACTCGCCTCTCGCTTTGCTAAGCTCGAAACCTACACTTG
>CAYXWO010000071.1:0-3021 GCA_964468825.1 uncultured Candidatus Saccharibacteria bacterium | reverse complement strand
TTCTCTCATCAGTTGGATTCAATTGGCATGTTGCACTTGCCAACTTTGTTAACTTCCTCATTATTCTTTTTCTTCTTAATGCCTTCTTTTTCAAGAAGCTCGGTAAGACGATAAAAGAGCGAGGTGAAATAATCGAGCGTGGTCTTAATAAGGCAAGCGACGGTGAAAAGCTCCTGGCTCGTGCCGAAGAAGAGAAAGGCGCCATCTTAAGTGAAGCAAAGAAAGAAAGTCATTCTCTCTTAGAGAAGGCGAAGGCCGAAGGGCAGACGCTTATCAACTCTATGAAGGAAGGTGCGCAAAAAGAAATAGATGTAAAAGAAGAACAACTAAAAGCTAAAGAGGCAACAATCCTAGAGAAGGTGGAAAAAGAATTTCTCGAAAGAGCCCCAGCGCTTGTTGCCGCTCTCTACTCTACAACTCTTAAGAAGGAGATGAATGAATCTGAAAATAACGCTTTTATTTCTCGCATTAAGTAATCGTCATGTCTCTTTCTCGTAATATAGCTACATACCTAGAGACGAGTAACGCCACTCTCAAAGATTTGGATGAGGTTCTTGTTAAGTACAAGTTGCAATCTCTTCTTCCGGAGATACTTAGATTCCTGTCTCGTAAACAAAAGATCCGAGAACAAAAAGAAATGGTGATGATTGAATCACCGTTTCCGCTAAGCGAAGAATCGCTCTCTGCTATCAAACAGCTTGTTAATGGAAAAGATGCGGAGCATGTGGTTACTATTAACGGGAATCTCTTGGCTGGGTTTAAAGCTAAGTATAGAGACCTGATGTACGACGCAAGTGCAGAAAGAATCATTAAACTGTTCACCAAAAATTACTAACCACCCTACCAACCCTAATCAATAAAGTTATCACCAAAAGTTATGTCAGTAGATAAAATAATCAAAGAGCTCGAAAAGAAAGTCGCAAGTCTCGAAACTTCAATCGAAGTAAGTGATATCGGAAACGTTGTTTCTGTAAGTGATGGTATCGCTCGCGTCTCTGGACTTGCTCAGGTGGCGAGTATGGAAGAAGTTACTTTTGCCTCTGGCGCACGAGGGCTCGCTCTTAACCTAGAGAGTGACTTGGTTGGTGTGGTGATTGTAACTGGTGCCGAAAAGGTGAGAGAAGGGGAAGAAGTGAAGAGAACTAAACAGGTTCTCTCTATCCCGGTGGGTGAAGGGCTCTTGGGACACGTTGTTGACCCTCTCATGAATTCTCTTGATGGCACTAAGCTTGTAGCGCTCGATGGTCTAGAGCTCGTAGAAAAGATTGCACCAGGTGTGATGGAGCGTGAACCGGTAAACGTTCCACTTCAGACTGGGGTGAAGGCGATTGACGCCATGATTCCAGTTGGACGCGGACAGCGTGAGCTTATCATTGGTGACCGTCAGACAGGTAAAACGACTATCGCTATCGACACCATCATTAACCAGAAAGGTAATGGGGTAATCTGTGTCTACGTAGCCGTTGGTCAAAAAGAATCTAAGATTGCACAGATTGTGGAGAAGCTTCGTGAAGCAGGAGCCATGGATTACACAGTAGTAGTCCTAGCTGGAGCATCGCACTCAGCAGCTCTTTCATTCCTCGCGCCATACTCAGGGACTGCGGTTGCGGAATATTTTATGAATAAAAAGAAGGATGTACTCGTTGTCTACGATGACCTCTCTAAGCACGCGGTAGCATATCGTGAGATGTCACTTCTCCTCCGCCGTCCACCAGGGCGTGAAGCATATCCAGGAGATGTATTTTATCTACACTCTCGTCTACTTGAACGTGCATGTCGCCGTAACGAAAATGCTGGAGGAGGCTCAATTACAGCGCTTCCAATTATTGAAACTCAGGCAGGGGACGTGTCTGCGTATATTCCGACCAACGTTATCTCAATTACTGACGGTCAGATATTCCTCGACTCTAACCTTTTCTATAAAGGCATGCGTCCAGCGATTGACGTAGGTCTCTCAGTATCTCGTGTAGGAGGTTCAGCTCAGACTAAGGCTATGAAGAAGAACGCAGGTAAGATGAAGCTGGCGATGGCACAATATCGTGAACTTGAATCATTCGCGCAGTTTGACTCAGATCTTGATCACGAGACTAAGAAGACGATTGAACGAGGAAAGCGAACCGCAGAGATGCTTAAGCAGTCAAATGGTAACCCAATTAAGACTGCGCTTCAGATTGCCTCAGTCTACGCAGTGAACAACGGTTTCTTAGATGCAGTTGCGGTAACTGATATTTCAAAATGGGAAAAAGGGATGCATGAGTATCTCGACCTCTCTCACAGAGGAACTCTAGAACTTATTGACAAGGGTTGGGATGAAGAGACAGAGAACGCTCTTAAGGAAGCTCTTACTTCATACTCGCAGACACGTAACGCGTAGTTACTCAAGTGTGCGTTATCTAAAAAGATGCAAACAAAAGCAATTCGTCAAAAAATAAAGAGCGTAGGAAGTATCAAAAAAATCACCAAAACGATGGAGATGATTTCTGCTGCCAAGATGAAGAAGGCAATTGATCAAGCACTCACCCTCAGGCCTTTTCACGAAGAAGCTGCACATATCCTAGAGGACATGTCACTTGATCCACTGATGCGTCATGAACTTCTTATGCATAACGGAGTAGAGACTGAGCTTGTCATCTTGGTAACTTCCAATAAAGGTCTCTGCGGGGGCTTTAATGTGAACGTATATCGCAAATTACTCGAAGCGTACTCTGAAGATGAGAGGAAGAATCTAAAAATGGTTACCTTTGGTAAGTATGCAGAAAAAGTGGCCAAGAAACTTCATATAGAGACACTCGCATCTTTTAACCATCCTGTTCTAACGGGGGACCACGCTCGTGTTGTTGCTAATACAATCGTTGATTGGTACAAGGAGAAAAAGATAGGCACCGTTCGTATTATTTACACAGATTATGTAAGCGCGTCCTCCTTTGAGCCAGTGGTATTGCAACTTCTTCCTTTTGCTGGAGAGTCATCTCCAGATTCTACAGGTGAGCCTCGTTATAGCTATGAGCCAGACCAGGACTC
>CAYXWO010000070.1:0-3178 GCA_964468825.1 uncultured Candidatus Saccharibacteria bacterium | reverse complement strand
CTTTTAGTCAATAGAACGAAAGTAATCCACAGGCCGACGAGCGAAGAGTGAGGAGGTGCCTTTTGTAGCTACAAAAGGTAAGAAGAAAAGCATGCCACTGAAGTAATTGGTTGTAATACAAGAACGACACAACCTGAGGTTGTGTCGTTCTTTAACCAATCACTCTTAATTCCACTTTGTCACCAGTAGCATATCGTCACCCTCTCCCTTGATATCTTTCCAGATTTCTTCAGTGATGAAGGGCATGAACGGGTGAAGCACGATCATTTGTTCTCGGAGGAGAGTAATGAGTAGCTTTTGAGCACTTAGCTTGTCTCTATCTTCCATAATTCTGATTTTTCTAGTTTCTATGATGCTATCGCAAAATGTCTTCCAGAAATAGTCATATATCTTTTCTGAGGCGAGATGAAGGCGGTAGTTTTCTAGGTCAAAAGTTATATCAGCTTTTACAGTTTGCCAGCTATCATAAAGCTCCTGGTCTTCCTTCGTGAGAGCTGTGTCTACGTCTTCGTAATCTGCGGTCTTTTCGAGCACGAACCTGGTTGCGTTCCATATTTTATTCGCAAAAAGTTTGTACGCTTTTACTTTGTCTTCACCAAGCTTTAGGTCATTCCCCGGGCCATTCGCAACCATGAGTGACATACGAAGAGCGTCCGTTCCGTATTTTGCTGAGAGGTCGCGAGGGTCGAGAACATTACCAATGGACTTACTCATCTTGCGCCCTTGTGCATCACGAACAAGACCATGTAGGTATACATGTGTGAAAGGAGGCTGATTAAGAGCGTATGTTGAGAAGAGAATCATTCTAGCCACCCAGAAGAAGAGAATATCGTGGCCTGTTTCAAGTAGAGCTGTTGGGTGAAATGTTTTAAGATCTGGCGTAGACTCAGGCCAACCAAGAGTCGAGAATGTCCACATGCCTGATGAAAACCAGGTGTCGAGTGTATCTTCGTCTTGTGTTACTCCATTTGTGTCAGAAGGAGCTACCCCTACAGAAATAATTTCCCCGTCCTTGTACCACACAGGAACACGGTGACCGTACCATATTTGACGTGATATACACCAATCCCTAAGGTTGTCTATCCAATGGAAGTACACTTTCTCAAAACGGTCAGGAAGGATTGAGGTCTGCTTACTCTCTACAGCCTTACGCATTAGTTGCTTAAGCGTCGTAGCTTCCCCAAAGTGGTTAAACTCTTTATTAACAGCAATGAACCATTGCTTCATGATTTGTGGTTCAATAATCCCGCCAGTCCTCTCTGCGGTAGAAATGTTATGCGTGTAGTCTTCTACTTTTTGTACTAGTCCTTTTGCATCTAATTTTTCAACAATCTTTTCTCTCGCTTCTTTTATTTTCATCCCAGCAAATTCCTCGCCAGCAACAGGAAGCAGCTTCCCGTACTTATCAATAATCTGTTCGTATTCGAGATTATATTTCTGTGCGAGTTCAAAATCTACTATCGAGTGCCATGGAGTAATAGTCATCACACCAGTTCCGAATTCTGGATCAACAGATTCATCTTTAATGATTGTTGCTTGAGTGGGCCCATTAATCCACTCAACGGTGAGCTTTTGTCCGTGGGTGTATTCCTTATATCGTTCATCATTTGGATGCATAACGACATACTTATCACCGAACTTCGTTTCGGGACGTGCGGTACCAATCACGAAAGGCCCGTACTTGAAATAATAGAACTTTGTCTTCTCCTCTACGTAGACGAGCTCATCATCCGAAATAGTGGTCTGACCTTTTGGGTCCCAGTTTACAATTCTGTGGCCTTGATAGATGAGGCCGTCGTCATACATTTTTCTGAACATCGTGTTTACTGCTTTGTTCCTTGTTTCATCGAGTGTGAACGCAAGGCGAGACCAGTCAAGGGAAGCCCCCATAGATTTAAATTGCGACAGTATTGTGCTCTGAGATTCAAGTGCAAAGGCATTAATGCGTTTAAGCATCTCTTCACGCCCTAGATCGTGACGAGACTTACCCTCTTCCTTCTGTATCTTTTTTTCTACTACTGACTGAGTGGCGATAGCAGCATGGTCAGTTCCGGGTAGCCATAGTGCCTTGTGTCCTTGCATTCTTTTAAATCGCACAAGGGTATCCTGAATCGCGAGCATGATGGCATGTCCTGTGTGGAGGGTCCCAGTCACATTCGGTGGAGGGAGAATGATGGTAAATGGATCTTTTGTAGCTGATGTGAGATTATCCGGATTAAAGTACCCAGAATCTTCCCAGGCTTTATATAAATTAGGCTCTACTTCAGTTGCGTTATATGGTTGTAATAGTTTCGCAGGTACTTGTTTCATATAAAGATATCCTACCATATTTATATTCTGTTGCTGAGGTATTCGTATATATAGTATCCTTACAGTCATTATGTTAGATAAACAATCAAAAATCTTAAAGAAAGGCGGCAAGCTCTCAAAAGAAGTTGAGAAAAAAATTACAAAAAAGGTCTCGAAATCAGTCGCTAAAAAGACTACCACTAAAGAAGTGAAAGAAAAGCTCCCAGACCATCATTTCAAAAAGGTGAAGGCGAAGCGCGGGCTAGCCGGCCTTGGGCTCTTCGCAGGCGAAGACATTAAGAAGGGGGAACTAATCATCGAGTATATCGGCGAGATTCTTAATAAAGAACAAGCTGACAAAAAAGCAACGAGTCAGTACCTCTTCGAGGTATCTCGTAACAAGACAATAGACGGAACACCAAGATGGAATATCGCTCGTTACTGTAACCACGCCTGTGAAGAAGCTGCGAACGCAGAAAGTGAAATCAAACGAGGGAGAGTTTTTATTCAGGCGATTAAGAATATCAAAGAAGGGGAGGAGATTGTTTATGACTATGGGGAAGAATTTGTTAAAGAACATATTGCACCGTACGGCTGCAACTGTACAGCTAAACAGCATAGCTATGGAGCAATGGGAGCAGTAGTTAGCCAGTAGCGTGTAGGTCGTAGCTAAAAGCGGCACCAAAAGGTGCCGCTTTTAGTATTTAAGCTACAGCCTACTAACTACAGGCTAAAGGCTATTAATGCGACTTCTTCGCATTTGCATAAACTATATTCTATAGTCAAAATTTTTTTGTTGAGTTATCCACAGAAAAATATTTAATATCACTTGTGTGTATATGTATGAGTGACATACTTATGTGTAGAGAGTACTGATCATCGGTCGTGA
>CAYXWO010000069.1:0-3219 GCA_964468825.1 uncultured Candidatus Saccharibacteria bacterium | reverse complement strand
TTAAGAATAAACCTAACTTTTACAGCTCTCCATTTAAGCGTGGTGTTTGTACAAAAGTAACGACAACTACTCCAAAGAAGCCAAACTCAGCGCTTCGAAAGATTGCTCGTGTACGCCTCACTAACGGAATGGAAGTAACTGCATACATCCCAGGAGAAGGACACAAGCTACAGGAACACTCAGTAGTAGTACTACGTGGCGGACGTGTAAAGGACTTGGCTGGTGTGCGTTACCACATTGTTCGCGGAAGACTCGATGCTACATCAGTAGACAAGCGTCGCCAAGGACGATCACTCTACGGTGCTAAGCGTCCAAAGGCAGGAGCTGCAGCCGCGCCTGCAAAGAAGAAGTAGTAATCCAGTTAGGAGGTAACCGTTAGGAAGTTAGGAGGGTTAGTTCAATACAAATAGAATACAAAAGCGCGACTCGAAGAGTCGCGCTTTTGTTTACTGTTGTGTGATAGAATAGTACCCATGAAAATCGCTACGTATAATATCCGCAATCTCTATGATGCGGGAACTTTTATCGATGAAAGAGCTGAGAACGCCGTAAAAGAAGATTTGTTTAATAAGAGGGTCGAGCACTTTTCTCAGATCTTTAAAGAAAAAGACCTCGACATCATTTGTCTTCAAGAAGTTGGTGGAGACAAAGGGATACAAGCAATTGCAGAACATATAGGGTATGATTATTTTTCTGCAAAACCAAACAAACGCGGTATACGAGTTGCCGCGCTCTATAAAAAAGAACTATCACCAAAGGTTACAGCTGCGAGCGTTTCTCTCGGTGACCTATATATTCCAAGTATTCACGTGCCTGGCGATACTGCAGACATTCCCCCAATATCACAAAGAAGAGACGTTCTTGTCCTTGAGGTGGATGATTATGAAGGAAAGCCTCTTCGTATCGTCAACTTCCATTTAAAAAGTCTCATCCCTACATATTTAGAAGGCGAGGATGAGAGTGATATGGCGCTGCATACAGATGCAAAGTTCCGCTCCATTTTATATAAAATGATGGAATTGCGAGCACTACGCGCATACGCCACAAAGAGTATAGATGAAGGGAAAGAAGTTATTTTCCTTGGAGACTTCAATGAGAACAATAATAGTTCCGGTATTGATATCTTGAAAAGTTCAATGGATGACATGTATCGTCTTTATGATGTTACGGTTGGCTACGAAGGGGACAAGACTACGCATATTCATCGTGGCAACAAGATTACCTTTGACACCATGATTGTTTCTGAATGGATGAAAAATAAAATACAAGAAATTGCAATTGATAATAAAGAATTAAAAGATTACAGCACACTTCCCCCGGGAGATATTGAATATGTTGTAGAGGCAGACCACGCGATGGTTAGTGTGAGATTTTAGGAGCTGTTGCCGATAGAGAAAAAATATTGTAGTATTGAATCACTCGTTAAAGAGTATTGAAGCAATTACTGAAATAACATCTTGTGCAGTACCCACTGCTTCGGGGAACGAAAGCACAAGAAAAATCACAGCCAGTAGCCAGTAGCCTGTAGCCTGTAGTTAATTGCTAGACGTTTGTCTTGTGGTTAGCTACAAGCTACAAGCTACCAACTTCTAGCTATCTAAAGCTATGCGTCGTAAAGTAAAAAATCGAAATATCGTATCTCCTGATTCAAAATATAATTCAGCCAAGGTTTCTAAGTTTATCAACTATGTAATGCAGGGAGGTAAGAAGACAATCGCTCAGGAAATTGTTTACGGAGCTTTTGATGTTATTAAAGAGAAGCTCAAGACTGAAGATCCTCTTGAGACATTTAATATGGCACTCCAGAACGCAGGACCAGTAACAGAAGTTCGCTCACGCCGTATCGGTGGAGCAAACTACCAGGTTCCTCGTGAGGTACGTGAAGAGCGTCGCTTCATGCTTGCTTTCCGTTGGATTATTGATGCAGCCGCAGCTAAGAAAGGTAAGGCTATGAAGTTTAAGCTTGCTGACGAACTTATTGCCGCTGCTAACAATGAAGGAGCTGCTGTTAAGAAGAAGGAAGATACACACAGAATGGCAGAAGCCAACAAGGCGTTTGCTCACTTTGCTTGGTAATTTTGCAAAACAAAATTACACCCACGAGCAAAATGCGTGTCGAAATAAAAAAGCACCCATTGGGTGCTTTTTTATTTCGACCAAACTAAGCTTGGTAATCTGATTCAGATTAGAAAAAGCGACATCGAAAGGTGTCGCTTTTTCTTTTGCCACTACTGTGGTACGCTACTATAGTTGCCTGTAAAAAGGCTTTCCTTCATCCGAATACCTTAGAAAGGGTAAATAATGGATACAATTCGTGTAAGTGTAGATGTTGAGGCAGGCGGTGGTGACCCTCATGACAGAGCTCTGCTTGAAATTGGTTTAAGTGTTGTTGGAGATGAAAATAACTTCTTCGAAGTACTTTTTAAACCAGACCCAAAAGAGTTCGATCGTCACGCCCTTCACGCGATTCGTCGCCCAATTAGTGAGTTCATGGAGCGTGGAGTTGAGCTAACCATCGGCATAAATCAGATGCTCGACTGGATAGATGAGGTCTCATCTGGAAAAAAAGTCGAATTCGTTGGACTCAATATGCCGTATGACTGGATGTTCCTTAAAGTTTGCGTGGCAAAAGTAAAGGCCTCAAAC
The DNA here is from genome assembly GCA_964468825.1 of uncultured Candidatus Saccharibacteria bacterium. Taxonomy (GTDB): domain Bacteria; phylum Patescibacteriota; class Minisyncoccia; order Phycocordibacterales; family UBA5272; genus UBA11704. The sequence continues at coordinate 573 of CAYXWO010000069.1, read as the reverse complement.
ACTCTTCCACACAAAGCGTATGACATACCGTCATATGGAGCAGGGGTGTTTCGGGTTCCGCTCTCCCAAACAGGAGACGCACGCCTTATTCAGCTACTTGGTTCTCAGTCGCCAGAGCTCCTCAGTAAATATCGTCTTTACAAGGACTCTGATCGCTCTCACAAAGCGCTAGAGGATGCCATGTATCAAGCGAGATTGCTCCTTGCTCTTGAAGAACATGCAGCTAAATAGAAGCGTGAGATGATTGCCGTATAGCCGCTTTTGTGGTAGCATAATAGCTACTGCAAACGCGGTTTTTCTTTTCTCTAAATTTTGGGAATAAGACGAAATCGCGAAGCGATTTCGTCCCAAACTAGAAACTATTAACTAAAAACTATTTACTATCCATATGGCTCGCGATTATCCACTCAACAAAACTCGTAACTTCGGTGTTATTGCTCACATTGACGCCGGAAAGACAACTACCACAGAACGCATCCTTTTCTATACTGGTGTTTCTCACAAAATCGGTGAAGTACACGATGGTGCGACTGTGATGGACTGGATGGAGCAAGAGCGTGAACGTGGTATTAC
>CAYXWO010000068.1:0-3243 GCA_964468825.1 uncultured Candidatus Saccharibacteria bacterium | reverse complement strand
ACTGTGACCACATCATTGCAGCGATGAATGTGTACATGAGACAGAAAACTCCAAAGTATGCAGAGTTACCAATTGTAGCGTCTATTCGGTTGAGACTCTGATGAATCTGGAAACGCTCACCAAACCAAAGTGAAAGCTCAGGAAGAATTTTAGAAACAATGAGTCCTTTAGCCCCCAAGAATTGGAAGAACCCGTAAAGGAGAACCAGGATGTTGCCAGCGATAAAAAATTTCCACATACGTTGCCATTCCTCAAGTGATCTGACCATTACAGTAAGTACAAAGAAGTAAGCAAAGAGGTGGATGTGACCGACAAACCCTTCCATTCGTTCAAAGTTACTCCACATACTTCTCTCAGGGTCTACTCCAAAGATATTAGAAAAGAGGAGTACGACCATAAACGCCATATATGCCAAGATGATTGGAGACTTCTTGATATTGATACGGTAGTGAGGGTCAGACAGTGCAAGAATCGCCCATCCGGCAAGCGCAACTTCAACTAATATTCTAAAAATGAGATTCTTCCCCGAGATGAACGGGAAGAAGAGTGAGCTCCCAGTAAACCAGCTCACAACATCGAACGGTCCGCCGTTAGCCACGTGGAGTGCGATAAAAGGCACCACAAGGAGACATGCCCAAACTATCTTTTTAATATAACTTTGCATAAAATAATCGCTACAATATAAGGTCTCTTGGTTAAATAAAGAGTTGTTGTGAAGTGTATCATGCTGTGCCCCCTCCCTCTATATTGACCAAGCATAAAATACGGGGTAAATGTTATACTAGCCAGATGGAAAAAGTCTCAATCCCTAAGGTGATTCACTACTGTTGGTTCGGCAAGGGCCCTAAAAACGCGCTCATAAAAAGATGTATTGAGAGTTGGCAGACCACATGTCCTGACTATACTATTAAAGAATGGACTGAGGAGAACTATGAAGTGGGCGCTCACCCCTTCACGAAGAAAATGTATGCGTCTAAAAAATGGGCCTTTGTTGCTGACTACGCAAGGCTCGAAATTTTGGAAAAAGAAGGAGGTTTTTATCTCGACACAGACATGCTCCTTCTTCAGCCACTTTCCCGTCTTTCGAGCAATGACTGCATTCTTGGCGAAGAAGAACCTGGGATAATAAGCGCCGGCATGATGGCGGCCATTCCACACCACCCTTACATTCAAAAAGCAAAGGAGTACTATGACAACCACGGAACACAGCTCGTCACTATTCCAGTAGCGCTCACTAAGGTTTTTAACCAGATGGAAAATAAAGGAAGTATAACTGTATATCCACCTCACTATTTCTACCCGTTTGACCAGAAGAGTATAAAAAAGTACACAGGTCAGATCCTCTCGCCGGATGTCTACGGAGTGCACCTCTGGAATTATTCTTGGGGGCATCCGCTTAACAAGTTTTTCAAAAAAATTGGCGTCTACTCTTTCGGGAAAAAAGCAACGGAGGTTCTTCGTATCAAGAGGGTCATTAAAAGAATCTTCCGCTTTATCTAGAGACTTATTTAACTTATGAAATTCAGTATTATTACCCCGACATTTAAAAGAAGCACTGAACTTGCACGTGCTGTTGCCTCTGTGAAAGCGCAGACATACACAGACTGGGAGATGATACTTATCAACGACTCTCCAACGGACGATAGTTACTCGAGCTTTGTCAGCTCTCTTAATGACCCACGTATCCGTTACTTTGTTAACGACAGGAATCGCGGCGTTAACTTCTCGAGGAACTTTGGACTCGACCATCTTGGGGCAGACTCTAAATGGGTGATATTCCTCGATGATGACGACACACTTGCGCCTGATACCCTAAAATATTTCTACAACCTCATCCTTCTCCATGGCGAACAGAAGTGGTTCATGACTAATCGCGCACTCAAAAATGGATCACCACTTACCGTAGGGGCAGAGGATGAAAACGTCTACTCTTACTTTTGGAAATATCTTTTCTTTAAGAAGATTAAGGGTGATGCGACGCACTGCATAGAGACCAAACTCATAACACAGCACCACGTTCGTTTCCTTACATATGTAAAGCAGGCGGAGGAATGGTTTTTCTTTTATCAAATAGGTAGACACTCACGCATTTTTTACGGGGACCACAATAGCACAATAACTGATGGGTACGACGCACAATCAGGCCTTAACTTTAGAAAAAGAACTTTTGAAGAGAGGTATGCAACCTTAGCTAAAATCTTTTATGAAGCTGCTGCTAAAAAAATTATTTCTGCTCAGTTTCTGCTCTATATGCTGCTGAGGTCTATTAAACTACTAGTAGGCAAGTAACTCTTAAGGTTATTCTGGCTTAAAGTAATTGTACTTTTGAAGCAACTCTTTTAATTCTGTCTTACCGATAACGCATTCTTCAGATGTAAGACCGCTCGCAGGAAGACCAGAATCTAGATGAATGTTCTTGTAGTGCATCAAGTACATGTCTTTATTTTTATCAAAAAAGACTCTGTCGATTTCCTGTGGGGCAATCATCTGTTCATGAATTTTCTCTGAGATGCGAGGTTCACCCTTTGTCCACGCAAGCCCGAACTCTTCCTCATAAATCTCAAAGAGGTCTTTTACTTTAAGAGCTTTTAGATTTGGAATAACGTTGTGCCCGGTAGTATCGAGCGCATAAACAACACAGTCAACCGCCTCGTCTATATGAATAACGAACCTCGTCATAGCTTCTCCATACAGCTTAAGCGCATACCCTCTTTTAATAGAGTCCCAAATGAGTGGAATAATAGAGCCAGTTGAGTTAAGCACATTGCCGTAGATAACAGATGAGAGCTTCGTCTTCTCCTCTTCTGCGTTTAGTATGAATGCCTCCCCTGCCACGAACTTCATTGCACCGTAAAGGGTCGTTGGAGCACGACTCTTATCAGTAGAGACGAATGCTGCAGCCTTTAGCCCATTAGCAATCGCTGCATGCCTCGAGTTAAATGCTCCCCTTATGATTACTTCATTAGCCTCTTCTATGTTTTCATCCACCGCCTCTATCTGCTTTAGTGACGCAGTGAATATGCCGATGGTGTGACCTCTCATAGCTCTTGTTAATAGGTCATTATTTCTAACATCACCAACTATACATTTTATCTTTGGGTATTTTTTCTTAAGATAATAATGCTTTGCTTCGTCACGACTAAAAATAGTGATTTCATTGTCGTCATAAAATCGCCTGACGAGATTGGACCCCAGGTACCCAGCACCCCCTGTTATAAAGATTTTTTCGCCTTTTAGCATATG
>CAYXWO010000067.1:0-3540 GCA_964468825.1 uncultured Candidatus Saccharibacteria bacterium | reverse complement strand
TTTGTACAAACACCACGCTTAAATGGAGAGCTGTAAAAGTTAGGTTTATTCTTAATAGAGTTGAAACCACGGGTCATAGCGATAGAGCGTGACTTTCGTGTAACTTTTGTTCGAGGCTTCTTTACGAGTTGGCTAATTGTTGGCATAAAATTGCAAGTAGCTCAAATACTACCAAACAAAATCCTTTATTGCAAGCAATTTACACCAACCCCACTCACTTAATTCCCAATATATTCAAAACTACCTCAAGTAGAACTTTTCTACCTATCAGTATCTGTCACCTCTGTGGAGCTACTCCTCTGTAGTTGCGGGAAGCTTGACTGCTTCAGACCCCTTACCTGTCGTACGCATGGCCACTATCGCATTACTTCTCAAATCATAGACAATCGCCATATCTTTATACATGAGAATATAGTCACCCTCCTTCACGTCTTTATAAAAAGGGTTCTGTCTCTGCAAATTAACGCCGTCCTCCACCCTCACGACATCATAAGGAGGTTCCTCTGGAATAGGAATTAACTTTGAAACTCGTGAAACTATTTCTGATTTAGAGATAACAACTTCATTTGCAAAAGTCTTCCCAGCAAAGTGGTAAACACCGTAGAGTGAGGAGGCGATGATGACTCCTACGCCAAGAGCTTTAACTGAATTCTGAAAAGGAGAAGATAGTAAGACGCTCTTAGTAACTCGTTTAGAAAATTTCTTTAATCGATTTGCAATCTTTCCGACATACCTTACTGCAACACTTTTAGACACACTCTTTTCTTTAAAAGATGAGCCAGTTGGAGTTTTTTTTCTAAGCTGAGAAGAAGATTTCATTGTCCTTTTAGTATACATCTAAAAGGACAAAATAAAAGACAAATAATGTCGAACATTGTGGAAATCCTATTGGAGAAGTGACTGAATAGTAGCGAAGAGCGAGGGCGCCATCACCCCGTAAAGGACAGATGCGATAATTATCGCCACAACCATATACACTGGGTTATACACAAAGCGGCTATCTATCTGCGTCCGAGGAAAGAGCGCCTGAATGATTGCCATTCCATCAAACGGAGGTATCGGGATCAAATTAAAAAATGCGAGTGAAACGTTCACTGTAATCACCATAAATATAGCCTTAGCGAGCTCAGTAGTGAGAACTCCTTGCGCCGCCAGAACTTTAAATGCTATCGCTGCAATAAACGCTAATAAAAGATTAGTAAGAATCCCTGCTGACGCTACAAAAGCCTCCCCGATTCTGGTTCTAATATTGTGAGGGTTGTATGGAACGGGTTTTGCCCAGCCGAAAAAGTGACCAGATGTCAGAAACGCTACGAACGGAACTATCACAGACCCGATTATATCGATATGGGGAACTGGGTTGAGTGTAAGACGTCCCGCCCTATACGCTGTCTGATCCCCCTGAACAAAGGCCGCAAAGCCATGAGCTATCTCATGCAGAATAATAGAAAACATGATAATCAGGAACGGAAACAATGCTTGTGAAATACCTAAGATGCTTTCCATATGAAACACAGTATATAGTTACTGATTACTAGTTACTAGGGAAGGACCCCCTAATACAGCGAGGAAGCTTGCGCCGGGGTTGCGTAAAACGGCGTATTGTGATATATTTTAGCGACATTAATTGAAAAGTTGTCAGGAACTATTAACCAGCAACTATTAACTAGTAACTACCCTATGGCAAACATCTGTCCACTCTGCGCAAAAGGAACAAAAGTTGTTGGAGGCTACTCTAACTCTGTTCGTGCTACTAAGTTCAACCCTACAGGTAGCCGCCGCGTATATCCTAACCTCCAGTGGGCTCGTATCCCTAACGGTCCTCGTATCAAGATCTGTACTTCCTGCATAAAAAGAGGTCTCCACCTCGAAATCAAGCTTGGGTAATATTCAATAAACTCTCAAAAGCGCAGCCTCCGGCTGCGCTTTTGACTTTTAACGACAACTCGCCTAGTATGTCAAGCAGAAGTTCCGATCCCCGGAACAAGGAGAAAAAACAATGCGTATCCGAAGAACGGCACCCTGGTGCCACTACGAAAGCAAGCCTGTGGAAGGCCAGGATCTGAAAAGCCTGCCCAAAACCATCAGGTTCGACGGCATCGCCATCGTCCAAGCGCCGAAAGGTTGTTTGACCCTGCACGAGGCCTATGACGCACTGAAAGCTCAGGGTGAAACATTCCTCGACGGACAGATCCTCATGACCCTCATTCAGAATGGAAAAGAGGATAGCGTCTCGGCCTGGCATGCGGAAGGCGTCGGCACATACAGCTACGTGGTCTTCGCCGCTGTCTTGATTGACTTCAAGGCGGCAGGCTATCACCAAGGTTTCCCAGCTCTCGGCTGGGCGGACAATGGTGAGACAGCTGAGCTCAGCATGATGGGGTGGGAGGAAGTCCTGCCACCGCCAGATGACGAAGACCCCGTTTTCTTTGCAGTGATGCGAAGAAGCCCAACCAACTAGGAAGGAACTGCTATGATTCTGATGTTCGGCTACCATAACTTTGGGCTGACTGTTAGACAGGCTCAAGCTCGCTACGCGACAAAAACGACCGAGGTGGCCACACTCAGCCCTTCCAGCGAGAAGAACAGCTGGCAAGTCAAGATCGATATCCCTGAGAGGGAGCTCGCCATGAGGGGGGCCGTCGGCTTCCTGACTGACAAGATGGGCCACTGGTATGTCATCGACTGGAAGAGGGCGCCGGAGGAGCTTTCCTTCACCGTTGTGAAGAGTGACTCCTCTGAACGTCACGCATTCAGTCTCAAGCTCACTGAGAACGGCGAGTACTGGGGAATGATGGAGACGGTCAACCAGAACCCCAAGAGTGAGTGGGCGGTTAACTGCAGGGTGGTTGAGGTTGCCGCTCTCTCTATCCCGTTTGACCTCCCAGAAGAAATGTTCAAGCGTCCGGAACTGCTCAACTGAGAGACCTGGGTCTCTCCTCTGCCGCCCCTCGGGCGGCATTCTTTTTGCAAAATATTCGCACTAGACTATAAAATAAGAAAACCAATATTTATCGAGAGGTAGTCACTCTCATCAACTCCCCATCGCTTATAAAAGTAATAGTGCCTCTATCTATTGTTGAAAGAATTTCCTGACTATATTTTTGTAATCTTTCTATTGTCTCAATGTGCGGATGTCCATACTTATTATTCTTACCCGCACTTATAACAGAGTACTCGGGCGTAATACGGGAAAGGAGGAGCTCCCCGCTTGATGTATTACTTCCGTGATGCCCCGCTTTATAAACGGTCACTTTTTTAGAAAGCTTATCAGTTATCAGAGCATGCTCATACGAAGAACCCAGATCTCCAGTTAGCAGGAATGAGTGCTCGCCATATGTAAGCAGAGCTGACACAGATGCATCATTAGTCTCAGTACGCGAAGAAATATTTTTCTTAGGGTAAAGAATACTTACAGCCACTCCATCACCCAGATTGATGACATCTCCACGTGAGGCAATATGTACGTCTGCACCTCCTTCTATTTCTTTTTTAATTTCATTCTGAAGTTCTTCAAAAATTCCACTCTCACTTTTTATC
>CAYXWO010000066.1:0-3549 GCA_964468825.1 uncultured Candidatus Saccharibacteria bacterium | reverse complement strand
GAGGAAATGCGAACTTCCCGTCATCGTCTGACTGAGCGAAACCAACTTTTTTGGAACCGTAATCTATGCCAAGATATTTCATGGAGATAGTTTATCGTTAATCATTGGTGGTTACCAGTGGAGACTGTTACCAAGCACAAAAGTAAATCATTCGAATTTACTTCGAGTGATTTACATTTTAGCGGAGGAGGTGAGATTCGAACTCACGGTCCGGTTACCCAGACTTCTGTTTTCAAGACAGATGCGATAGACCAACTCTGCCACTCCTCCTTACATTTATACAATGTAAAAACAACTATATCACAATTCTTCTTCTTTTTGAAGAGCTACAAATAATGCTCTTCAAAATGACAATTCTGGTAAATAAGTTCAAGATTTGAGAGTCTATTGTCGTTACGGTTTCTATTTTTATGATGTACTTGTAAAATCTCTTTTTTATTATAACTACACCACTCACAAACACCCCCTCTTTCTGAGAGAATCTTTACCTTTAAGCGACGCTGGGTTCTTACCTTATCTTTTGGGGCACCTATTTTATACATAACTCCTTCTCTATTTTTATTTGCACAGCCCTACTACAAGTTTTTGTATTTCGTCCAAAAAGTATTTTTTGCCGCAAGTTAGACATTCTATTTCTTTTCTACAAGCAACCCCGTAACAAGATGCACCACAAAACACGCGACCACTCTCGATTTCTTTCGGTCTTCTGTATATCGGTTTGTTGCAAATAGAACGCTTTGTACTTGAATTTCTTTTAACAAGCTCAGCCGCTCGTCCGGTATGCCAAACTGCTGGCGGGAACTTTAAAAAAGTGACTGTATCTTCCCCGTTGTTCTCGGAGTAGCACGCCTGCGCGTTGTATGTCAGGGATCGAATAAGCGATTAGTAAATCGTACCAAGAGGAGGCTGCGAAGGTTTCTTGGGCAAAGGGATTGCTTTTGTGACCGACGTTTGTAGTTCGCAGACTTTTATAGAGTAGACTTTTTTATGTGTGGCGACTTAATTAAAGATTTTTTTAGCTCGTTGTTTAGCAGTTCCGAGAAAATCTCTGCCCCTTCACTATTGAGGTGTAATGAGTCTCTCCAGAGATCTTTGTTTTCCAGGCGGGGAATTTTAGTAACATCGGAAAGGTCTACTATTAGCGCGACACCCTCTTTCTTCATCGCTTCAACTAGTTTTTTCTGCTCAACTTTATTAAAAAATACATTTTTATACGACGGCGGAAAGACAACAATGAGAGGTATGTCTTTCCTCTTTGCTAATGCGGCAATTTTTTTAAATGCTTCCCAATTTTTTGTAGTCTCGTCAAATACATAATTCTGAGAAAGAGACGTATCAAGGGGTGGATACTGGGTGCTAGGTAAACCAACATATCCATTGTAATCCTCCATTGAGTTTCTTTTTAGAAAATTAAATCCGACATTTAGCATTTTCCTATTTAATTTGTAGAGGTCAGACTGATACATCAACCGCTCGGCAAAGGAAAGCTCTTTAACATAACTTCTTATCGTGTCTGTATCATATGGATAAAGCCTTTTTATCTGATCGAGCAACACCGAGTCAGACTGTTTGTTGTAGTTTTCTAAATCAGTTTGAAGTACTAGCACTTTAGTAGTGACGCCTTCCTTTAGCAAAAGGTCAAAGATAAGTGATGAGTTGATTATTGTGGTGGCATTGATTCCTAGATTGTGGCCATTTTTACCAAGAGCCGTAAGTGTGTTTGGATTAATACTGTGCTTTGCTCTTGATGGTCCTAAAATTAAAAAATCTAATTTTGGTTTTTTTGAAATAACATAATTAATAGTCCCTCCGCTTTCTCCAGAGAATGTATTCTTAAAAAATATCTCCATGAATAAATATCCACAGACCCGGTCTAGAATAATCACAACAGCTAAGCAAAGTATTATTTTTTTAAGGATAGAGATCATACGTTAGAATTGAAAATAAATAAAACTACCTCCTCCAAAAAAACCAAATGCCAGAATAAGAAGGAGAGAGATTGCGATAAGAGCCATGGAATACAGTGTCCCGTGCTCCTTTTTATAAACATCTTCTACTGTGAACTTTCTAAAGACAAAAAACTCAGAAAGAAATAGTAGACCTATCGAAAAGAAAAGCACAGCAAATCCGTTAGTATCTAACACGTTAATCTTCGAGAGGGAGAAATCGAAAAATATATTTTTAAAAATAGAGAGAGCTTCTTCAAATGACGTGGACCTGAAAAAGACAAAGCTAAGTGACACCAAAATAAAAACAACGCTCGTCTGAAATCCGTAATAAATAAAGCCGAGTTTTTCAAGGCGAAGAAAGTCTGCAACGCTCTTTCTTGTTTTCTCTGTAACACCTTCTGCTACAAGGTAGATGCCGTGTAATGTTCCAAAGGCAAGGAATGTCCAATTCGCCCCGTGCCACAAGCCAATCAAGGCAAAGGTAATAAGGGTGCTGAGATAAATCTTAACCTTTGTAGTTCTGCCAAAACTTCTTACTAGAGGGTAGTACAGATAATCTCTAATCCAACTAGAAAGTGAGATGTGCCATCTTCTCCAAAACTCTGTAACACTTCTAGAAAAATACGGGGTCGCGAAGTTTGGCTGGAATGAGAAACCGAGCATTCTGGCTAAACCAATCGCCATGTCCGAGTATCCAGAAAAGTCGGCATATATTTGTACAGAAAAAAGCATGGAAGCGAGTAATAGAGTGCTTCCATCATGAAGTGCGTGATTACTGTACACAGAATCAACATAAGGGGCTATGTTGTCGGCCACTACCACCTTCTTAAAAAGACCATAAAAGAATAGAGAGGCTCCTATAACAAAATCCGTCTGATTGAGTCTGTAGGTGAGTGATTCCCGTAGCTGCGGCATGAGGTGTCCCGCTCTTTCAATCGGTCCGGCAACCAGTTGTGGGAACATCATTACATAGTTTGAATAAATCAATAGGTTGCGCTCTGGTTTTACTTTTTTTCTATAAACATCGATAACATAACTTAGACTTTGAAAGGTGTGAAAGGAGAGTCCGATTGGCAAAATAATATCCCAACGCACAAAGTCACTTCCTAGGACTTGGCTCACATTTTCTATAAAAAAATTATAGTACTTAAAAACAAAAAGAAGGGCGCAGGTATTGATGACTCCGAAAAGAAGTCCTATTTTTCTTTTTGCTTCTGTTGTTGCATCTTCAATCTTTATTGCTGCATAATAGTCTATCCCGATTGCCAAAAAAAGAATGAGGAGGTACTTTGGAATAAACCAAGCATAAAAGATGCAGCTTGATACAAATAAAATCGCATGCCTTGTATACCCTTTTGTGTAAAAAAAGAGCACAAAGAAGATAGTAAAGAAAACAAGGAATTCGAAGGAGTTAAATAGCATATCAAGAGTTTGTCAGAAATAGCTTTTTGGTATTCCGGTACTATAGCACAAAGATGGGACCACTAACATCTTATGACTCCTCTCTCTAGCCAAATGTTAAAAAATAAGGTAGTATTTGAGCCATCGCTCTCGTAGTTCAATGGATAGAATTCAAGTTTGCGGTACTTGCGATGCAGGT
>CAYXWO010000065.1:0-3570 GCA_964468825.1 uncultured Candidatus Saccharibacteria bacterium | reverse complement strand
TTTAAGAGTAAAGATTGGTTAACTCTAGTTCTAATCCCGTCTACGACAGTACACCGCTAACGTCAAAAACATCTCGAATTACTTTGTCGCACTAAAAGCTTTTTCTTAGTCAATGTACGTCCATGTACATCTCCATCGAAAAACTTTTGTGCTTCGCGTACTTCGAGCGTTTTTGACGTGATCGGCTACGATGCGGTGTGCCTATCCGGATTTGAACGAGAGGTGGGGTCGGGAGGACTGGGTGTCCTCCCGTGGAGGAAAACAGCGAAGCGTTAGAAACCGAGGGTTTCTAAAACTGTAATGAGCGACAGCGAATGAAGGTTGTGAAATTACGGATAAGCATTTAGTTCTGACATTTAGACACCCAGTCGGGAATAATAAGGTGGGTTGGAATTAATATACTAGAGATATATAATTCAACTTATGAAAGTATCTGAGAAACATAATCAGCGCGTTGCGAACATTCTCTTTGCTCTTGTGTACCCTCTGTATGTGACGAAAGTGGAGAGAAAAGGAAGAACGAAGGAAGAGTTAGATTTTGTAATAAAATGGCTAACTGGTTTTGATAAAAAGAAGATACAAGAGTTGATTAAAGAAAATGTAACCCTTGAAATTTTCTTTAATAAAGCAACACTAAATTCGAACGCCCACTTAATTACAGGGGTAATATGTGGTTATCGTATAGAAGAAATTGAAAACCCACTAACAAAAAAGGTAAGGTATTTAGATAAGTTGGTTGATGAGTTAGCGAAAGGAAGAGCGTTAGATGACATCTTAAGAAAATAAACAAATGAAAAGCATAACGAAAACTATTCCTGAATATAACAAAGAACATACAGAAAATATAAAAATGATCTGTGATTTTTTTGAATTAAGTATTAATAAATTTTTAAAGAAAAGTGAGTCCAAAATTTGGCACGGTACACCTGTATGGTTCATAAATGGAAATCCTATTGTCGCGTATTCTGTCCGCAAGGATAGTTCCGTGTCACTACTGTTTTTCAGTGGACAGAGTTTTGATGAGGAAGAATTACAACCAGAAGGTAAATTTAAAGCTGCAGAAATATTGTATACAAATGTTAGAGATATAAAAATTACTCACTTAAAAAGATGGTTAAAGAAAGCAGAAGTCATACAATGGGACTATAAAAATATAATTAAAAATAAAGGAAAGTTAAGTTTACTAAAATGAGTGCTAAAAAATATACAATAAATGGAGAGGTGTGGCTCTATCCTGGTATGAGTGGATGGCATTTTGTAGGTATTCCTAAAAAGGAATCTGTTGAGATAAAGAAAGTGTATAAAATAAAAGCAGGATTTGGGTCTATTCCAGTTGTAGTTATGGTTGGCAAAACAAAGTGGAAGACCTCCATATTCCCAGATAAAAGAACAGAGACATATTTATTACCACTGAAAGCAGAAGTTCGTAAGAAGGAGGGCATATTTTCAGGAGACACAATTACTTTGACTATAGAAGTAATTTAAAAAGTAATATACTAGCTTTAGTTATTAAATAATTTTAAAGACTATGAAAACTCTCACATGTGACCTGTGTGAAGTAACGGCTGAAGGTGAGACATTTGAAGCTTGGATGGAGGCACTCAAGCCACATTACTTCACAGCTCACCCTGAGGTAATGAGTGATCCAACTAAAACCAAGGAAGATATGATGAAATGGATGGATGAAAATAAAGCACGATTCGAATCGGTAAACTAATATAATGTAAACAAGAGTAGGGTTAATTGTTTCTGTGTCATCTGAGTTCTAATCCTCTCTACTACAGCACACAAAAGTAAAATCTTCTTATTCAAACAAAATGAAAACAATGCAGATGACTAATAAGTAACAGAGTCTTCGACCTCTGGCAGCAGTTGTTCAAAGTATCCCTCAAGACCAAAGAATCCTAATACTTGTATCGCGAATGCTATAACTATCGCAGCAACTATAGTAGCTCCGATAAAAGTCCCTACACCGTTGATTACTCCTCGCAAGAACACAAACTTATACGAACTGACTCTCTTTATCGTGTGGGTTAGCTCCACCACATTTTCGTTTAGTGTTTTATCGTCCATATGGGTGAAGTGTAGCACTTTATCCTAGAAGAATACTCCACCTGGTATACTCAGCATGTTATGTATAGTAAAACTACCGAGCTCCTGGGCCCTTATAAAACTATAAAGCTAACCAATAACGACTCAGGTGAATATATCTCTGTTATTCCTGAGCTGGGCGGCAGAGTGCACGAGATTGCACTTCGTTCTAAAGAAAGACTTCTCCAGGTTTTAGACAACGAAAAAGATGTAGAGGCTTTTAAAGATGAAAGGTGGTACAGGGGTGTCATTTTACTCCCATTTCCAAATCGTGTAAGAGATGGAAAGTATGAGTTTTCTGGTCGCGAGTTCTCGCTCCCAATTAATATGCCAGGCGAGGGGCACGCCATCCACGGACTAATGTACAATAAAATCTTTTCAGTTATGGAAGGCGGTGGAGAAAACACAATTACGCTTGAATATGACAACAAAGAAAATGAAGGGTACCCATTTCCTTGTCTCGTCAGATACACTTTCGCACTAGGTCAGCATGAAGTTGGTTGTAGAGTAGAAGTACAAAATAAAGGAGAGGCGGCACTTCCTCTTGGTGTTGGATGGCATCCGTACTTTAACTTAGAGGTAGATGTAGATAACCTCTTACTAAAAATGCCAAGTGTTGCATCTCTTAGTGTTGACGAAAGGATGATTCCAACAGGAGAGAAGGATTCATTTGAGGATTATGAAGAGATGTCGCAAATATATGACACAGAATTTGATACAGGTTTTCAAATCCAAGATGAAGGTGAGGTAGTAACTAGTATTCATAATCAAGACACAGATGTTACTCTTGAGCTTTTCCAAACTGCAGGAGCGCAAGGCTTTAACTATGTTCAGGTATTCACCCCTCCAGGCAGGAAGTCAGTAGCAATTGAGCCGATGACATGCCCAACAGATGCATTTAACTCAAAAGAGGCACTTATTATTTTAGGAAAAGGTGAAACCTGGTCAGGGAACTTTGGTGTCAGACTAAGGTAATCAGAAGGTTTTACTGTAAGTATTCTTAATCTAGATAAGTGCTATACTCAGCTTATTATGGAGCACAGAGAATCATTGGAGCCTTCTATAAAGGAAATGACGAAACCTCAGCACGTTTGTGACCGCATTGAGGCAGTTAAGGGTGATATTCGAGAAAAGCTCTTTGAAGCAAATGCAATCTTGCTTGAAATTAGAAATAGACCAAAGGAAGATGTGTCTAGAGAAAGGTACGTGTTAGAGAAAGCAACGCTTAAGCTTATTGCCTTCTATGAAATTGAACTAGAGCAAGAAAGAATAGATTTGGAGATAGCAAGAAGGAATGCCGAACTTGTAAGAATTGGCGTAGGTCTTCCTGGTCGTGAGCATACAACAGCAAGTAATGACGATAAGTATTTAGTGGATAGCAATCAGGCGGTCGCCTAGTATACTGCACTAATGTCAAAAGAATATTTTGATACTTTTAATTTTGAATCTGCTATCAGTTGGCATCTCGATCGGGTGAGG
>CAYXWO010000064.1:0-3716 GCA_964468825.1 uncultured Candidatus Saccharibacteria bacterium | reverse complement strand
TGTGATACACTTGTGGGTATGAAAAGGCTTTTTGGCTTACTCCTTGTATTTGTTGTATTTTTTTCTTTTTCTATTGAGAGGTCCTACGCACAAGGACAACCAGCACGAGCAACTGACGAAGAAATTGATGCGGCGGCGGCTCGTGGTAACACCTCCGGAACCCTAGAAATGGATTCATTCGGTCAAACTGCGCAACAAATCTCAGGTTCCGCCCCGCTACAAAGCGGCAACCAAGCAGCAGCAGCTCAGATAGCAAAAAACGAGCCTGTTCCAAGATGTTTTAGCCTCACCCAATTCAGTATGGGGGTGTGTATCAGTGATTTTGTTCAATGGTTTATAAAGAACACACTGATGAACATAGCTGGTTTCTTTCTGACTATAACTGCCAACATGTTTAGTTATGTTGTCCAGGTGGGAATTCTTGAGTTTAAAAACTGGGCATCAGACGAACTTTATCCACTATGGGCGGTTGTGCGGCAGATAGTATCTTTGGGGGTAGTCTTTGTTGGCCTCTACCTTGGCTTTATGTACATATTAGGGAAGGTAGATACTTTCGCTCGCTATATACCGTGGTTACTTGTGTTTGCGCTTTTTATTAACTTCTCTTACCCTGTGGCACGGTTCGCGGTGGACGTTTCAAATATCATCTCGCTCAATGTTTATGCTGCTGCTTTTAGTAACGAAGCACTTAACGGCACATCAAACGCAAGTGCCGGCGCGGTGATAATGAACCGTCTTGGTCTCACAGATTTAGTGGCAAGCGCTACCTACGTTGAAGGAACCCAGGGGCCCAATATAATTAAAGGACTCAATAGCGTTCCTGCTGCATTAATGGTGGTGGTCTTTATCTTATATGCAGCATATGTTTTCTTTATGGCAACAGCCATTCTTGCTATACGAACTGCCTCACTTGTTTTTTTAACCATTGCCTCTCCTTTCCTTTTTATAGACAGCGTCTTACCAGTTCTTGGAGACAAGGCACAGCAAATAAGAAAAATATTCTTCGAGCAGCTGGCTGTCGGGCCTGTCTTTATGTTGCTCATTGCTCTAACCACGAAATTTATAGTCGTCTTTTCTAACGGCCCTCTCAACGTACAAACATCAACGATTATAAACGGAGGCGACTCCCAGAACGCGGCGGTATTTTTCAATATTCTCATGATGATAATCATGCTCCACATCACACTTAAGATTACAAAATCTGTAGCCGGGGCTCTTGGGCAATATGCGACTGACGCAATGGGGAAGGTCGGAGGGTTCGCCATGGGGGCAGCAACGGGCGGGGCTGGGCTCTTGGCACGCAACAGTTTGGGACGTCTCGCCATGAAAGCCCGTGATAGTAAGTGGGTAACTAATAACCAGGACTCTCTCGTTGGTAGACGTGTATATGACATGTCTAACTCTCTCGCTAAAAGTTCTTTTGATCTACGCAACTCAAAAGTAGTTGCAGGAGGGATGCAGAAAGCGGGAATGGGAATGGGTGCGGGGAGAACTGCGGGCTATGAAGAAGCAATGGAAGCAAGAAGGAAAGATATTCTAGAACGTGGGTCACGCATAAAGACTCGGTACGAAAGAAATGTAACAGACAAAGACGGAAACATCATCCACCGTAAGGGAGACATAGACAAGGAAGCAGACGCAGCGTACGACAAGTACGTTGCGGAATCGGGTGGGTCAGTCTTTATGTCTAGAGAGCAAAAGCAGCTTGCGAGAGAAGCACTTGGTAAACAAGCAGAGGAACGAACAGATAAGGAGATTGCCGAGAGTAAGAAGAACGCTGAAAGAGAAGTTGGTCTCTACAATGCCGCAGAAGACACAGTTGACCCAAGAACTGGTAAGCTAACAACAAAAGCTGAGAATCAGAAGAACTTTGTAGCTGAGTTACGAAAAGAATTGGAACAGCTCAGTGAGAGAGGGGTTGATCTTCAAAGGGATGGGCAGGCTCAGTCTATTATTGGGGCACTTAATACCATTGAAAAGAGTAGGGAGCGTGAAGCCATTGCAGAAAATAAAAAGATTACCGACCTTTTGGAAAAATTTGAAAGAATGCAGAGCCTTGACCCACAGGATAAAAATGGTCAGCAAGCAAAGTTTCTTACTAATATGGACAAGGATACGTACGCGGCATTCAAAGCAGCTCAAGCAAATAGTGGAGGAACTGTTATTCTTGGCCCAGACGGTAGACCAATACCAAAATCAGCTTCGGGTGGCACGGCTCTCGATATTGACCTGAACGGACCGCCGCCAGTTAAAACTGTCGCGGACACCAATTGGGACAACTACGAGCTACCTCCTTCAATGCGAGGAACCTCAACATCTTCTGTTAACCCGGCAGACGTTGCCACTGCACGAGCTTTAAAGCAACAAGAAGCTGCGGCGCGTGCAAACGCGGAAATGGACAGAAATTCACGAACCACGTCAGCGCCTGCGGTTGATATTCCGATTGATATACCAGAGACACACAATCCAGCAACAGATGATGTGGCAGCAATGGCTGCAAAAGCCGCCGCGGATAGAGCGATTGATAAGGCAAGAAATGGTCCGCCGCCGAGCAGCGCTCCACAGATTGGATACACTCCGTCTCGCCCACCTAATGCACCCTCATCTTCTAATGAAAAGAACCGACAGGAAATTATGGGTGCTTTCGCCGAAGCAAAGGGTAAGCCTGGCGAGGTCGCAAGAATAGCGAAGGAGGCTGAGAAAATGGGATTTGATTCAGAATCAATCAGTAGAATGAGGGACGAAGGCGTAGCGGCTTAATCATATGAGTAGTACAAAATATTCCAACATTAATATCAAGGAACTAGTAGGTCAGGCACCTGAACACATCTTGGAAATTATCGGAAGTGGCGAGATAGGGAAAGCAACCGTTACTATTGCATCTCAATACGACATCCCGGTTGGCCGTCAGGTAGCACTCTCTAATGTTATAACGTACGTGCTTCTTGGTGCGGTCCTTCCTGACGATGTTGTTCAGGCTTTGATTGACCTCGTTGAGGTTGATGAGGCAACGGCCACCAAGATTGCATCTGATCTTAATACATCGATATTCCAAAAAGTACGCAACCTATTAATGAATCAAGGGGAGGAAATAAAAACTCTTGAGTACCAAGGAGAGAAGTCAAAAGAAGAGCTACGAAAAGAGATAATGGACACAACTAAGCGTGAGTCAGGGTTAAACAAGGCTCAATCAAGTCCTCAAACTAAAAAAACTACCGTGCTTGCTCCCGGCTCTCGCTCACAATTACTAGAACAGCTTCAGGTTATTGGGTCTATCCCGGACGATGAAGAAATCGGAGAGAGATTAAAGCACATACAAGAACAGATTTCTTCCATCAAGAAGCAGGAGGACGACAACACCCTTAAATCAAATATTGCTCTTAAAAGTTTTATGTTCGGAGAAAAAGGAAAGGAAGCCGTTACTCCCACACTTCGTCCTGCAACATATAGCGTCGCCCCGAAAGAATACAACGTAGACCCGTATCGTGAAATGCCAGAGGGGGTGTAGAAGAACGAAGAGACTGAACGACCAAAAGACTTTTAGACTGAGAAGTTTATACCTTCGGTTCTGCCCATCTTCTCGTCTACTGTCTAGGGCCAATGGTATACTAACCTCATGCAATTCCGTGTTCCACAATTCATAGATATAGAAGACAAGGTGTTCGGCCCCTTCACCTTGAAGCAATTCGGCTATATGGCAGGAGCGGGAGGGCTTT
>CAYXWO010000063.1:0-3749 GCA_964468825.1 uncultured Candidatus Saccharibacteria bacterium | reverse complement strand
AGCTCTTTAGTGAAAATATTCACTATACAGTTGTTAAGAAAACTCTCTGGACTCGCGCTGTTAACGCAGTCGGAATTAAAGGTGAAGCTCCAGCTATCGGCGAAGAACTCGCTGTTATCTACGGAACTGATCTCCTTGCTCCTGCTCGTGCGTCTTATGAATTCAGTAAGACTCACAAGGATACGTTTGGTATCCTAGGAGGTATATTCGACGGAGAATTCAAGTCTCAAAAGGAGATGCTCTCTATTGCAACTATCCCTTCACGTGAAGTTCTTCTTTCACAGCTTGCTTATCTACTTAAGTCTCCGATGACAAGACTCGCTGTCGGACTCTCTGAGGTAGCAAAAACAAAAACAGCTTAGTCTGTAACCTATTAACTCTAATTATTTAAACTATGGAAAAATTTGCAGAACTTCTCACTAAGATTGAGAATATGTCAGTAGTAGAACTTAACGACCTCGTCAAGGCGATTGAAGAAAAGTTCGGTGTGTCAGCAGCAGCAGTTGCAGCTACTCCAGCAGCAGGTGCAGGGGACGCAGCAGAGGAAAAGTCTGCTTACACTGTTCACCTTACATCAGCTGGTGAAGGTAAGATTGCTGTTATGAAGGTGGTTAAGGAAGTTCTAGCTCTTGGTCTCAAGGAAGCTAAGGACCTCGTTGACGGAGCGCCAGTTGATCTTAAGGCTGACATGAAGAAGGAAGAAGCTGAAGACTTCAAGAAGAAGCTTGAAGAAGCAGGTGCTACAGTTACACTAAAGTAATCTTAGTTTCTACAACAAAAAACCCCCGAGAGGGGATTTTTTGTTGCATGTATAAAAAGATTGAAAAGTTAAAAACATTGACAAATAATAGATATATGATATAATAAAAAGATACCAAAAGCGCTCGTGCTTTTGGATTATTTCACAAAGTGAGGTTTACATGAAATCGTTCCCCGCACTTTCCATTTTGGTGAATGTGGTAGCGCTGGCACTTCTTTTGCCTGCACTCTATCTTCTCCTCTGGAGCTTCAATACCTTCGGAGGGATCGTTCTGCCTGAATTCAAGACGTTGCTCATGGGATTTCAAGAGTGGTTACCTGCAGCGGCCCAATCTGCAGATGTGGCAATTAAGGCGTTCGTGAAGAACAACCCTTTCCTTTCGCTGTTCGCCATTTCTGCTTTCTACCTGGCCGGCTTCTTCGCCGTATCCCCGAAAGCGCGCATCGCATTTCCAGGGTGGTACGAGAAGCGGAAAGGCACCATTGGTCTTGCGCTCCTTGGCATGTTCTTCTGGCTGATTGCTAGCGAAGTCAAGCCGAACTCCGAGGCCAATCTGGGTCCGGTGGAAGCATGGTTCGTCAGCAAGGTGCTATACCTGGTTGCAGTTGGTTTTTTCTATTCAGCACTTCCGGTCGAAACCAAGCACCAAATCAAAGAAGGACTCCAACACACTCTTATGGTTATCCGTGATGCGTGTAAGTGTGGTCAGCTCAAGAAATCTGCCAAAGGCTGACTAGCCTCACACCCAAAAAGCCCCGCGTGCGGGGCTTTTGTTTTTTGCATTCCCGTCTAAAACCAGGTAGGATGCTAAAGGTTTCGCAACTTACCAACGAAAGGATGGGTTTATGGCTATTAAAATCATGACCTCTTTCTTCCGTGCAAGAGGCGAAAGAAAGAGAGAACAAGAGACGCGCCAGGCTGAGGCTATTGAGATATTTTTAGCTCGGCTGGAAAGATCGTTTCCACAGTCGTTGCCTTCAAGCAAGATGACCCCGGAGGCTGCAGAGCTTTCAAGGAAAATACTTGAGCGCCGCCGAGAGGGTAAAGCCCTCCTCTCCGAAGCTCTAAAGGTAGCTGGGGTTGATGCTCTGGCGCTTGCTGCCCTTGGTGCGGAGTACGCTGCTAATATGTCGACCTTCGTGCGACATTCTGTGGGCGGACTCACAAGGAAAGGGGAGATTACTCTGTCTCAGGTCAGACCTGTCGATACGTTCTCTAGAGTTCTTGTGGCGGTGAGACTTCTCTATGCCGATGATCTCAAAGACTACATACTCGTCAGAGATGTTGTAAAAGTTATTGTCGAAAAAGTTCTGTCATCGCCAGTAAAGCGCGCCTAACGGCGCGCTTTCTTCACGTTATATTAGGCAATCTTTTTGATTTTCGGCTAGTAGAAACAAGGGGTTTCTTCTGGTACAATGCATCTATATGGAGCTACTGTCACGACTTTTAGGGGGAACAGAAAGGGTAAAAATAATGAGATTCTTCCTTCACCACGAAGACGAATTATTTGCCGCAAGTGATGTCGTAGGAAAGACAAAATCAAAAAGTGTCTCCGCGAAGAAAGAACTAACATCGCTCGCAGCTATGGGCTTTATAGAAAAGAAGCGCACGAAGATGGTAGTAACAACAGGCGCTAAGAAGAAAACTTCCCGTGTAAAGGAAGTGAATGGCTACAAGCTTAATCCTGATTTCCCACACAATCAAGCTTTGAAAGAGCTGCTCTTTGATTTTCAGCTTGTTGACAAGAAAGAGCTTGCTTCTCGTTTTAAAGCACTTGGAAGAATTAAACTCTTCGTAGTGGCGGGTATTTTTATTAATGATCCAAAGTCACGTCTTGATATCTTGCTCATCGGTGAGGCGATTAAGAAACCAAAAGCAGAAAAGATTTTTGAAGGTATCTCAGCTGAGGTTGGAAGAGAAGTTATTTATTCTATTATGGATGTAGAGGAGTACGAATATAGAATTAAGATGTACGATAAGTTTATTCGTGACGTAATGGAAATGCCGCACGAAAAAGTAGTAGACAAAATCTCTAGAGAGACGAAGTAGCATCCTCAAGTCCTCGTAGGTAGGACTTATAGTTATTGATGTAACTATAGAATCTTATAAGGTCGACGTCTGAGGTCGTAGCTGGTGCCGTAACTGAGGTGAAAGTAGTATTAGAAAGACCAAGCGCAGAAGCCTTCTCTCCCATGAGCTTTAGGAAAGCAGCTTCTCCTAAGTAGTTGGCATATGTGATTGCCACGTCTTTATCATTATTTTGTATAAGTCGAGGAAGAATTTCTTTTCTCGTAACAACACTGCCGTTCACGTCGATGATGTCGTTATCTTGCGTGAGGGCTTCAAGTGATACTGTTGCGACCATAAGACGTGTCATGTCGTCACTTACAATAAGAGAAGAGGATGTTGCAGTAGGCGAGAATTCTGTAGCTACGATTTGAGAAATAATAATAGGTGTATCTTTTTTTACGAAATCATAAACAGATTTTGCGTCCTCATCAGAAAGTCTAATGCACCCGCCACTATATGCGCTCGAAACTTTTTCACCATTTGGGTAATAGGGAACACCATGAATAAAGTAGTTTCCAAAGACATGGATACTATGCGGCATATAGACGCGGCCAATAGAACTGAAGTGCAGAGGTGTCTTATAGTCGTTAAAGTATTTGCCACCAATAGTCTCATAGTAACTACCAGGTTTTCCTTTAGATAAGATAGGATATGTAGCAAGTGTCGAGGTTCCATCTCTTAGTTCTACTTTCATGTCATGGAGTAGGACTACCATGTGGGGGCCTTCAATTGACTCTTCTTTAGGGAGCGTGATAACAGACTCTTCCCCCCTAAAAGGATAGCTCTGAGCAAACGTAGTAGTCTTCAGAAAAAAAATACCCCCGAAAGAGAGAGCAAAGCTAGTAACAAAAAATCCAATAGTTAACGATAGTTTCCCAAACATTATTGGCTGAATCATATCACAAAAGTGGATAAACAG
>CAYXWO010000062.1:0-3776 GCA_964468825.1 uncultured Candidatus Saccharibacteria bacterium | reverse complement strand
TCCTCCTGTTTGAACGATAGCTAATGACATAGTTTGAGAATTATACACTTTTTTAGCTCATTACGCAAGGGTAGCACTGCTTCCTGCGATAGTTCAATAAAAGGGTTTGACCTGCAGGAAAAGTAAGCGTAGAATGCCAAAAGCGTAATAAAATAGGGAGCTCTTTCATGGACCTCATACAGTTCGCAATAGAAAACGTCCTGGTCATCGTCATCATGATGTCCTTGTTCCTCATCTCCGCAGCAATAGGCTTCGCCGGCCTGGTCATTGGGCTATACCGAACAGAAGTCAACAAGGGGTCGCTCTACCACTTCGCTCTCTTCTATCTCGAAAAGGAGAAGGAGCTCTGGGTAGCGCACCACCGTGACGGCATTGCGGTAACGGTCGGACTTCTCATCTTCGGCCACGCGGGACTTATCCTCGGACCGATGTTTGCAGTGAGCAAAGCCAAGAAAGTGGAAAAGCTTCCTGTGATCGACCGCCGCAACGTATGACGCGAGCGCGACGCCCTGGTGCGACACAAAACAGCCGGAAGGACCTTTGGTCCTTCCGGCTGTCACTACTTTATACTTAAAATTTTATACAAACTAATCCTCTTCAAAGGTTGGTTTATCTAAGAGTGTAGGCTCAATACCAACATCATCGCCAGTTATACGTAAAACATCTTTGTCCACCTTCTTCAATTCTTTATATGCGGCGTTATAGTGATTAACCGATGTACCGAGTGTCACCCCGAGCTTTTTCATATAGTCTTCATATGCTCCTAGGTGTCTCCCTAACTCTTCGACACGCTTCTCGATATGCTTAGCACTCTCTTCTATCTTGAATGCCTTGAACCCGAAGAGTACTGATTGTAGGTACGCATAGAATGTCGTAGGCGAGACGATGATCACCTTCTTCTTATTGTATGCATACTCGATGAGATTCTGAGTATTCACAGCACCTCGCGCCACCTGATTAACCAGAAGATCGTAGTAAATACCCTCAGCTGGTATGAACATAAAAGCAAACGGCAGAGTACCTTCCTCTGGGCGAATATATTTAGATGTCTCGTCGATTCTTTTTTGAATGTCCTTCTTAAACTCTGTCTGATAGTAAGCGATATCTTCCTCATCTTCTGCATTCATGAGACGCTGGTAGTTATCGAGTGAGTACTTAGCATCAATTGGGATAATCCCTTCCTTCGTATGCACCACAGCATCCACCACCTCTCCATTTTTAAAGTAAAACTGCATCTCATATTGGCCTGGTGCAAGCATATTAGAAAGTATCTGCTCAAGAGCTGCTTCACCAAGGTTTCCACGCTGCTTCTGGTGAGTAAGTACTTTTTGTAACCCTTGTAACTGCTCAGTCATGGAGAATACCTGCTTGTTCCCTTCCTTCACTTCGGTTAGCTCTCGTGTGATTTCGGTGATAAGGCGATTCGCCTCGGAGTTCTGTCTGTGGATTACCTGTTGGAGGTCAGATGATGAGCGCTCGAGCTTATTCTCAAGAGTCCCGCGCAACCGCTCCAGTTGTTCTTGCAAAATAAGGAAGCTGTTGTCGTCTTTTGGCTTGTTGTTTAAGACTTTAAGGAGAATAAAAAACAAGAGAATTGTAATAATAACCCCAAAGATAATTGCAATAAGAATAGGCATCGTCATAATGATAAAAGTAGTGTATCACGACGGATGTATGCTAGAATGAAGACACTATGCAAGAAAAAATTAAAGCCGAAATTAAGCCAGCAATGATAGCGAAAGATACAGTTCGCCTAGGAACACTTCGTATGATTTTAGCTGCTTTTACTAATGAACTCGTAACCCAGGGCAAGCCACCGACAGATCCACTATCAGATGAGGATTGTATGAAGGTCATCAAGCGTCTCGCAAAGCAGCGCAAGGATTCTATTGAGCAGTTCGTATCAGGTGGCCGTCCAGAACTAGCTGACGATGAAAAGGCAGAGCTCGCAGTTATCGAAGGCTTCCTCCCTGCACAAATGTCAGAAGCAGATATCGAGACCCGTGTTAAGGCTAAGCTCGCAGAATCTCCACTTGACCCAACCAAGAAAGGTCAGTTCGTTGGAACAATGATGAAAGAACTTGGGGACACAGCAGACGGAGCTATCGTCAAAAAGGTGATAGACTCCCTTGTTAACTAAACTTAATAGTACTATCATAACTATGGGTGAACCTTTTTTTAAACCGACGCCTGAAAACAATCCAAGCCCAGAAAGTGAGGTTGTGATTATGGACGGAAACGCTAACCTAATTTCGAGTGAAGATATGGAGATCATCGAGACTCTATATGGTGTGCCGTTTACTGAAATGGCTCATAGAATACTGGGCGCGGCCGAGTATTCTCGCATCCTGGAAAAAACAGATGCTCGACAAGCTTTCATAGACGCCATCAAACAGAAGTTTCAAGAACAGAGACCGAGTGACATACAGAGAGCTACGGAGGAGTGGAACGCTCTCTACATGACCGATCCAAAGTTTCGACAAGTCAATGGCGATCCTGACACTGACCCAGGAGACTTAATCAAGGAAACTGGCATTACAAGAGATGACTTACGGAGTGACGAACTCCAATAGCTCATCGCTTAGCAGACCCTTTTGAGGGTCTGCCGTCATCTCTAAGGCCCAGACATACGCCCTAACAACAGGCACAATTAGGATTTTTTAATAAAAAATGTAGTATATCAAGCAGTCGAACAAACAGAGGGACAACTAGATGACGGCCAAAGAATCACCCAAAAGCACCCGGCTCGAGATGACTCCGAAGACGATTGCCGGCCTTCGCAAACGCTCGCAAGAGGGACTCAGTCTCAAGGACTTCCTGATTGAAGCTGAGCACATCGCAGGCAAGTCGCTCATCACTTCCTGGATTGCGTCGGGCCACAACACCTTCGAAGCACTACTGCTGAAAATGGAGGAAGAGCAAGAAAGCAGAGCTTCTGCTGTTCCTCAGGCCTATTTTGAGGAACTTGTGGCAAAGCGTGTGGTGCCAGAACAAGATGACATCCCGTTCTGAGCACAGACGAAGCTGCACCGAGCCCCTAAACCTTTCAGTAGGCTTGGGGGCTTAGTTACATTTAATCGGGATACCCACCCTCACAGGCTGTGCAGTAACACCGCTATACTTGAAC
Organism: uncultured Candidatus Saccharibacteria bacterium; assembly: GCA_964468825.1. Lineage (GTDB taxonomy): Bacteria > Patescibacteriota > Minisyncoccia > Phycocordibacterales > UBA5272 > UBA11704. The sequence continues at coordinate 649 of CAYXWO010000062.1, read as the reverse complement.
TGATCCATGTCCTGCTCAAATATCATCGAACAAGGAGCGCCTCCGGGTGGTAACACATGCTGCACTTTCACAGAGAATCGTGACCATCCCGGAACAGACCAGTTGTCTTGTTTAACTGCGCGAGATGTCCCAACGAGCACACCTCTTTGGTCAACAACGATAACATGAAACCCACCGTTACTAAACATTTCATTGCGAGCCTCTCCAACAAAAGAAAGTCCAGTGTATACATGTCCGTTTTCATATATTGAGAGGTTTCGAATATACATACTTCGACTCGGCGCCACAGTCGGCTGATTGCTTGATGATGATCTAGAGTTATAAGAAACAAAACTTGCTGTTGATGTCGAATAGGTATACGTCCCGCCATACGATTCATAGCCGTCAAAGGGTTTGCCGTGTACGTAGAGATTAGTAGTTGGGGTGGGCGCTGTAACACTTTTAATAAGCCCAGAATACGCTCGAGGAGACGGAAGAATATCCCTCTTCTCTTCGGTAGAAAAAACTGCTTTTACTTGAGAAAGACTGAGCGCCGGAAAGAGAAGCGATACGAGCCACCAGATAAGAGCAACGAAGAGTGCGGCAAAAGCTAGCTTAAAAAAGAACCCTATAAGATATTTAATAGTATCCATGTACTCCTATGATACGT
>CAYXWO010000061.1:0-3810 GCA_964468825.1 uncultured Candidatus Saccharibacteria bacterium | reverse complement strand
TGGAGAGGAGATGAGAAGCGTGAGATGCTTACACGTATCTATGGAATCGCTTTTGATACAAAAGAAGAGCTTGATGCTCACTTTACACAATTGGAAGAAGCTAAAAAGCGAGACCATAGACTCTTAGGACAACAACTTAAACTCTTCACCTTCTCCCCTCTAGTTGGGCCAGGACTACCACTATGGACACCTCGCGGAACTATTCTCCGTCAGAAAATTGATTCCTATGTTCAAGAGCTGCGTGCACAATTCAATTATCAGCCAGTTGCTATTCCTCACATCACAAAGAAGGACTTGTATGTAACAAGTGGTCACTGGGAGAAGTATTGGGAAGATCTTTTCAAAATAGAAACACGTGATGGTCATACCTATTGTATGAAGCCAATGAATTGCCCACACCATACGCAGATCTACGCAAGCGAACTCCGTTCATACAAAGAGCTTCCTATACGCTACAGCGAGACGACAATGGTGTATCGTGATGAACAATCAGGAGAACTCTCGGGTCTTAATCGCGTACTCTCTATTACTCAAGATGATGCTCACGTTTTTTGTCGTGAGTCACAACTAGAGGGGGAAATAGAAAGTATTTGGGATCTTGTACAGACATTCTATGCTACCTTTGGTTACACCAATCTCACACCTCGATTCTCACGAAGAAACAGTGAGCCAAAATATAAAGGCTCAGATGAAGTATGGATAAAAGCAGAAGGAGTAATTAAGACCCTTATTGAAAAGAAGTCTCCAGATAATTGGATAGATGGTGAAGGCGAGGCGGCGTTTTATGGTCCTAAGGTAGATTTTATGGCTAAAGACTCTATTGGAAGAACTTGGCAAGTGGCAACAATCCAGGTGGACTTCCTCCAGCCTTCTAACTTCGGGCTTGAGTGTGTTAATGAAGAAGGAAGACGTGAGGGGGTAGTAATGATTCACTGCGCAGTAGCTGGATCATTAGAACGGTTCCTTTCAACATATATCGAACACGTAGCTGGCAACTTCCCTCTTTGGCTATCGCCTACCCAAGTTGCAGTGCTCCCAATTAATGAGAAACATCATGACTATGCTAAGAATATTGTTGAAGCATTAAAGAAAAAAGGGCTAAGAGTTGAGTTTGATACTTCAAAAGATGGGCTAGGTAAAAAAGTGCGTTACAACAAGGAGATGAAGACTCCGTACTGGCTAGTGATTGGTGATAAGGACATGGAAGCTACTATGGTAACACTTGAATCACGAGATAGTGGGAACCTTGGACAGATGAGTGTAGAGGAAGTTGTGAAGAGGTTTGTAGAGGAGGTTGCTGACAAGAAATAAAATAATCCTTCAATAAAGAAAAAAGCCGTCCAAGGACAGCTTTTGTCTTGGACGGCACTATTGACGTCAGAATTCACATCTGACGTTGCTGCTGTTGCTGCTGCTTGCGCCTTTCTGCTTCATGCTCCCGACTCTCGGGGCTGTGTTGCTGCTGTTGCTGCGAGTTATTGCAGTTCATCTTGATTTAGTTCCTGTCTTAGAAAAGGCGGGAGGGATTCTTTCACCCACTCTGTTTTAGGGATCCTTCCATCGTTTGCTGCGTCACCGTATTTCTCTAAAAAATGTACAGTGACAGCATGCCTGGAAAGAAGATCTAGCATCTCTTCAGAAAGAGTGTTCATTACTGATTCCCTTTCGTAGATTTGCACCGAAGGGATAATAACATAAATTAAACAAAAAAGAAATCAGTGATGTTAAGCTTCGTCTTTATTCTTACACGTTCTGTATTTTATATATCAAGATTCGCATCCTTTGCGTAGGTCTGAATGAAACTCTTGCGGGGCCCTACTTCATTACCCATAAGCATCTCAAAAATCTTGTCAGCCTCTTCAGCCTCGTGTATAGAAACGGTCTTGAGGGTTCTGTTTTTCTGATCCATTGTTGTTTCTTTAAGCTCTTCAGGGTTCATTTCTCCAAGACCTTTGTACCGCTGAATGCTAGGCTTCTTGCCAGACTTCTTAATCATCTTCTCCTCTTTCTCGTTTGCGGTATCTTCTGATTCTCCCACTTCCACCTCTTCATTTTCGGTTCCGTCTATCTCACCAGCTTGCATATCACCGAACCCCATATCTTTGAGAACTAGAGCCTTTTCTTCATCTGTATATGCATAACGAACATCTTTGCCATAAGAGATTTTGTAAAGAGGAGGTTGCGCAATATACACATACCCAGCTTCTATAATAGGACGGTAGTAGCGATAGAAGAAGGTAAGGAGGAGGGTGCGAATGTGAGCACCGTCAACGTCCGCATCTGTCGCGATAATAAGCTTGTGATAACGCACCTTTGACAAATCAAACGTATCTCCAATAGCTGCACCCATAGCTAGGACGAGATTCTTAATCTGTTCACTGCCGAGCATCTTATCAAGGCGTGCACGTTCAACGTTAAGAATCTTTCCACGAAGTGGAAGGATAGCCTGGGTACGACGGTCACGCCCCATCTTAGCAGAACCCCCCGCTGAATCTCCCTCCACTATGAAGAGTTCTGATTCACTTGGGTCATTACTCTGACAGTCGGCTAGCTTCCCTGGAAGTGAGAAGCCTTCAAGAGCCCCCTTTCTAAGCACTGAATCCTTCGCAGCTTTTGCAGCCTTACGAGCACGAAGAGCGAGAAGTCCTTTGTTAACGATTTCCTTGGCGTCATCAGGATTCTCCTCAAGAAAAAGAGTGAATGCATCTGAAAACACAGTAGCAACGGCACCTTGTGCTTCCATACTTCCGAGCTTTGCCTTTGTCTGACCCTCGAACTGAATCTCGCGGAGCTTAACAGAAATAACTACAGTGAGGCCTTCAAGTACGTCATCTCCTGTAAGGTTTTCGTCTTTCTCTTTTAGTATCCCGGCTTTACGTGCGTAAGAGTTAACAAGACGGGTGAGAGATGTCTTAAATCCAGTAACGTGAGTTCCTCCTTCTGGAGTTCCAATGTTGTTAGCGTACCCTGCAATCTTGGTAGAGAGATCGTCGATATACTGTAGCGCGATTTCTACTCCAACGTTATCTTGTTCTTTTTCTACATAAAAAATATTCTTGTGAATTGGCTTAGAAAATTCGTTGTAGTGCTTAACGAGTGACTTGAGCCCTCCTTCAAAACAGAATGACTGACTAGGCTGCTCATACCCGAGGTCATAGAGATAAAGCTCACCTTCCAAATCAACCTTACCTTCATAGTTACGCGCATCAATAACGTGAATCATGAGGCCCTTTACAAGGTATGCCTGCTGACGAAGGTGTGTCACAATTGTTTCCCATGTGAATTCAGTTCCTTCTTTAAAGATTTCAGCGTCTGGCTTAAAGCTAACAATAGTCCCACTAAACTTACTCTTACCCATTTGCTTTACAGCGGCCTTGCGAATACCTTGCTTATACTCCTGCATGAACCACGCACCCTCATGGTGAACTTCGACTTTTGTGTGGATAGAAAGAGCGTTCACTACTGATGCCCCTACACCATGGAGACCTCCAGATACGTTATATCCATCACCTCCGAACTTACCTCCAGCATGGAGAGTACACATGATTGTTTCAAGAGCAGAAACCTTGGTCTTAGGGTGAATACCTGTAGGGATACCGCGGCCATTATCAACAACACGAACATACCCATCAGGAAGAAGTGCAACCTCCACTCGGTCAGCGTGACCATTCATCGCCTCATCGCGCGAGTTATCAAATATTTCCCAAACAAGGTGATGAAGTCCGGCCGGTCCAGTTGAACCGATATACATTCCTGGACGCTTTCGTACTGGCTCTAACCCTTCAAGAACTTGAATTGATTCTGCTCCGT
>CAYXWO010000060.1:0-3924 GCA_964468825.1 uncultured Candidatus Saccharibacteria bacterium | reverse complement strand
AAGTTACTAATTGCGCTAATCACACTTCGTGTGAGTTGCTCATAAGTACTCGCGAAGTCGACTGGTAATTAGTCGACACCTGTAGACGGCCCGCATCGCTCGTTTCTAAAAAGTCCGGAAGATAACTTTTTAGAAACATAGCTGCGGCCGTTCAAGTCCTCACGTAAACAAAACTATTTGTTTACTTTCCTGGCACAACTAAAAAGCGGACATTATAAATGTCTCGCTTTTTATGTTGTGCCGGGAAGAGGACTCGAACCTCCACACCTTGCGATATTCGATTTTGAGTCGAACGCGTCTACCATTCCGCCACCCCGGCATTATCTTATTACTTATACACCACTGTCACACACTATCACATTAGCATGCAACCTATGTCCGGAATGAGATCTTTCACTGGTCGTCTGCTTGCTAGCTCCCGACATCTTCGCCTCCTTCGCCTGCTGGCTACGGAAATCTTCGTCGCTCGTCGCTTCCTTGAGCCTGCTTCTCGACCACCCCGGCAAGTGAGAAGATTATACACTACGAGACATCATTTACAAAAGTCATAATGCATAGTAATATGTTCTTCTATCTTTCGATGGGCGGAAGATAGAAGATAACACACTAACGGAGAAAGCCAAAGATGGCAAAAAAAACAGTCAAGAAGGAAGACGGGAAGGTTCCCCTTCACGTTGCCGCCGCTCTCTATCTGGAGCTCGAAACCGAGCGATGTACTGCCAGGCATTGTCTGACCATGATGCTCACCCGTGTGCGCGTGATTGTGAATGACCCCGCTCTCACGCTGCAACAACTGAAGAATGCGATCAGTCACTGGCTCACAGAAGGATGGGCAATGATCAGTGGCAACACGATCCAGGTCATGCGTGCCGGCCGCGCCAAGATCAAGCAACTGGCCGACGAGGGAACCATGGCTCCGCAGCAAGCCTAAAACGCTGCACACTACAGGGCTCGCCACGTGCGAGCCCTTTATTCTTCCAGACTAAAAACTGTACTCGCTTGTATAATCTATAATCTCATCTGATTCACCTATTGTTGTGTTAGCAGAACTATCAAAAAGAAAAGGCATCGTTCTCGCTCCTTTCTCCCTAGCTTCTTGTAAAAAGACAGTATCTTTAATATTACGCTCATCATAAGCAATTTGTTTTTCAAAAAATACTTTTTTTACTTTATCGCAATATTGGCAGTTATCTTTTGTATAGAGAATGAGCATAATGGGTAGTTGATAGTTAATGGTTACTAGTTTATAGTTAGATGCAATAGATGCATACCTTATCTTGAATTTTACTCTAGTAACTAGTAACCAGCAACTATGAACCATCTCAAAAAAATAACCGTCGTCACTGGCCCCACCTCTTCTGGAAAGAGTGATTTTGCTGTGGACCTAGCGCTCAAAGTTAACGGTGAGGTAATCAGCGCTGATAGTCGCCAGATATATAGAGGACTAGACATTGGTACAGGAAAAATAACCACAGAAGAGATGAGGGGTGTACCTCACTATATGCTTGATATCTGCGACATTAACGAATCATTCTCTGTCGCGCAGTTTAGAGACAAGGTACTTCCGATTATTGAGGATATTACCTCTCGTGGAAAGATGCCCATTCTCTGCGGAGGAACTGGGTATTACATTGACGCAGTTATATATGAAAACACTCTGCCGGATATCTCATACACTCCTTCGCTTGAAGAAGAGCTGAGCAATTACTCAACGGAAGAACTTTTTATACAGCTTAAAGAAAAGGACTTTCGTAGAGCAAATGAGATAGACGCGCACAACAGAGTAAGAATTATACGCGCCCTTGAAATAATCAAAGCGGTCGGTAAGGTGCCAGAAAAAGAAGAGCTTGTATTTCGTTATGACGTAGACTTTTACCTCCTTAATCCCAGCAAAGAACTACTAGAACAGAGAGTACACAAGAGGCTACTTAAGCGATTCGAGGCAGGTATGCTCATGGAGATGGAGTCTCTTATTGCGCAAGGATATGAAATAGGTGTACTTGCAAGTAAAGGGATTGAGTATAAATGGATGGCAAAATATTTAGAGAAAGAAATTTCATACGATGAACTTGTAGAGAGGCTTCGTATTGCTACATGGCAATACGCGAAACGCCAGAGAACGTGGAATAAAAAATACTATTCGTTTGCAAAGATAATTGAATCAGAAATACAAAGTTAGAAGTTAACAGTTAGAAGCTGAGAGTAAAAAATGGAAACATTGAATGAAAAAACCGGACCCGCTTGCGCGGCCCCGGCCCGGAGGACATCTCCGTCAATCACCAACCCCAGCCTTCAACTTGGCATCACGACTCCCGTCGAGACCAGCTGCTTGACGCTGCCGATCCTTGTGACCAATCAGTCGCGCGAGGCGCGCAACATCTGACCACGCAAGTTGAGGGTTACTCCCGTCTGGAGCGTAAGCGTAAATGGCATGGTGAACCACATCAAAGAAGAGCTCTCGCTCCCCTTCACTGAAGTGACCACTTCCGACACGGTAGCCACGCGCCATCGCGTAAAGATAAGACACGTGAGTCGGAGGAAGATGCTTCATCTGGTAACGAATGAGCTCGACAGCCTCCCCTCGATACCAGAAGTTGAAGTGAAACCAGGCCACAGGACTCGGGAGGAGGAGTGCTGCGATGAGAACATCTCGCTCACCAGGAGCAAGAGGCTGTTCGTAGTCGCCCCTCCCCAGAACTTGTGAGAGCATATCCTCGAGTTTGAAAAGGAGGAGGAACGCCTGCCATGCGTACCACAACTTGTTGTTGAGGCGACGCAGAGCAACCTGAGAGGCGCAGTGCCCAATCGCACTGTACACCGTACTCATGCGACGCATCGTGGCACGAAGGAGAGCGTCTTGACGCTCCACCCAGGTCGCGTCGATGTCACCGAGAACAGCATCTGCCTTTTCCTGGTAATCTGTGCGTGCGACCTCGAGTGCCCCACCTGAACCGAAATAACCTCCGACCCAGTGTTGATCGCGGTGACCCGCTTCTTCGTGAATGGAATTCTGTTGCATTCTCGTCGGCTCCTGTGAAAGTTGAAAGAGGGTAGCGACACACAGTATCAAAAGATAAAGAGTGACGCTTGTTTTAGGATGTTTTTTCTTCAATCTGAGTTTCTCCTTTCAAGGTAACTATAGATTGAAGACCAGTATATATTATACAATACTTTAACATATAAGTCAATACACTTTTATTCTTCAACCAAATCGTCAAGCATGGTATAATTTCCCAATGTCAAATACCTATTTTGTCACTGTAGGCCTCGAAATCCACGCAGAATTACACACCAATTCAAAAATGTGGTGTGGTTGTAAAAATGACCCTCGCGAACAGAAGCCTAACCAGAACGTCTGTGAAGTCTGCATGGCTCACCCGGGCACTCTCCCCGTACCGAACAAGGACGCTATTAAAAAAGTAATTAAGGTGGGGCTTGCAGTTGGTGCAGATATCGCTGATTTTACAGAGTTCGATCGCAAGAATTATTTTTACCCAGATATTCCTAAGGGCTATCAGCTCTCACAATACCTGCTCCCTATTGTTTCTCGTGGCTCTATTAATAACTGGCCGCTTACTCGTATTCACCTAGAAGAAGACACTGCGAAGTCATCTCACGATAATGATGGATATACACTCGTCGACTACAACCGTGCCGGAGTGCCACTTATGGAACTCGTAACTGACCCTGTGACATTTGATTCACCTGAGGAAGCGTCAGAAAAGTCAGGACAGTTCGCTAAAGAGCTCCAAAGAATTCTTCGTTACATCGGAGCTTCAGAGGCTAACATGGAAATGGGGCAGATGCGCGTAGAGGCGAACGTATCTGTGTCTACCGACAGAAATGTCTTTGGTACAAAGTGCGAAGTAAAAAATATTAACTCCTTCCGTTCCGTTGAGGAAGCTATCAAGTTCGAGGTAGCTC
>CAYXWO010000059.1:0-4261 GCA_964468825.1 uncultured Candidatus Saccharibacteria bacterium | reverse complement strand
ACTAGATGAGAAGGGGATTTCCATAGAGAAACCTTTATAGAGTAAGGGTACTCGGGCTTATCTACTATATTATAGACTTATGAAAAAAAGGTTTACCCAAAAACAACTGGATATAAGACAGATATAACGAAGAGAACCACTACCATGATGGTGAAGCGGTACACTATTTTTTCTGCCCCTCTTTTCTTAAGAGCTGCGCCAGAACCTCCGTCTGCACCAAAAGCACCAGAAGCATCAGTGTTAGCTCTCTGGATAAGGACAAGTGCAATAAGGAGAATTGCTAGAACCAGCTGCACAATAGATAGCAATTGAAACATAATCATATTATATCACAGAAAAGGGTATACGCAAACACTGCTGTGTGTATTTATTATAGAAAGTCTTTAACTAGTTATTGAGACTGTTCTAGAGATTTTATTTCATCAATAATCATAGTTTTTTCATTGTTCCTTGTAGACACCTTACCCTTAACTAGTAATGGAGTGTCGGGCACAATACTGCTTTTAAAACGCTTATAAGCTTCGGGGAATATTGCTACTTCTATAGTGCTTGTGTAGTCTCTAAGTCTTAGAAGGCCCATCTTATCTCCCTTTTTGGTAATAGTTATTTTTATGTTCTCGATAATTATTGCGAGACTTATTTCTTTACCATCCTTATATTCAGTATGAACTTTTTCTATAGTTACACCTCTTGCGTCGATCTTTTCTTTCCAGGGGTCAAGTGGGAAACCAGAAACGAAGAGACCAAGGAGCTCTTTTTCCCACGTTAGTTTTGTTTTTTGATCAGCTGGTTTAGTTTTCTTCATAACAAAAGAAGAAAGGGCATCACCACCAAAAAGACTATTTTGGTTGGCATTGTTCTTTACAGTATCTTTATGAAAATCGAGAATCGAATCTATATTATAAAGAAGCTCGTTGCGTTCAGAAAATTGATCTAACGCACCACACATAGTGAGCGCCTCCAACGATTTCTTATTGAGATTCTTGTGGGTTATTCTTCTGACGAAGTTCTCTAGTGAAGTAAATTTACCACCTGAGTTACGCTCCGCAATGATTGCATCTGAAATATCTTCTCCTAAGTTTTTGATAGTGTAGAGACCGAAACGTATTTGCTCGATCCCTTTGTCATCCTTAACAATACTAAAACCACCCTGACTCTCGTTAACGTCTGGGGGAAGTACGTCTATATTCATACGTTTGCTTTCAGAAACAATTTCGGCAATTTTTTCTACATCACCACTTTCGTTAGACAGTACGGCAGTCATATACGCGACAGGGAAGTTTGCTTTCATGTACGCAGTCTGGTAAGCAACTCTCCCATAGCTAGCGGCGTGAGCCTTATTAAAGCCATAGGCTGCGAAAGGTTCAATTAGAGACCAAAGTTCCTGACTTTTCTTTTCTGAAAGACCATTCTGAAGGAATCCTTTAAAAAGCTTCTCCTTTTGCGCTTGCATCTCGGCTGGGATTTTTTTACCCATTGCTTTACGTAGCTTATCGGCTTCTAGCCAGGAATATCCCGCCAAATGAATGGCGATAAGCATCACGTCATCCTGGTATACAATTACCCCAAAAGATTGATCCAGGATAGGTTCTAGTCTTTTGTCGAGGTATGAAATGAGGGAAGGGTTATGTTTGCGCTTAATATACTCTGGAATCATTTCAAGTGGCCCGGGACGATAAAGCGCAACCATGGCGTTGATGTCAAATATAGTTGTAGGCTTAAGCTCCTTTAAAAATCTCGTCATCCCAGAGCCATTGAGTTGGAAAAGACCAATCGTCTCACCTTTTGCTAGAATCTCAAAAGTCCTAGCATCCTCTAAAGAAATTTCTTCAATATCTACATCAAGACCATACTGCTCCTTAACAATGCTAAGAGCGTCACCAAGAATTGTAAGATTCCTTATCCCGAGAAAGTCGAATTTCAAAAGACCTGCATCCTCAATTGTATACATGTCATACTGAGTAATAATCTTGCCTCCTTTTGGGTCTTTCTGTATAGGCGTAAAATCCCAAAGAGGTGATGGTGAGATAACTGTTCCTGCTGCGTGAACTGAGATGTGTCGAGCGCAACCTTCAACTTTTTGAGCCATGTCTAAAATCGTCTGGGTCTCTCGGTCTGTATCGTACATCTCCTTAAGCTCTGGGACTTCTTGAAGAGCTGTAGCAATTGTGACTGGGAACCCTTGGCGAGGGGGTGGTATCATCTTACTTATCCTGTCTCCAACTACATACGGAAATTTCATAGCTCTCGCTACGTCTCGCACTGCACCTCTTGCCATCATTGTACCAAATGTACCAATCTGGGCCACATTATCCATGCCATATTTTGAGCGCGCGTAGTCTATAACGTCGTCTCTTCTTGTGTCGGCGTAGTCCATATCAATATCAGGAGCAGACGGTCGTTCTGGATTTAGAAAGCGTTCAAAAGGTAGCTTGTACACAAAAGGGTTACATTTTGTGATTTGAAGAAGATAGGTAACCAAAGATCCTGCTACCGACCCTCTAATATTTGTTAGTATCTTGTTTTCTCGAGCGAAGCGAAGAAGGTCATATACTACAAGGAAGTAGGGCGAATACCCTTTATCAGCAATGACCTTAAGCTCATAGTCTAGCCTAGTTGTTACTTCTTGAGTCGGCGAGAGGTTTCTAACCGAGAGCCCAGCATAAGCCAATTTTCTTAGGTCGTCGTTATAGTTTTCCTTAAACTCTATTGCGGGGAATACCCATCTACCCAAGGGGATTTCTACATTACAACAATCACTTATTTTTATAGTGTTTTCGATTGCTTCAGGGACATCAGTAAATATTTCTAGAGGGTATTTCTCAGCTGAGAATGCAAAAGAGTCTCTAGAGAAAAGATGGTTATACTCTTCACTTGAATTTTCATCTCCGTGAACAAGGTAAAGAATTCTGTGGGCTGATTTATCGCTTTCCTTGAGATAATGCGTATTCCATGTTGCAACTAAATGGGTAGCAGTTCTCTTGGCGAGGTCAATAGTTAGGTCTCGCATGTTACCACCAGTTTGATCCGAGGGCACTTGCGGATTAATCTCAAGATAATAGTCATCCTTAAAGATATCTTTATAAAAAGCAAGTCGCTCGACTGCTTCTTGTGAGTTTATTACAGTAAGATTACTTACGTCTCCCCAAATGCCACCAGACAGAACGATTAGACCATCAGAAAACTCCTTAAGCAAGCTGTCTGTCAGAGTTGGGTTAACAGGATTATCAACGTTGACGACAGAGACAATACGCATCAGGTTCTTGTACCCAGCTAAGTTTTTAGCAATCAGTACAATCTTAAACTTCCTATCCTTGTATACAATGTCGAGCTCAGTTCCAATAATAGGTTTAAGACCCTCTTTAACACAGGTACTATAAAACTCAATTACTCCGTACATGTTGGAATAGTCAGTAAGCCCAATAGCCGACATGCCCATTTTCTTTGCTTCCTTCACTAAGTCGGTAATTTTTGGTAAGGCCTTGAGCAGGGAGTAGTGTGAGTGATTTCTAAGATGAACAAACATAGATTCAGTAATGAGAGTGTAACAAATTATTCACGGAAGATCTTAAAGGATATGTAGATAAGATATAAATTTTATATGTGGCAACCAAAATACAAAGCAACATTACCTTATTAATATTTAATCTGTAAATTCTAAATATTAATATATCTCTTTATTGCACAATTGATTATAAATTATTAGATAAAACAGATTATATATAAGCATGACTTAGAAACTAAATCATAGGCGGGCGAGGGCATGGGTGCTCACGTATTTTTTACATAACGGCAGCAGATTAACGTAAATCTTTAAATATAATTACTTTCGTTATATTATTTTTGTAAAATATACATAAAAGAAGAGAATTACTAATTTAACATGGAACAGAGATATAATATTATTACGTCAGTTATTCCTTTTAAAATAAAGAATATTAACTATTAGATATATACAAACGATTACTGAATCAATGTTAGCCCTTCTTATAAAGCTCTTCGTATTGATCTGCTATAAAGGGGTAAAGGGAACAGGTCGTGAAATTGTGCTAGTAATATTTATCAAAAGACACTCATTATAGTATGTTGGTTAAGGATTTGTAATTGCTCAAAAACCTTTTTTAAATAAGCTTTTTTTAAATGTACTTTATCCACATTTTTTTTACTTTTAGTATGTACTTAAAATTAATTTTTACTATACTTTTCTATAAGAGTATTTCATGCAAATCAGTCTTCGCTTTTGGCGCATATCTTCAATTTT
>CAYXWO010000058.1:0-4384 GCA_964468825.1 uncultured Candidatus Saccharibacteria bacterium | reverse complement strand
AATTATGAAGACAATTAAGGCTATTTTTACTGACAGACAGTTACGTACTCGCATCTTGTTTGTTATAGGTATTCTTTTTATTACTCGTTTTTTATCTGCTATCCCTATCCCAGAAGTTAACGTCGAACAACTCGCGTCGCTTCTAGCTGGTAATAAGGTATTTAGTTTTCTTAATATTCTCTCAGGGGGTGGGATCGCCAGCTTCTCTATTGTAATGCTCGGGGTAGGTCCTTACATTACAGCTTCTATTATTATGCAGCTTTCAACGGTACTTTCTCCTCGCCTTAAGGAAATGTATCAAGAAGAAGGGGATGCAGGACGTAAACGTTTCGTTCAGTACGGAAGACTTCTCTCACTTCCTCTAGCAGTTATCCAAGGGTATGCTCTCCTTACTCTCCTTGTTCGTCAAAATGTTCTTCCAGAAATGACTGGCATTGAAATGACATCGAACCTTATTATCGTTACTGCTGGAAGTATGCTCATGATGTGGTTAGGTGAGCAGATTAACGAACGAGGTATCGGAAACGGTGTATCTCTTATTATATTTGCAGGTATCGTGGCGACTATTCCAACAACGCTCGGTCAGTACTTCCTTACGTTTGATCCATCTCAGATACCTGTACTCGTGGTGCTGCTAGTGCTGTCTCTTATAGTTATTTCTGGGATTGTGTACGTCACAGAAGCTGAACGAAAGGTCCCTGTAACGTATGCGAAAGAGTCTCGTCTTGGAGCCTCCGCTGGGTTCGGTTCTACGACATACCTCCCGCTTCGCCTTAATCAGGCAGGGGTTGTTCCAATTATCTTCGCTATCTCAATTCTGATTTTCCCACAGCTTGCAGCGCAGCTCTTTGCGACATCTGGTAACGCTTCACTACAGTCTTTCGCTCGTATGCTTAATGAAATAGTTGCTAATCAGTGGATTTATGGAGTTACGTACTTTACCCTTGTCGTTGCATTCACTTACTTCTATACAGCAGTAACCTTTGATCCGCAGAAGACAGCAGACAACCTTGCTAAGAACGGTGCGTTTATTCCTGGGTATAGACCAGGTAATACTACCGCAGAATATATCGGCTATGTTCTAGCCCGTGTTACTCTTGTCGGCGCCATCTTCCTTGGTCTTGTAGCGGTCCTTCCAGTAGCAATCCAAGGAATTACTGGTATAACAGCCATTGCTGTAGGAGGTACTTCACTACTCATTGCTGTGTCTGTGGTGCTTGATCTTATTAAGAAGATCGATGCTCAGCTTTCAATGAGGGAATACTAGGGACAGATTACAGATTGTAGAGATTAGATGTTGGGTAAATACAAAAGCGTCCGTAGGGCGCTTTTGTATTAGCCTCCTTATAATTTTGCTAGTGGCTAGTGGCTAGTGGCTAGTGGCTAGTGGCTAGTTTCATGGTAGGATTATGTAATGAATAAACGCTTTATCATTCTCATGGCCTCCCCTGGGGGAGGGAAAAGTACTCAGGCAAAGCTTCTTAAGGAAAAGCTAGAAGAAACTCACGCTGATGTAATCCATGTCACCACAGGTGGCACATTTCGAGAGTTTATAAAAAGCGATAGTTATATCGCTCTCCGTGCAAGGGAGGAACAAAATAACGGAGGGTTACAACCTGAGTTCTTGGCTATCTGGAACTGGGTGGGTGTTTTTATTTCCAAGTTAAAAGAAAACACAACAGTCATTTTAGACGGAGCGCCTAGAAAGGTAATAGAAACAGAAGCAATTCATGGCCTTTTCCCTTTTCTTGGGTACAGCAAGCCAAATGTTATCTATATCGAAGTAACTCCATCTTGGGCAAAAGATAGACAAAAATTCCGCGAGTCTCAGGCGGTAGAAAAAAGAGTAGATGCAAGTACTGACGAAGAAATAGAAAAGCGCATCGAGCTCTTTTATCAAGATATTTTGCCTTGCGTTGAGATATTTAAAAATGACCCTCGTTACGCGTTCGCAAGAATTAACGGCGAACAAACTATCGAAGAAGTGCACGCAGATATCATGAAAGCTATCACGCAGTAACTTTTTATGAGAATATTCTAAGATCTATAATCTGCCCCATGAAATACAACATTAAATTAAAAACCGAAAGCGATATCAAAATTCTCCGAGAATCAGGGAGAAGGCTTTCTGCTGTCTTAACGGCTGTGGCAAAAGAGGTAAAACCAGGAGTCACTACGAAGTATCTTAACGATTTCGTCTATAAAATGATTACAGACATGGGGGACAAGCCTGCGTTTCTTAATTATCAACCGTTTGGCGCTTCTTATCCATATCCCGGAAGTATCTGTATATCAGTAAATGAAGAAGTAGTGCATGGTATTGGAAGTGAAGATCACATCTTAGAAGAAGGGGATATTGTTGGACTAGACGGCGGTGTTAACCACAAGGGGATGATATCAGACAGCGCTAGAACAGTTGGCGTAGGGAAGATAAGCGAAGAGGATGAGGAGCTTCTTAAGGTAACAAAAGCTGCGCTTATGGCTGGTATTAAGGCTGCAGTTGTTGGTAACTACGTAAATGATATTTCTAAAGCTATAGAAGCTGCTATTCCAAAGAAGTACGGCGTAGTAAAGATTCTTTCAGGTCATGGTGTTGGGTATAAGGTGCATGAAGAGCCATACGTACCTAATTTTGATGATGGTATCAAGGGGCCAAAGCTCGTACCCGGGCTAGTACTTGCCATTGAGCCGATGGTTAATATGGGTACTGACGATGTTTACTTAGCAGAAGATGGGTATACTTTCGTCACTGCAGATCATAAGCGTTCAGCACATTTTGAACATACTATTTTGATAACAGATAAGGGGCCAGAGATACTTACAGCCTAGTTTCTCCCTTGAAGGAAGAGTTTTTAGGGAGTACACTTTATTGTAATCAAATAAACGTATGGACCTTTCAACATTACTTTCATCAGAATCATTATTATATGTAGTGCTTGGTGTAGTTGCTCTCCTTGTTGCCATACTTAGTTATTTCCTTTTTAAAACAAAGCCATCTGTAGAAGTGGCACCTGTTGCCGTAACAGCAGTCGCGTCTGCAGTAACAGTAGCACAAGCAGTAACGCAGCCTACAGAGAGTCTTCCGTCGACAGAGGTTGTTAATCAAATGCCAACAGTAGAACATGCAACGGTTTCTAAAGTGGAAGTACCAAAAGGAGAAGTTCCTCCACTTAGTTCGTGGAAGCCTAGCCAGGAAGCTGCAGTCATTCCTGCAAGTGACGATTCAACCGGTGCCCCTTCTACGGTTGGCGAGTCTATCTCATCACCATCTACTCAGTAACCTTTGTTACGGCTTGTTTTCCAGTGTATCCACTGTCTCTTATGTGCGCTTTAGCCTATACTGAATGTATATGCATCCTGAACTTTCCAGTCTAGACCAAGAGGTTTCTTTTCTGCGGAATCAAATAAAAGAGAAGATGGAACGTGCTAAAGGGTACGAAGACAGATTCACGGAGAAAGATCACGCTCATGAAGTTGTGAGAGATTTTAAGGCAGCCCCGCTTGAGCGCATCGTTCCAGAGAATAATCGCATCACAGGCGGAGAAAAACATCGTCTTTTAGAGTGGCTCACCCCACGTCCGACGGACGAACAAGTCGGCATGCTCGCCCAAGTTATGGCGGACAAGGGAATCAAGAATGCTCTTCACATGGGAGAAGAGTTAGGTGACCCACAGGTTGAAGACGACTTTGACAGATTTTTAGTGCAGTACCTCATCTCTGGGCACGATGTTAAAAATGATATCGGTAAGGAAGAATGGAAAGCGCTCCATATGAAGCTGTTTGAGATTGTGTTACCAGAAGCTGGCGAAGGCCAAGGGAAGCAGGTAAAAGAAATGATGGGTCTCATGGAGCAATGGTATGCATCCATGCAGGCACTCGCAAGTGACGCGCTCAACAAAGAGAAGAACTACTATTCACTCGAACTTTCCGTTGCTAATGGTGCCAAGACTGCGGTCTTTTATTGTGCTGTGCATGTGGACTATGCGCCACTTTTTGAAAAAGTAGTGCTTGGTGTATTCCCAACAGCTAAAGTAAGAGAAAATAAAGATGACTATAATATTTTCCATCCTCATGCAATCACAGCCTGTTCTTATGCGACCCACAGTACCCACCCGGCACTTCCGATTAAGACATATCAGGGGATGGAAGGGGACCCAATGTCCCTCATCCTGTCATCGTTTACCAAGATAGCAAAGGACGAAGAAGGCCTCGCTCTACAGATCCTCATCCGCCCATCGGGGGATGTGTTTGCTAAGCGATTCGGGACAATGCTCGAAGATCTAAGAAAAGGGGAGACCTTAAAACGTGTGATTGATAAGCAAAGCCTTTTTAAGGAGTCGCTTCATCTCATTGGAGAAATGTTTTCTAGTAAGACAAAGGAAGA
>CAYXWO010000057.1:0-4417 GCA_964468825.1 uncultured Candidatus Saccharibacteria bacterium | reverse complement strand
ACAGAGACGTCTACAAGCAGTATATCTACGTTACAGAAGAGAATCAATGACTCTCTCTTATATCGTGTGGATAATACTGCTTATAGTACATTGCTGTACTATCCCCTTATTATCTCATTTTGACCACCAAAAGTCAAAAAATGTAGCCAGTTTTGAAGCAGTGCAAGTAAAGCCTTAAACATAGATTTAAGAGAACCTAGAGGAAAGAAACTTGCACATCCTGATAGGTGTTTTTTATGATTAGTCACTTAACAAAATGGTCTTATCTGAGCACGTATCTACTCCATCTCTTCTCTCCAATTCTCTCTATCACGTTGTCATAGAGGAGTGCGTTTAGTTCGCGTTGGATAGTCTTCTCACTACAACCCTTAATTCTCGCTGCAATGTCCTTTATGCTAACATCTACCCCTTTAACGAATAATGCTAATATTTGCTCCCTTCTTGAGAGTTTCTTCATCTGGAAGGAGGTCGTGATAGTAGAAACTGGCCGAGTGGCGTGCTCCATAAGAAGGTGATGTGTTGAGAGCGGCTTTACTTCAATGTCCTTTTTAACTTCCTTTTTGTCTTTTATAAGGACATCCTTATTTTGTCCTTTATAAGGATTCTCCAGCTTAGTGAGGAGGTGCGACTGTCTGAGTGACTCTTGATTCCTTCTTAACTCTTCCTTGCTCTCATGAAGTCGGGCAATAGAGAGCGGCGTGAGGGCGTCATACGAAGTACCTGTTATCGCTACCCCGTGGGCGCTTTCATTTTCTAGCTCATGCTCATCCTCGACTTGAAGCATCTCTTTGGAGAAGACAGGCTGTCTCTTCTCTAGGACAAGTTGTAGTGCTCGAAAGCCGTCACTTAGGAGCTCGCCATTCATTTGAGAAACAAGTCCAGCTGTGAGAGCCACGTGAAGGAGGGAGAGGATTTCGGTAACAGACCTGAGAGAGAACTTTATGTGAAGTATTCTGTCTTTTACCTCTAGCTGAGAGAGAGAATTCATAGAGGACAGAAGTGTAACTGCATTACGCCTTAGGCTGTGCTTTATTGGCTCTGTATCTTCTATTAAATCTGTCACCAAGTAAAGTGCTGTTACGAGCTTTTCTGACTTCTTGGCCACCATAACACTGTAGTCTTTTTTTGTCTCTTCATTCATAAAGTCTTTTTGTTGTCTTTTGTTTTAGTAACAATTTACGTCCTTAAGCTTTGCGTTGTGTCTTATATAAAGCTATTGTTTTATAAGGACAAAACAATGTCTCTTATTTCTTTATCTCTCCCTGAGATGTGTCCATTCTATGCCTTTTATTTTTCCTGTAAAGACTTGTCTCTTTGAAAATATATGTCCCTATTGTACATCGTGGTTAGCTGCTAGCGACCAGGGTCTAACGATACAGCAAGGATGAATTCTTGGGCGTTATTCTTCTTACTAATCCCTACACCCTAGTGGATAGCACCTGGTGTACTTATCCCTTATTTACCAAGACCTTCTTTGATATACTTGGCTCATATTCCACTTATTATAATAATGCCATGGCTAAAGATGTTTCATCAGAAGAAGTCCCTAGACTACGAAGGAGAAAAGTAAAAGAACCAGTGCTAACGGAGACCTTACTTGGGGTGCTGGCTGTTGTATGTCTCATGATTGCTGTCTTACTGCTTTTCTCTATGGTGCACGCTGGTGGGAAGGGTGGAGAAATTCTTTTTAATGGCATCTCTTCTCTGATTGGAGTATATGTATACTTCACCCCTCTTATCTTTCTGTACGCGGCGTACTACCTTTGGAAAGAAGAGGTTCCTGAGATTCGCCCTCTCACCTTGGTCGGAGGCTTCTTACTCATAATCGGCGTCGGGAGCCTAGGGACAATACTTTTTGGAAAGGCATTTGGTGGTTGGTTGGGCTATGTAATTGCCAATCCTCTTGTCGCCAACTTCGCAAAGCTACCAAGCGCGTTCCTGCTTTTTGGCATCTCTTCAATCGGGGCAATCATTTTCTTGGAAAGGAAGCCATCTCTTCAGCCTGTTGCAGGGACATTCTCTTTACTCTCATCTTCACTTTTTAGTTTTATTAAAAATAAGAGAACGAGAACCTTTGACGACACTGATGATAAGGAGTTAGACGCTATAGCCCCAATGATGGAAGAGGACCTTGTTGCGGAGGAAGTACTCGAACAGGCAGAAATAGATCAAGCAG
Organism: uncultured Candidatus Saccharibacteria bacterium; assembly: GCA_964468825.1. GTDB lineage: Bacteria > Patescibacteriota > Minisyncoccia > Phycocordibacterales > UBA5272 > UBA11704. Next base: position 2,241 of record CAYXWO010000057.1, on the reverse strand, counting down.
AAGATGACCTCCGAAAAGAGCTCTTTGGTGAACTCTCAACCGAAGACGATAAGCCGCTCGAGGCCAAACCAAAGAAAGAATCTAAACCAAAACCAATCATTCTAACACCAGAGTTTGTCCCTCCTCCACTTGATCTTCTCAACCTCGACAGCGGCAAACCTGGCGCTGGTGATAGTAAGAGTAAAATGGAGACTATTAAGAGAACTCTTGCTCACTTCCGTATTAACGTAGAGATGGGCGAGGTAACAGTTGGTCCTACAGTTACTCAGTTCACATTAAAGCCAGCACAAGGTGTGAACCTTTCTAAAATCGTTGCTCTCCACGACAACCTAGCGATGGAGCTTGGGAGTGAATTCCTACGTATCGAAGCACCTATCCCTGGAAAGACTCTTGTAGGTGTAGAGGTACCGAATGAGAGAAAATCATCACTTGGTCTAAGATCAATGCTTGAGTTAGACGAGTTCACAGGAGCGGGGCCACTCTCTCTTGCTATTGGTAAAAATATTCTAGGCAAACCTATCTTTGGCGACCTAGAAAAAATGCCTCACCTTCTGGTGGCTGGAGCCACTCGCACCGGCAAGTCAGTCACACTACAGAACTTGATTATTTCGATGCTCTATAAGAACTCCCCTTACGACCTTAAGCTCATCATACTCGACCCTAAGCGCGTAGAGTTCAGTGCGTACCATAATCTCCCCCACCTCTACACCCCCGTCATCAAAGAGCCAAAGGGTGCAATCAAAGCACTCAACTGGGCAATACAAGAAATGGAAAGGCGATACGAGATTCTCGCTGAACACGGTCAGGTGAACGTAGGCGACTATAATAAGAAGGTGCTCAGTCCTGCGCTTGAAAAGGCTCGCAAGAAAAGTCAGGTTGGAGACCAAATAACTGGACTACCTCCTAAGCTTCCATATGTCGTAATTATTTTTGATGAATACAACGACTTCATGCTTTCGTATCCAAAAGAAATTAGTCCTCTTATTACTTCTCTTACCCAAAAGGGTCGCGCCGCAGGTATCCACCTCATCTTGGCTACCCAAAGACCGGATGTAAAAGTGATCACTGGAACAATCAAAGCTAACATCCCGGCCCGTATCGCTCTTAAAACTACATCTCAGATTGACTCTCGCACCATCTTGGACGCATCTGGCGCAGAGGACCTCCTCGGTAATGGTGACATGCTCTATATGGCATCAGATAATCCTCGTCTTGTCCGCATACAAGCACCTTTTATATCAATGGAAGAAATTAAGGCGGTTGTCTCTCATATAAAGGATTCCCATATTGACTTCGTTCCTGACTTTATTGATATATCTAAAGTAAAAGTCGGTTCTACAAATACCGGAGAGGAAGGCAGTAGTCCAACTGGCGAAGAGCCAGAAAATGACGAAGACTATATGAGTGCCAAGGATTACGTTATAGCAACAGGAAAGGCTTCTACTTCCGCCCTTCAAACTGCGTTCCGTTGGGGATACAACAAGGCGGCACGTATCATGAATGATCTGGAACATTTCGAAGTGATAGGTCCTGCTCGTACAGGTGAACGATATCGAGAGATACTAGTAGGTAAATCAGAAGGTCAAGGTGAGCAGAAGGATGACGAAGTCACCTTGGGTCCAAGTGTTGACAGAGATACGTCCACTGACGATCTCTTTAGATAGTCTTAACTAATTAATTGCCAGTAACCACAGACCTGCCACATGCTAGAACGCGAAGATACTTCAAGAAAAATAGAAAAGTACCTTATAGGACTCCTCGTCATTGTGGCGCTTGGTTATGGTGGGTTCCGAGCTTACCCTCTCATCAAAGGGCCTGAAATTACCATTTATTCACCTCAAGAGGGTGACATTGTGGCAAGTTCTAGCTTTGAAGTTTCTGGTAAAGTGTCGAAGGTGAGAGAAATTACTCTTCAGGGACGACCTATACCGATTGATGTCGATGGACACTTCAAGGAGCTCTTGATTGCCTCCCCTCCTTATACTATACTGGTTCTAACGGCAACAGATTTTTATGGCAATACTATTACTAAGACCGTTTCAGTTATACCTCAACAATAATCCACACAATACTTAATATGATGAAGAAAAAAGTAGTTAAGCCATCAAAAACAATCGGAGTAAAGGAAGTAGGGACAGAGAAAGGAACATCCAAAGTAGCATCCGACGCTTTACTGCGTGAGATTCAAAATAAGTTCGGGGAAGGTGCGATTATGAAACTTGGTGACGCGCCTAAGGTAGA
>CAYXWO010000056.1:0-4497 GCA_964468825.1 uncultured Candidatus Saccharibacteria bacterium | reverse complement strand
ACCCTGAATATAAAAGCAGCGTAGCTCAAGGCTTTCGCCGCTTTTACCAATCGCACTATAATAACACATCTTTGAGGATTTTGCTAGTTTTTTACAAGCTAAAGATGTGGTATATTCACCGTGTCGGCAGGGCGACTCTCGCCCAGCCGACAACAGCTCTTTTTAAGAGTGGACAAGCCCAGGCGCAAGCTTCTCCACTCCAAAACAATCACCGATCCATTTTGGGTCGGTTTTTTGATTGTATATTAAACACCGCTCTACCTAGAACTGCAGTGGTCCAGAGATAAGACTTTGCTTAATTATCTGATAGTCGTTACACTAAGAGAGTTCGAACAAAGGATTGTGCGTGGCGGCACCACCTCCACTGGCGCAAAGCGGATCTCGCTAAAAGCATTCTCAATTCCTCTGCTCGAACAACTAAAGAGCTAGCCGAAATATCTCAACCAAAAGATGAGATTATCGGTTCCGGCGGTCCAACAGGGCCGCCTTTTTTATTATGATTAAAGCTAACAGCTACTTGCTAGCATTATTTCACCCCCAACTCTTTTAAGAAAGCTTTATTGCTTGGCTTACGTCCTAAGAAATTAGTGAGGAGCTTAAGTTCATCTTCTGATGACCCTTTCTCTAACACTTCACGTCGCCACTTGAGACCAATCTCTGTGTTAGTGAAGACGTTTTTGTTCCCTTTCATTTTAAAACTTTCAAAAGCATCACATGCATAGACGAGTGCCCATAGGTACGAATAGTAGCCCGCGTCATAACCAACCAAATGACCAAAGCCAGCGACAAAAAGAGGTGAAACTTTTGGTAGTGCCACATTGAAGTACATCTTGTTCATCTTTGCATACGCAGCCTCGGCATCTTTTACCTTACCTAGATGCATATCCATATCAAGCTTACCCATGATGAGCTGTCTCGTATAAAAATACGCATTCATATGTACCTTACCTTTAATGACTCTGTCTATCATTTCGTCGTCCATCTTCTTCCCTGTAAGGTAATGTTTTGACAACTTCTTCATCACTTCTTTGTCCCAGACCCAATTCTCCATAATTTGCGATGGTGTCTCTACGAAGTCCCACGCTACATTTGCTCCCGCTTGAGATTCTATACGAGCTTTTGAAAGAGTCATATGGAGGAGGTGACCAAATTCGTGAAAAAATGTTTCAACATCAGAGAGAGATAAAAGTGATGGTACTTTTTTAGTTGGCGTTGGAAAATTGCAAAGCATTACAGAAAAAGCAGGAAGATATTCACTCCCTTTCCACACATTTTCTTTTGAAACAATCACATCTACCATGCAGGCGTGACCAAACTTTCCTTCACGTGGGTAGAGATCAAGTGCAAAGTACCCAATGAGCGCCCCTTTATTTTCTTTTACTTCATCTCGTATTTCGTACATTTGTACATCTTTGTGCCAAAGTGGCGCCACTATCTTATGGAATGAGATGGAGAAAAGCTTGCCAAACATAGCGAACATTTCTTGTTGCACGTGTTCTGTTGGGAAATGGGCTTTAATCGTCTCAGGGTCTAAATCATACAACTTCTTCTTAAGAGACGTTCCTATAAATGAGATATCATAATGCTCTAGCTTTTTTATTTTAAATTCTTTAGCATGAATCTGTAATTCTTTAAGTTCATCTTTTGCTTTTGGTGCAATCTTTTTAAGAAGATCTTCTTGGAAAGACGAGGCCACTGCACCAGACTTTGCCATTCGATTTTCAGTTCGAAAATCAGCATGGTGTTTGTATCCTAAAATACTAGCAATTTCATGACGAATAGCCACAAGATCTTTTAGGATGGCAAGATTATTCTTACCTCCCTTTTTTAGATTTTTAAGAGCAAGTTCTTCTCGCTTTTTACGATTCTTAGCCTCACCCATAAATGGCACGATATGTGGATACTGGAGTGAAATAATATGACGTCCGTCGGTGTGGCGAGGAAGACTAGTAATATAATTCTCACTCATACCATCTAGCTCTTCCTTTGTGCAAAGAATATAGTCCTGATAGTCATTGATGTTTTTGCGGAAAGAAAGTGAAAGCTTTGATGATTTCTTAAGAAGTGTCTTTAGTTTTTTCTGCTGTACTTCTGGAAGGTCAAAACCGAAACGTCTATATTCACGAAGCGTCTCTTCGAGGAGTTTTATGTCTTCCTTACGAAGAGTCTTTTTTTCATCACGAAAGTTCCCTTCATAATATTCAAGTACTGCTATATAGAGTCCACGATCGTACTCAATATCAACAGCCTTCTCTGAAACCATAGACAGTACTGCAGTTGCCCCATCTCTAACCTCTTTCTTTGTTGACGTCTCAGAAAGAAGTCCTATCTTTGAGAGGGCGCTTTCGAAGCTATCATCGCATCGCTCAAGTGCGTAAAGTGTATTCAGAAAAGTTCGATTCTCTGGAAGAACGGCTTTAATCGATCTGTATGTTTCTTTCTTATAGCCCAAATACTCCCATGCTATCTTTTCCATCTGCTTCGGGGTCCATTTTACCCAAGCGAAATCTTTTGCGGTAAGTGGGAGTGTTTTCATATTTGTTAATTTTAACACGAAATGTCTGCAGTTAATAACCAAAAGAACGGCCCAGTTTCTCCTGGTTGCTAGTTACTTTTTACTGATATGGCTTTACAACTTTTATCATGCGCCCCTGGAAGCATGTCGATACTCATTAGAAACTCTCCGACAATTTCCCCACCCACGAACTTAAAGTTCTTTTTAAAAAGCTTTACCCACTCCTTCTTAAGAGCATCTTTGTCTTTTGTCTCCAAGTCTTTAAGTCTTCTGTCTTGTATATCAAGCCATTTTCTAAAACCTCCGAACTCTTTTTGTATATCTTGGATTTTCTGTGCGTTATATATAGCCGCATTAATCTTTAGACGATTGCGGATAATGCCTGGGTCATTCATAAGGCGGGCAAAGTCTTTTTCTCCGTACTTCGCCACCTTTTTAATATCAAAATTATGATAGGCGTTTCTAAAGTTTTTTTCTTTAACAAGAATTGTGTGCCACGATAACCCCGCCTGATTAATCTCCATCACAAGACGACAAAAGAGTTCATTGTCATCATAAATGGGCACACCATAGTGAAGATCGTGATAGATCTTATCTACATCATTCTCGTCTTCTATATTACTTACATACTCACAATAAGGGTGCATGCGGGGGTACTTTACAATTTTAAAGCTCAATCTTAATACGTCGTGACTCTCTGTCTGTACCTAGGAGTGCTACAGCTTTTACCCTATACAGTGGGCAAATGTCGTGAATACTCCTTTGACCATCACGAACCTCATCAATACTTTTTTTTATTTCAGCTATAGTGTAGGTTTTTGGGGTTGGTATGTTTAATTCGTAATTTTTTGTCGTGATATCTCCAATTCTATCAATTACTCGATAAAGCTCATCGTACGTAGTGCAACGCTGTATAGCCTGCTCTACAGGAGATAGTTCCTCCATAGAGATTCCTGGCTGCTCTGACTCTGGGCGGATTCTCATGTCCATACAAAAAGTATACACCAAAACAAGTTGGCGCAAACTGAGAGTATGTTTAACTGCTTTTGCTCACTATCATAGTCCCAAGATACGATAAAGTGCTATTCCTGCCGCAATCGTTACGTTCAGGGACTCTTTAGTGCCAAGCATCGGTATCTCAGCAATAACGTCACTAAGATCAAGTACTTCTTGTGCCATCCCCGTTACTTCAGGACCGATAATAAAGGTAATCTTTTCTTTGGCATCTACCCTCACGTCTTTATAATCGACAGATTTCTCATCTTGTTCAATCGCGATTATATAATAACCGTCGATCTTTAGTTGCTTAAGACTTTCTGTTGTTGACTCTCTGTACTCCCAAGAAACAGTCTCTTCTGCACCAAGCGCCACCTTAGCAAAGTCTTTTCTCTTCTCCCCTTTTTTATCTAGCGGTGTTGGTGTGGTCCCACAAAGAACGATGTGATTCACGCCACATGCGTTAGCAGTACGAAAAATAGAACCAACATTATAGACCGAACGAAGATTATCAAGAACGAGGACGACTTTCATAGACGTAATCCTACCACAGGACAACAAGTTTGTAGATTGTAGCTTGTAGCAGGTAGGTCATTAGGTCAAAATTCATATTCCTTTTATCTACAATCTACTTGCTACTAACTACACGCTTAGGACTATGATCTAAGCTTCCACCCTGTCTTAAATATGTAAACACAGACGATGAGAGAAAGTGCAGTAAGAGTTCCGAGTACCGTTACACCAAGAAGAAGCGATGCCTCATGGTAGCCAGTGAGAGCATATCTCATACCATCAACGACGTAGAAGATCGGGTTAAGAAAAACAACGAAGTGCCAAGTTTCTGGGAGCATGTTGATAGAGTAGAAAGCCCCGCCTAGGAAAGTAAGTGGTGTCAGTATAAAGTTCGTAACGATACCAAACTTTTCGAAACTGTTGTCCGCCCAAATACCAGCGATGAGGCCGAGGAGGCCAAACAAGAATGATGC
>CAYXWO010000055.1:0-4911 GCA_964468825.1 uncultured Candidatus Saccharibacteria bacterium | reverse complement strand
TTCTTTTTTAATTTCATTCTGAAGTTCTTCAAAAATTCCACTCTCACTTTTTATCGGAGACTCTATGATGGTAGACACATCATATGTACGAAGTACCGGTATGAGACCTGTGACGTGATCTGCGTCACCGTGTGTGGCAACTACCACATCAATAGTCCTATCAAAGGTTGACATCTCTTTTGCTAATTTTTCTAACACAAGTGCGTTCGCTCCGCCATCTATCAGCATCTGTCTCCCAGATGGTGTTTCTATAAAAATTGCATCACCTTGCCCTATATCAAAAAATGTAACTTGTAGCTTTTTGGGAGAACTTACACCAAAACAAAAATATCCTATCGCAAAAATAACGAGTAGAAGAAAAATAAAAGCACTAACCTTCCCATACTCTTCTCTGTAGCTAGACACCCTCTCTGAAAGAGTCTTCATACCATATATGATATCACTAGCGACTAGGGTAAATGTGTCTTTTGTAAAACTAGTAACTCATCCCTTAGAGCTATATACTACCTGTCATGGACCTAGACTTTATCATCTCCAACTTTTCATATATCGGTATCTTCTTTTTAATGATCGCTAACGGCATCATTAATTTTCCTTCCTCTCAAATTCTTTATGTCATAGTCGGCTACTTCGTAGGAACTGGAGCACTCTCATTTACTGGTAGTGTCATAGCGGGCGGACTTGGGAATGCGATTGGAAACGTCATCATGTTCCTACTCATTAAGAAGTATGAAAGGCCTCTTGCACGCAAGCTACTTATGATGCCAAAAGAGGCGTTTGATAAAGTTCATAGCGCTCTTCACACTACATTTAATGAGTGTGGTATGTGGTGGATATTTTTGGGGAAGCTCATCCCTTCAGTCAAAGCATTCATCCCCGTTGTTGCAGGGCTGGCTCAGCTACGCACTCCGATCACGGCTTTTATATTCTTAGTGACATCGTTCATATGGGCGGCGGGGGTCATTAGTATTGGATACTTCTTCGGGAAGACTGCATCACTTTCATATCTCCCAATCGTTTCACTCATCATCGCAGTAGTAGTTTTCATCCTCGTGTATAAAAAGTTTTCAAAAGAGTTTTCTAAGTAGCACACTAAAACCTTTATTTTAAAAGCGCATAATAGAAGAAATAATTTCTCCCTCTTTTGTTTCTGTTGTTTCATTTTCCTCTCGTGTTCTGAGGAACACGAAGAGTAAGATGATGGCGACATACAGTAGAACCATCATGTTCCACGAAATAGAAATCGAAGTGGAAGACATTGGCAACCTCTCGACTACTCGTGCAAAGAAAATAATAACGTCTCCGAGTACCCCTGTTATCACTCCAAACAGTGTAGCTGGCATCGGATGCAAAAAGGACATAAGCAGCGTGAGTGCTGTAAAGGACATCGTGATCGGAACAAGAGGTAGCACCAATACATTACTGATGACTGCATAAAGTGAAAAAGTTCCGAACGTGTAGAGTATATACGGGAGAGTACTTACATACGCCGCAACTGTAGCTGCGAGTAACTCAGACACACTCTTTGGTAACCACTTAGAAAATATTTCTTCTAGACTCAGGTAACCATAAATAATGCCGGACGTTGCAAGAAATGAAAGATGCAACGACGCATCATAAAAAAGTGATAGTGGCGAGTAGAGTAGTATCGCAATGAGTGAGAGTATCAGTGCCTGGGCCGCAACATATCCCCTACCAAAAAGTAATGCAAGAAGCGAAATGAAAGCCATGCCACTTGCTCGCACGAGACTACTTCCACCACCTACCATAATCACGAACACGACGACGACAATCGACGCAGCAATAACTCGAACACTCACAGGAAGTGGTCGGAGCAGAATGAGAATGAAAACGATGAGTATTGTAATGTTGAACCCAGAAAGGACTACTATATGAGATAGTCCACTGACACGAAATGTTTCCAAAAGTTCAGATGAGAAGTTACTCACCCCGAGTAACATGCCGGATGCAAGATATGATGCAGGCTCAGTGACATATTGCATGATACGCGCAATGAGCTTCTCATGGAAAAGTTGAAGCCTCTGTTTTGGTGTCAGAGGGAGAGGGTCGAGCAGAATAATTTTTGGATAGTAGGCCTCACTCCCCACTTTATTAATCTTAAGATATGAAACATAGTCAAAAGATTTTTTCCCATCATGTGGCACAAAATTTTCTGGCGCAACTATCTTGCCTGCTAGCTGTAACCTATCCCCTACTTTGTACTCTGGGTACAGCGGCGCTCGCACCCTTACTAAAAGAATATCTTCGTTTACTCGTGCATCAAAAGTTTGATACGTATCTTTCGTGTCACCTTTTTGTTCTACCATCACTTCTACCTGACACGCAGTCTCACATGTAAAGCGCGCGCCCTCCGTGGTGAACTGCATTCTCACTCCACCTACAATCATCCCAAGAGAAAGGATACTGAGAGTGAGCGCTACATATGAGCTAACTCCTTTTCTCTTACTCCAAAAATAAATAGCGCCCTCCACAAGCAAAGCAACTATTAAGAAAACAATTATCTCTGTAGCGTAGAGTGACTTCTCCCCCATAACTATTCCACCGATTAACCCTAGGAGAAAAATGAATGTCTTAAGGTGAGTGGTCATAGCTTTAGTCTATGCTGACGGTAACTAGAAATATAGGTACTCCGTCTTTGGCACTCGATATAGTTGCAAGTTACTCGCAACACCATTGAGGACTTCGTCTGCGCAACTCGTCGCTATAACATCAGCTCTTTCATTTAACGCTACACCTGCGTGACCTGGAACATAGGACCAGATGACTTTTATTCCGGAGTCTTTTAATCTCTTTTCTTCCTTATGAAGCTCCTCCCAAAGGTCTTGATTCAGTACGGGCTTTTTAGTCGATGTCTTCCACCCCTTCGCAATCCATCCGTTAATCCATTCACTCATCCCCTTCTTTACATACTCACTATCAGTGCAAACCTCGACAGATGTAAGTTTTAAGTTTTTAGTTTTTAGGGTCCCCGCATCTTCACTGAAAACTGAGAACTGAGAACTCGAAACTTCTTTGAGTCCCTTAATTGCCCCCATCAGTTCCATTCTATTATTCGTCGTATTTCTTTCGCCACCTCCTAGTTCTATAACTTCATTGTCTGTAATAATAATCGCTCCCCACCCCCCTGGTCCTGGATTCCCTCTACTTGATCCATCAGTATAAATAGTAATTTTCATGAGAAGCAGTATACCAAAACTATCTCATCTTTGGACCTGCTTGTGACTGCTCTTCGTTAGCTTTTCCTCCCTCCATTCTTCTCGACTCTGCCATCTCTGCGCGCAATGTTTCTAAACCATGCTTATCAAATAACACTGTCTTTAAGTTGGGGAGACTAGATACCGGCAACGCATTCAAAAACTTAAGCTTGTCATCAGCAAAAATAACATCCTCATCTTTATACATCTCACAGATTCTCTTAAGCTCCTCTGTCTTAGACTCTGGGACTACAGCCACATGACTTCCTAAGACTTTATCGCCGACAGCTCTGTCTATCTTATCTCGCTGAAAAGCTTCGTCTCCTTGTGAGAGGATAAAAATATTTTCTATACCTACTTGGTCCATTATTTCAATCACCTCTTTGTTCACTAGCCACACGCACGGGGTCATGATGCCTTCGTACACCTCATCTTTTTCGTCTTCCTTTATACCTAACTCATCGAGATACCTAAGCACCGAGAAGACCTTGTCCCTTAATCTCACCTCTTCGTAGACCTCTCTGGCATTCCTGATACCTCTTTCACCTAAATAAAAGAACATAAGTTCTTTAAAAGCATTTGCATTAAATATAACATCATCGAAATCGAGGATGAGTTTCATAGTTACGAAATATAACTTTTAATAGCGTCGGCAATCTTTGTAGAGTCGTGACGGATAAAGCTTCTAAGTGAGTGAATGGCATCCCCTTCTATCTTTTGAATAACCGCATGTGAGAGTAATGGCACGCGCAGCGCATTGTCATCTGTGTAGTCATCTTCTACGAGCACCCCGTCACCTTCCTCAAGCTTATACGCTTCTACTTGCTCATCAGACGGCACCTCGTTATTGATAAGCGCGACATCAACTGCACGTCCGAGATATCCTTCAATATCTTTTATATAGTCACTCGCCTTCCACCCCATGGTATGCCCATGCTTATTGGTGAGATTAACTGGAAGAATAATCTTTGCTTTTGATTCATGTAAAACTTCCTTGAAGCCATCAACGATAAGACATGGCACGAGAGAGCAGTAGTAGTTACCTGGACCAAGAACAATATAATCCGCTTCAAGAATTGCTTTTCGTGCGTGATCATTAAGGGCTACTTCTTGTTTGTATGACATCATCTTAATGCCAACTTTTTGAAAGTCTGCGTGGTTGAGCTCATTCTCCCCTATTAAAAATCGATTATTATTAAGAGCAATAATGAGATCCGCTTTGTTACTCGTCACTGGAATAACTTTTCCTTTTACCTTTAAAATTTCTGACGCAATCTGCACACCATGCACGAAGTCTCCTGACACCTTCTCAAGAGCAGCGAGAAAGATGTTACCAAAGTTATGCCCAGAGAGAGACCCTTCGTGGAATCTGTACGACATAAGTTTGCGCACAATATCAGAATGCTCAGAGAGCGCAACGAGACACTGTCTGACATCCCCCGCCGGGAGCACCCCGAGCTCATCTCTAAGAGAGCCTGTAGAACCACCATCATCTGCCATAGAGACAAGCGCCGTAAGAGATATGCCAGGAACATGCTTCAATCCAGAAAGGACGGTAAAGCTCCCAGTTCCTCCTCCTATAGTCACTATCTTTTTCATATCTTTTTATTCTAGCACCGAAATAACAAAGGCAGAAAAGCGGGGCCGTGGGGGGGGGGGGGGTGTGTAAAAAAAAAAAAAAAAAAAAAAAAAAAAA
>CAYXWO010000054.1:0-4944 GCA_964468825.1 uncultured Candidatus Saccharibacteria bacterium | reverse complement strand
AAAATAAGTTCGGGGAAGGTGCGATTATGAAACTTGGTGACGCGCCTAAGGTAGATATCGGCGTTGTGCCAACAGGATCAATCGGTCTCGATGCGGCGCTTGGTGTTGGAGGTCTTCCTCGTGGACGTATCGTTGAAATCTTCGGACCAGAGTCTTCCGGTAAAACAACACTTACTCTCCATGTCATCGCAGAGGCTCAGAAACTTGGCGGAATATGTGCCTTCATAGACGCAGAACATGCGATGGACCCAGAGTATGCAAAGAAGCTTGGCGTTAATATCAATGAACTCCTTATATCTCAACCAGATAACGGGGAGCAGGCACTCGAAATCACAGAATCTCTCGTTCGTAGCGGACAGATTGACGTACTCATCATCGATTCAGTAGCTGCCCTTACTCCCAAAGATGAAATAGAGGGTGACATGGGAGCTCAACATGTGGGCAAGCAGGCTCGCCTTATGTCTCAAGCACTTCGTAAATTAACTGGCATCGCGCACAAGTCTAAGACTGTGATTGTCTTCATCAATCAAATTCGCATGCAGATTGGTGTCATGTTCGGCAACCCAGAAACAACACCGGGAGGGAAGGCTCTTAAATTCTACTCCTCTGTTCGTATAGATATTCGTAAGATTGCTCAGATAAAGAAGGGAGAGGAAGTTGTTGGTGCTCGAACAAAAGTAAAGATTGTCAAGAATAAGGTGGCAGCACCATTTAAAACAACTGAGTTTGATATCATGTATAACGAAGGTATTTCTCAAGAAGGAGAACTCCTCGCACTCGGTGAAAAGTTTAGGTTGGTTACAAAATCAGGTGCAAGCTATGCATACGGTGAAGAAAAGCTTGGCCGTGGATACGACGCAGCGCGTACCTATCTAAGAGAGAATAAAAAGATTGCTAACGCTCTTGAAAAAGCTATCAGAAAGCAACTAGAATCAGGCGCCCTGTCCTACGCTGGTTCCCCTGACGCGGAAGAAAACGAACAACCGGAGTAGTTTATTAATAAAAAAATATATAACAGTACTAACAATGAAATTCTCACCAGAAACAATGGTAAACCCAGGGGGACGAAGAGAAGTTCCGCCACAGAGAAAAATCACTCCCCAGGAAGGGGAAGGAAGGTTCGACGTTGCTTCAACATCTGTAGAGAGTCAACAAGAACGTGTTAAAGAACTGACAGCTTCTCTCGATGGACTCTTTGATTCTTATGAGAAATTACGAGGAAAGAATGACGACGCTTCACTTGCGGCGAAACAATTTATAGTTTCTCAAAGTAAGATACTTATTGGCGAGCTTGAGAAGGTTGGGGTGAATACTTCTGGAATTGTGACAGACGAAATGTTGCAACCTTACGTAGGGAAAGTGGCCCCTACTGCTACCTCACCTGAGCCTGCAACGCCTAGCAATCCACCTGCGCAACAAGATGTTGTATCTATCCCTCAAAAAAAGATAGTGGTCACCCCTACTCATGAGCAACCATCTCCTCAATTAGACACTCATCTGCAAAGTCGTCTCAATAAAATAAACAATGCTTCAAATTTTTTAGGTTCAGCTGCCAAAAAAATGTGGGGTGGTTATGTGAGCATAGTAGAAAAAGTAATCCCTGAGTCATTGACAGATGAGGCCATTGAAGCTCGGTTTAAACGTTGGTTTCGTAAAAATGAAAAAAAATCAGCTACTGTAAAAAAACCCACAGAAGAAGCAGCTGATCCACAAAATAACTCAGCGCAGACATATGAAACGCCCAGACCAACTATCAGGGGCGTGGAACAACCTAGCGAAACAGCTATAAAAAGCCCTGACGATAATAAGGCTTGGCTTCCCTACAAAACCCCTATCAGGGTAGATCTGTTCGATAGTCCTATTTTTAAAAAGGTTATGCTATCACTCCCCACCCAAGAAAATGAATTACCTATATCTGGAGAACAAGCGTACAAGTGGGCTATGCCTGCGATACAAGAGATGTATCGTCTAACAAACACAACAAGAACTCCAGAAACAATGGATGCCATAGCGAAACTCCAGACCTACTTGGGCGTATTACAAAGCGATAAAGAAAAAGCAGAATTCGTAGTGAGAGCAAGAACAGACTTTTTAAATTCACAGAAAAGGGTAGCAGATCAAAATCAATAAAGTTAGTAGCAAGAAAACGTGTGCAACGTATTTAAAAAAGCCCCGCATGCGGGGCTTTTTGATGATCTCACCGGTACACCACTTAGATCAATCCGTGCGCTACTTCACGCGGAGGCGTTAGCATTTTCTTCGGTCACGGTAAATCCCTTTTCAGGAAACGTGTTGGTGAAACTTGCTGACGATCAGATCGATCACGTCAGATTCAGGAATGCGCTCGGTATTGATTTGGAGGTCATACTCCAAACCTTCGACCGTCACACCATAGAGCTTCATATAACGCTCCTTGGCGGAAGCTTCGCGATCTATGGTCTGATTAGCGGCAGTGCAAGGCATCACACCCTCGCGATTTGCCACCCGCCGATATCGGAGGACGTTTCTGCAGTACAAGAGCACTCGTAGGGCGTCTGGCGCAAAAAGTGCGCCGAGACGTGCGTCCACTATGAAGAACTCTTCATTCGTGGCTAGCGTGGCGAGAGCCTGGTCACAGGCTCTATCGATCGACAAGTCGGCACATGCGTCCCGCTCCAAGAGAGCGAGGGCCTCACCAGAGTCCACACTCGGATAGCGCTCGACTGCCATCTTTCGAAACGTGTCGCTTGCTGGACGGACGATCCTCCACTGCTCCCCCAGGCGGGCGAGGACACCTTTGGCTGCGCTCGTGGTGCCCGTGCCAGCCCAACCAGCAATTGCAATCTGGTACTTGGTAATACGTGCCATGAGGCACCTCCTGTTCATGTTTAATGTCGACTAGCGACGGGAACTTTCAGGGTATATACTACTCCTTGGCACAAATCTTATCAAGTTAAACCTTTTCTTACTTTTATGCGTATTATTGATGATGTAAAACTCGATTATGATGACGTTCTCCTCCTTCCTAAGCGAAGCATACTAACTTCAAGAAAAGACGTCATTCTTGAGCGAACGTTTAAGTTCTACCACTCTCCTAAGACGTGGACAGGCATTCCAATCATGACCGCAAACATGGCGAGTTGCGGAACATTTGAAATGGCAAGGATACTGAGCGAGCAGAAGATGATTACAACTTTTCATAAGTACTACTCTCTCGATGACTATAAAGAGTTTTTCAAAACATTCAGCAACCCTGATTATATCGCCTATACACTTGGTATCCGCGACGAAGACATTGAAAAGCTCAAAGAAATGGTACAACACGACCTCATCAAGAATTTTTCTTTCATCTGTATTGATGTACCAAATGGATATCTTGAAAAGTTTCTTGAGTCCGTAAGGCTTATCAGGTCACTATGTAAGGACCATATTATTATTGCGGGGAATGTCGTCACCAATGAAATGACAGAGGAGATTATTTTAAATGGTGCCGACATCGTAAAGATTGGTATCGGGCCAGGTTCCGTCTGCACCACCCGTCGCATGACTGGTGTTGGATACCCCCAACTCTCTGCGGTTATCGAATGTGCTGATGCTGCTCACGGCATGGCCAACAACAAAGGCGTAGGTCTCATCATTGCAGACGGTGGTCAAAAATACCCATCATGTGTAGCAAAAGCATTTTGTGGTGGGGCTGACTTTAACATGTGTGGTTCACTTTTTTCTGGATTTGAGGAATCCGGAGGAAAAACTGTTGAAAAAAATGGAAAACTTTTTAAAGAGTACTTTGGCTCTTCTTCAAATCACGCAATGACCGAACTGTACGGGAAAAAGGATGCGCACAGGGCGAGCGAGGGCCGTTATGCGCTCATACCTCACAAGGGACCAATCGCAAACTTTGTCCAAGACCTATTCGGCGCACTCCGGAGCACTGGTACCTATATCGGGGCAAGACAACTAAAGGAATTCTCCAGACGCGCTACTTTTATAAAGGTTGGTAGACAACTTAATACATCTCTCGAGTCGTACGACCAAGGAAAATAAGGCGTTTTTACGGATTGACCCAGGGGCTTTTAAAAGATGGACTTTTCTTATTACTTACTAAATACTAGTTATGGCTTTTTTATCACCAGAAAAGGGCAGCAGATCGAAATCAATAAAGTTAGTAGCAAGAAAACGTGTGCAATGTATTTAAAAAAAGCCCCGCATGCGGGGCTTTTGGAACTGAAATTTCTCCTTCAGTAATTGCCTGGATTGAACTTCCCAAGCATGTTGAGCATTGCACCCTGAATCGAGAGTCCGTCGCCATTCAAGCCAAGCGACGGCGAACGGACGCTAACGCCTGGGTAAACGCTCATGTCATGCGCAATCAAACAGTAGCGCGGAGCACCCCCCCATTTTTTCACTCTGGAAACGCGCAAGCGCTTCAAGGAGGTGGTCGGGAAGGGGCACATCGTTTCTCCCCGTGTTAGCGATGAAAACAATCGAATACGTTTCATGGTTCGCCATGACTTGCCTTTCTTTGCCGAAATACGTCGTGGTCTCATCCTAGCGTATTAGACCTTTTGCCACAAGTCCCTATTTTTGGTAGAATTTAGTCATTCGCGTTTTGGAATTTACTACACACTAACCCCTAAACGCTACACCCTACCCCTATGGCAACCCTTGATTATGATGAAATAAAACCACGAAAGTTCATCCTCGTTGATGATGTCCCTTTCGAAATCCTTGAATCTCATGTAGCACGAACCCAGAAGCGCAAACCTCAGAACCAAGTACGTATGCGCAATATGTTAAACGGTAAGGTTATACCGGGAACCTTTCACGCATCAGACACAGCAGAGGAGGCAGAAATCTCACGCAAGGAAGCTATTTTCCTTTACGCCAACAAGGGCGAGTTCTGGTTCTGCGATCCAAAGGACAGGGCTAAGCGATTCCAGATTGAAGGTGATGTCATTGGAGACC
>CAYXWO010000053.1:0-5330 GCA_964468825.1 uncultured Candidatus Saccharibacteria bacterium | reverse complement strand
ACGATGGTGCGACTGTGATGGACTGGATGGAGCAAGAGCGTGAACGTGGTATTACAATCACATCAGCTGCGACTACTGCGTTCTGGAGCCCTACGTATATGCCTTCAAACGATGTTTCTAAGAAATGTCGTTTCAACATTATTGATACACCAGGACACATCGACTTTACTATTGAAGTAAAGCGTTCACTCCGCGTGCTCGACGGTGCTGTGGTGGTATTTGATGGAGTGGCAGGAGTAGAGCCACAGTCAGAAACTAACTGGAGATATGCTTCAGACGCTATGGTGCCTCGTATTTGTTATATCAACAAGCTTGACCGTATGGGTGCTAATTTTGATAAGGCATACGCGTCTATCCTCGATCGTCTTTCTAAGAAGGCAGTTCGCATGCAAATGCCGATCGGTGAAGAAGAAAATTTTGACGGCATCATTGATCTTCTTACGATGAAGGAAGTTAAGTTCACGGGAGATAAAGGGAAAGATGTTTCCTTTGTAGAGATTCCAGCTGAACACCTAGACGAAGCTAAGAAGCGCCGTGCTGAGATGATTGAAAAGATTGTCGAGACTGACGAAGATCTCATGACTCGTTACCTAGAAGGAGGTGAGTTCACCCTAGAAGAACTAAAGGCTACTGTTCGTAAGGCGACTATCGCTAATGAACTCTTCCCCGTATTCTGTGGTTCATCTCTTAAAAACCGAGGTGTGCAACTTGTGCTTGACGCCGTCATTGATTACCTCCCTTCTCCACTTGATATTGCTGCTCCTAGGGGACTCGATCCTCTTACCGGTGAACAGGCTGAAGTTGTTGTTTCTGACACTGCGCCATTTGCTGCTCTCGCATTTAAGTCAATGGCAGATCCGTTCGTAGGACAGCTTACATTCTTCCGTGTATACGCTGGAACCCTAGAAGCTGGTTCTTATATTTATAACTCAACTAAGGATAAGAAGGAGCGCGTGTCTCGTATTCTCCGTATGCACGCTAACGAGCGTGAAGAAGTGAAGGTGGTGTACGCAGGTGAAATCGCAGCCGCTGTAGGTCTTAAAGACACAGTTACATCAGACACAATGTGTACTGAAGAGAAGCCAATTATTCTTGAAAAGATTGTTATTCCAGAATCTGTGATCTCGATGCGTGTAGAGCCAAAGACAAAAGCAGATCAAGAGAAGATGGGTATTGCTCTTTCAAAGCTTGCCATCGAAGATCCAACATTCCGTGTTGCATCTGATCCAGAAACAAATGAAACTATTATCTCAGGTATGGGTGAACTTCACCTCGATATTATCGTTGATCGTATGAAGCGTGAGTTCAATGTAGAAGCTAACACCGGTAAGCCACAGGTGGCGTACAAAGAAACAATCCTTGGCTCAGCGTCAGGTGAGGGTAAGCATATTAAGCAGTCAGGTGGTCGTGGTCAGTATGGTCACGTGAAGATCAATATCAAGCCAATTGATTACTCAGTAGCAACAGAGGATCTCTCAAAGAACGTTAAGCGCTATGATAACTTTGAGTTCATCAACTCACTAAAAGGTGGAGCCATCCCACAAGAATTCGTACCCGCAGTAGAAAAGGGTCTTCGTGAATCTATGGACCGTGGAACTCTCGCTGGGTTTAAGATGGTGGATGTATCATGTGAAGTGTACGATGGATCATTCCACGAAGTGGACTCTTCTGAAATTGCCTTCAAGCTCGCAGCCGGCATGGCTCTCGCTGACGCTGTTTCAAAAGCGAAGCCGGTTATTCTTGAGCCAATTATGAAGGTAGAAATCGTTACCCCAGATAAGTTCTATGGAGATATTACCGGTAACCTATCATCAAAGCGCGGACAGATCGAAGGAATGGATGAGCGTGGACAGGACAAGGTGGTGCGTGCAATGGTGCCACTTTCTGAAATGTTTGGATATGTAAACTCTCTTCGTTCAATGACAGAAGGGCGTGCAACATTCACTATGGAATTCGGAAAGTACGATGTGGTTCCTGCAAACATCGCAAAGGATATTGCGGAGAATAAGAAGTAATTCTGTTTCTGTTAATAAATAAAGAGCGACGCCGCAGGCGTCGCTCTTTATTTATTAACAGAGCGAACGTGTCTTGCGTTGTTATACTAAAGACATGAAAAAAGTCACACTACTTTTTGCCTTTTTGCTTTCACTAAATCAAGCAAGTGCGCTCACTTGCGTCGATTTTTCTGAAAATATTTTTCGTACCGACGAGAATAGTAATGTAAAAATCTTACAAGATTTTTTGTATGAGAAGGGGTATCTAAAAGCTGTGCCAAATAGCTATTTTGGACCAGGGACATTCACAGCGGTTAAGGAATACCAGATGGTAAATGGTATTAACCCAACTGGGGTAGTTGGTCCCGTCACTAGAGCGTCACTAAAAGCCGCAACATGTTCTGCGTCGGCTCCACTCCAACCCTCTCCTGCTAAAGCAACGACAACTACTCCACTAAAGACCGAGCTAGTTCCTAAGACGGAAAGCACGAGTGTGGTTACTTCAAAAGCAACCACTACACTCCCGACAAAAATAGTATGTACTACTCTTACCGAAAGTCTTGGGATTGGGAGTGAGTCTGCTGCAGTCCTTTCTCTCCAGGAGTATCTTTATGCTAAAGGATACTTGAAAGCAGCACCAAATGGCTACTTTGGGCAAGGCACCTATGCCGCGGTTGTTGCCTTTCAAAATGAGAACGGCATCGCTCAAACAGGAACAGCTGGTCCGCTCACAAGAGAAAAACTTAAGGCAAGTAGTTGCGGCATAACAACACCCTCTACCAAGCCTGTTACCGAAACACCTAAGCCGGTTATTGCAACGACTACACCAACACCAGCTAAGGCGACAACTACACCTGCTGTAGCTAAGCCTGTCGCCACAGCACCTGTGTCCTCTAAGAATCAGCAGCGTTTCAATGATGCTGAAGCTATTTTATCCTCCTTATACCAATATATAGTTGTTTCTCGAGGGTCGTGGCCAGCTAGGGCTAGCTCTACTGTGCCTGTTGAGTTATGTGTTACACCAAGGGTAACAGAAATGGCATCTTCTGCTGAAGAGGCGGTACTTACCACACAAGCTTCTCCGTGTAAGGACGTTGTAGATATTGCTTTTCTTTCACCTGGATACTTGGTTAATGTGCCTCGTGAACCGAATCTTGCAAGTACGAGCGCAATGACAGGGTATACGCTCCTTCGTGGAGAATACGGTGATGTCACTATTGCTCCAAAAGTAACTGACAACAAAGAGATAATAAAAGTCCGCTGTAACTTTAACCAAGGGTGTAAGCCGGTGACAAGGGTTTCTGCAGTGGAGTACGGGATACCATTTGTTACTACCTTAAGTAGAACTGTTCTTCTTCGTGATTCATTGCCAAAGGAGGGTATCTTAGTCACAGGAAGGAACTTTGCTGCCACCAACACCGTAATTCTCCAGTCAAAACTTAACCAAAGACTATATGAGGCAGGAAGCTTCTCTTCAACTGACGGAAAGACATTTACGATTGCAGCTTCGACGACAAACGTAGAGCTGCCTTGTGGTGTTGGCTGTAAAGAAAAGTTACCAACCGGTGACTATTCAGTCCAAATAAAAACAGCAGGCGGCGAAAGTAACGTCGTCTACCTCTCAGTTAAGAGCTTTACAACATCATCTATTCTTGCGCGAGCTAACACAACTGTAGCCGCTAGTTCAACTAACGTGAAGCTTGGTACTATAACAGTGAGCACCTCTTTACCTGGCGTCCTTAAGTCTCTTACACTCCGCGCTAGCAGTACTTCTTCTAAGCTTCCAGGAAAAATAACGAATTTGAAACTAAAGGATTTAGTTTCAAATAAGACAATAAGTGGGTCAGGTCTCGCCTTTAGCCTCTCAGATACATCTCTTCCGGAAAACAACTCCAGATACTATGATCTCTATGCAGATGTTGGTAACGTCTCAGTGGACGAGGCAGGACAGGTTGCCTATTCCGGGGAATTCCTGTTGAAAGATACGTTGGGGAATGTGGAAATTAACTTACCAATTAAAGAGATATCATTCTCAGCGTCTCCGTAGCATGAAAACCTTTAGTCAGAGAGTCGTCGAAGCAGCTCTCAGTATTCCTGCGGGACGGGTTACTACATATGGAAGACTTGCTCGTGCGTGCGGCGCAGGCCCCATGGCGTCACAATCAATTACAGGGATTTTGGCCAAAGCGTATAACGAAGGGGAGAAAAATCTTCCTTTTCATAGAATCGTCTACGCGAACGGAACGATATGGGTTAATGATGAATATAAGGCAAAGCGAATGAAGCTCTATAAAAAGGAGGGAATTGAGGTAGACGCGAAAGGAAAGATAAAGAATTTTGAAGAAAAGGTGTTTGAGTTTCGGTAGTGCTAGGTATTCAAAAGAGAACTTGACTAGTCTCCTATAAGTGATATAATTTGAAGATTCGTTCACTACTGGAGCAATAAATGAAAAAATGGTTCAGGTCCGGAGTTGCAAAACTCTTCGGCGTCGTTGGGTTTGTTGCAGAAGAAGAGCTTTCTGCCTCACGCGAGGAAAGTCGCGCCTTGGCTGAGCAGGCCATCAAGCTCATTGACCGCTTACTCGCCTCAGACCTTCCGAGCGATCAGAGAAGGACGCTCGAAGAGCAGAGATTCGAATATGTGAAGGCCAGCACTCCAAAAAATCTGCCCTTCTTTGCTTTTGTCTGAAAAGCCCATCCCCCTTGGCGCCCCTCTGCCAAGGGGCCCTTTTTTATAGGACCCTGATGAAGACTTTACTCTCTCCTCTATTGAAAATTCTCCTTGTGTACTGTTTCTTGTATTTTATAGCAATACCTACTAGGTTTTCCATAAGAAAAAGCTGAAAACAAGAAATTCTTGTACAAAAAGTAAAAATTAGAGCACCCCCCAACTTTCCTAATGACCAACTCCTAAATTCAGACTAATGTATTTGCGTGTTTTGAAAAAATGTGATAAGATTGCATGACTCACTTAGCAACTACTTTTCTTATTGCTTGGCTAAGTAGTGTGCATTATTGTTATTTTACTAAAAGATATTTAATTTAAAGTCCAATACCTCTTCAATAAACTGGAGACGGCACGACAACACAAAAACATATGGCAGACGCATTTGATCGATCAAAACCACACGTAAACGTAGGAACCATTGGCCACGTAGACCACGGTAAGACTACCCTTACAGCAGGTATTTTAAACGTTCTTCACCTTAAGGATACTACTATCAAGACAAAGGGAGTAGATGATATCGACAAGGCACCTGAAGAAAAGGCTCGTGGTATTACTATTTCGCTTTCTCACTCAGAATACTGGACTGACGCTCGTCACTACGCTCACAT
>CAYXWO010000052.1:0-5703 GCA_964468825.1 uncultured Candidatus Saccharibacteria bacterium | reverse complement strand
CCTTGGCAGACATCACACTCAACATACACTGTCGGAAGGAAGTGCATTTCTACTGCTATTTCTCCATTACCTTGGCACGCCTCACACCTACCACCCTTCACGTTGAAAGAGAAACGCGATGCCTTCCACCCTCTAATACGAGACTCCTCACTCTCTGCGAACAGGTCTCGAATATGTGTCCAAGCGCCAGTATATGTTGCCGGGTTAGAGCGAGGTGTGCGACCGATTGGTGATTGGTCGATAAGAACAACACGAGATACGTACTCTGTTCCTGTAAACTCTTCACAATTAAAAATCTTAACAGTACGATGCTTCCTCTCTAGGCGCGCAAGTAGATTCTTATAGAGAATTTCATACATGAAAGAGCTCTTCCCAGAACCAGATACACCTGTGATGACGTTCATTCTTCCGAGAGGGACGTTCACGTTAAGATCTTTGATATTAAAAATCTGACCACCTTTTACACGAATTGTTCCTTTATCTATCTGACGTCTCACAGGAACTGGAATCTCCTTTTCTCCGCGAAGATAAGCAAGGGTCAAGCTTCCTGACTTATTACGTGGCGCTGTCAGGAGCTCGTCGAGATACCCAGCCACCACCACCTCTCCACCATGCACACCAGCCTTTGGACCGATATCAATAATATAATCAGATGCAAATATTGTGTCCTCATCGTGCTCAACCACAAGGATTGTGTTACCAATGTCTCGTAAGTGAGTTAGTGTCTTAATGAGGCGATCATTATCTCTCTGATGCAGACCGATCGTTGGTTCATCAAGAACATAAAGAGCCCCCACCAGCTGACTTCCAAGCTGAGATGCGAGCCTAATACGCTGCGCCTCACCACCAGAGAGTGTGTCGGCTTTTCGGTTAAGAGCGAGATAGTTAAGCCCCACGTTTAGCATAAAATCGAGACGTGACTCAATTTCTTTGATTATCACAGAAGCTATTTCTTGTTCTTTTTTAGAAAGCGGAAGTCTCCCAAAATATTCTTTCGCTTCGTTAATACTGAGAGCAGTAATATCAACAATATTAATCTTTTCAACATCATCGAGATAGACGTTTAATGACTCCTTACGAAGACGTTTCCCCCCACAATCGTCGCACTCATCGAGCCCTCCAAAGTACTTAGTGCCAAGTCCATTACATGTAGCGCATGCACCGTATGGTGAGTTAAAAGAGAAGAGTCTCGGCTCAATTTCGGGAAACGAGAACCCGCAATGAGCACACATAAACTTGCCACTCATAATAGTTCTTTCTCCCAAGATTTCAACCTCAAGCAACCCCTCCGCCTCGTGAAGTGCGCGCTCGATACTTTCTGAGAGTCTAGTAAGTGCGTCCTTCTGTGACTCTTTCCTTTTAAAATCATCTATCGCAATAGAGTCGATAATAACTGAGATCTCGTGCTTCTTGTTCTTATCTAGGACAATCTGCTCTCGAAGTGACTTTCGTTCGCCGTCAACAAGCGCTTCAGTGTAGCCTTTACCTAAAAAGTCGTAGAGCATCTGGTAGTACTCACCTTTTCTGCCTCTCACCATCGGAGCCAAGATGTGTATCTCTGCGTGTGAAAATGGCACACCCATGAGCTCTGTCTTTACCTTTTTGTAATCTACCGCTTTAACCTTGTCAGTGATAAAATTGATGATTTCCTCGTTAGAAAGTTTCTGAATCTTTGCTCCACAATCAACACAATATGGCTTACCGACACGAGCATAAAGAACACGCAAATAATCGTATATCTCTGTGATAGTGGCAACGGTTGATCGTGGGTTACGTCCAGCAGACTTCTGATCGATAGAAATAGCGGGAGAGAGTCCTGAAATCTCATCTACGTCTGGCTTCTGCATTTGATTCAAGAACTGACGTGCATACGCGGAAAGTGATTCAACGTACCTACGCTGCCCTTCTGCGAAGATGGTATCAAACGCAAGCGAAGACTTACCGCTCCCAGAAAGGCCAGTAAATACAATCATCTTGTGGCGAGGCATCTCTACTGTAATATTCTTGAGGTTATGCGTTCTTGCCCCCTTTACAATAATCTTTTCGATGTGTCCATCCTCTCTTTTTTTAGCTGTAGACATGAGTTCTTTTAGTTAAGACCAATTGCCGTAGTATAGCAAAAATATGCCCTTTACTCCACCACATATTAATTGGTCTTTAACAGAGATTTGGGTAGAAAAGTAACGGTTTTAGGCGCCCATCATCTTTCTGTATACCTCAACGAGAGCTCTCGTATCTGCGAGCGCTGTGTGTGCTTTAGTATTATCTACCTTCATGAGAGCGCATAGTGACTTGAGCGAGAACTTATCTGCCTGCGGTGCGTCATAAAGTCGCGCTACTGCCATTGAGATGGTATCTAACTTGCCATAGTGCATACGATTATCTACCCCAGTCTCCTCGAATGCTTTCATTACGAAAGCATAATCAAAAGTGATATTGTGAGAAACGAAAATACAACTCTCTGTCTTCTTGGCGAATTCTTCCATCGCCTTCTTTCTATCGATTGCGAACATCCAGTCTACTTCGTTGTACCCATTAACACGGAGCGCTTCTGGTTCAGCACGCTCCATATGAAGAGGTTTAATCTTCCACTCACACTCCTCTAGAATTTCTAGCTTAGGACCCCTCCCTGGACGCTCTACTTGCTTTGCGATAATGACTGCGAGCTCAATAATTTCGTGGCGCATAGGGTCAATACCCGTTGTTTCAGTGTCGATAAATGCTAGGTTGTGGGTTTTCATAAGTGACGTTCTTGGTGTGAGAATAATAAGTCGAGTAAAGAGTACATGACAGAATACCACGACTCATTAAGGATGAACAAGCGCTCTTTTATTTTAAGTACTTTTGAATGTTACGCTTATGGTCATTAAAGGTCTTAGCATAATACATTTCTCCATCATTACCAGTAATATAATAAAGATATTCTGTATACGTAGGGTCGAGAACTGCATTTATTGCAACGAGTCCTGGGTTATTAATCGGCCTTTTGGGTAGCCCTTTTTCTTTGTATGTCTCCAAGGCAACATCTACCTGTAGTGGCATTCCTATACGCATTCTCTCAAGCAAAATCCCTGCAACTATCTTCATATCCTTTTCGGTATTCGCTTCACCTTCCAAAATAGAGGCAAGTATGATGACATCACTCTCTTTTGTAAGAGGCTCAGGCGGCACAGCATCTTTTACTATAGGCCCAACTTTTTTAAGGTAAACATCACTCATTAGAGAAATGACATTTGCTTCTTGATATGACGGTAAAAGGTGGTACGTTGAGGGAAACAACTTACCATTTAGATTGCTGCTTTCAACCAAACTGGAAAAAGTATCTTTATTAAGTGAAGGGAGTGCTTTTACAAAAATCTGAAACACTTCAAGCGAAGTGCTCCCTTCTGGAATGGTAACCGATAGGAGCGGACTTTTAGGACCTTCGTCTGTTATCTGGTGAGCCAAGGAAAACAGACTAACGTTCCCCATGAACTCGTACTCACCTAGCTGTACCTTTGTATCCTTGTCATTGAAGGAAAGATACATGCGAAGTAACGTTGAAGATGTAACGAGACCCTCTTCTTCTAAGCGAGCCGACAAACTTTTAAGACTTTCCCCTTCGTTGATTGTAAAAATTTTTTTACCTTCTATCACTATTGGACTAAAGAGTGGGTATGCGACCACAAGCACCCCAATCAGAAGCGTTATCGCAACTATTTTTTTAAGAGCATTGTCTTTATACATAGAGAGCTAGAGCGGAAGATTAACTGGTGCGACACCCTTATTGCTATCAATACGAGGAAGTGTAGGTGTGCCAACTGTAGACCCTGGAAGATGCCAGAGCGTAGCGATTTCTTCTAGGTTGTATACAGACACTTCTTCTGGAGCAGGATGGTTGAATGGGTAAAAAATAGCTTCGTATATCATACGGAAAACTTTTCTTGATTTCATAGATGTAGACCAGAAGAACGTATCTTCCCACTTATCAAGAATGTCTCTTTGTTTAATGTGCGGGAAGAACCCTTCACGTTCAACATATGCCTCAAACATCTCTTCTGTTCTCCAGGGCACTCTACGATTCATAAAGTTTTGCCAGGGGAAGTCATATGGATCGGTAACCTTAGGAGCAAACCCATTAACACCTTTAAAAGGCTTCGGAAAAGATAGTACTGTTTGAACATGATTTCCATTAAACCTCTCCTTTTTGGTGACATAAACGAGGCGTACCACCGCTGCAACGAGAGGCTTGGAAAGTTTCTTATTAATGCCTTCGAGTTCATCTTTTTCATCAGCGGTAAGCTCCATCTCTTTTTTGGGTACAACCTTATCTACCTGATAAGTAACCGGAACTTCTTTATACTCATCCTTGCCTACCTCCACCTTCTTCGTCCTCACCTCACCATACTCATCTGTCACCTTGTCTCCCTTAAAAATGTATCCACTCGTTCTTATTTGCTTTTTTCGTGCGTCCGCCATTTGAGAGAGACTTACGTGCTCATGAGTAACTTTATTAACATATAGCTTTGGCCATTTTTTATCGTCATACAGACTTTCATCTTGGACGATGACTTGATACCAGTAATACTCTCCTTTTCCTATTCCTCCCATCACTTCTATAAGCTGAGCTAGCGGGTCTATCTTAAATTCTTCTTTAGGATCCTTATCAAGACCATAGTCTACATATGTCTTAAGTGGAAGGAAATCAGCCTTCATTGTATATTCTTCTTTATCATCTTTTGGAATATCCGTCTCACTACCACCGTCCTTAAATTTTTTACCAGTCTTGGGGTTAGTTGGTTTCCATGACTTAGAGAGGTTAAAGGTACCAGCCCAGCAAGAAACATCATTGGTAAGATGATGGTATCTAATAGCTTTTGTATAATCATCTACCTCAATGAGTTCAATACCTGGGTACTGTGCATAAAAATTAGACTCCACCAATGCTTTAAATTTGCGCTGGATACGAATATAAAAATGAATCACCCCCTCCATGGAAGCAATTTCAAGCGAGCCAAAGACGGGCATATTTCCTTTAAAGTACTTGCCGTACTTGTTACTTAAGCCCCCACTCTGTAGGAGTGAAGAGATGGCGAGCTCGGCTGCATACGGAGACTTATTGATTTCGCGAGGGAGCTTAACCTCTAACATTAACCAATCAATTGAGTTGAGGTGTTTTTGCTGTATGTACATCACCCAGAATCTCCAGGACCACGCACAAAGAAGGAGAAAGATAACGAAGTATAGTAGGGCTAGACCCATGTCTATAACAAATTGCATATGTAGAGAAAGTATACCATGGGCCAACTTTGATCTAACGAGATTGTGTTGGTAAAAATAAACACCAGAAGGTTCTGGTGTTTATTTTTAGTCTATACATCTAAATATCAATTATGCGAGAGTGTATTCTCCTGCAACCTTTCTGAAAAACTTTGTATTCTGAAGGTTAACTAAAACAGTATTAGGCTTGACGATTCTCTTGGCGAGGACTCTCTTGGTGATTTCGTCCTTAGGGAGTGGGCGTCCTGATTCCTTGAGAACTTCTATGATAACGTCACGCACAACACCGCCTGTGTGCCCCCAATCCTTAAGACCATACATACCGCGACCAACGAGTACGAAGCGGGTATCTTTAATGAGCTCATTGTGACAGGTAGCAACGTGTGCACGCTTACCAAACGTCTTATTAATCTCCTGCGCAACTTCCTTGAAGTGCATAGGGCG
>CAYXWO010000051.1:0-5805 GCA_964468825.1 uncultured Candidatus Saccharibacteria bacterium | reverse complement strand
GCTGCAAAAGAAGAGGAACCTAAATAGGTAGCAGGTAGCAGGTAGCCGATACACTACTTCACCCAAGTAACTATTAACCAGTAACCATCAACTAATATATGAATTTACTTCACGATATTACCCCAGGAGCAGACGTTCCAAATGAAATCACTGTAGTCATTGAAATCAACAAAGGCTCACTTAACAAGTATGAACTTGATAAAGAGACTGGACTTATTAAACTTGACCGCGTATCACACACGGCACAGACATTCCCGTTTGACTATGGATTCGTACCACAGACACATTGGCATGACGGCGACCCACTGGACGTGATTGTTATGACAACCTCTCCTCTTTTGCCAGGCATCTTGGTTGATGTCCGACCAGTAGCTGTTATGGACATGGTCGACTCAGGAGAAAGTGACGCAAAAATAATTGCGGTTCCAGTAGGTGACCCACGTTTTAATCATGTGAAGGATCTTTCCGATGTGAACCCACACTTTGTTAAAGAGGTCACTCACTTCTATGAGAACTACAAAAAACTTCAGAACAAGGTAGTAACCATTCCAACAGTGAGAGATGCAAAGGCTGCAAAAGAAGTAGTTGTAGAATCTATTAATCTCTACAAGAAAGAATTTAACAAGTAATTAAAAATAAGGTCTGTTTATGGGTTATTAATTTGGTACTATCAAACACCTTAACCCCTAACGACCGAGCTCTCCTTATGAAATTTGAAAAGAAAAATCTTCCTAAGTCGGAAGTAGAAATAAAGATAACAGTAGAGGCGGAAGAGTTCGAAAGCTATCACGCAAAAGCTTTTGCTGCTATCCAGAAGGAAATTGAAATCGACGGGTTCCGTAAAGGAAATGCTCCAGAAGACATGGTTGTGAAGAAGTATGGTGAGATGATCGTTCTTGAAGAGATGGCAAACATGGCTCTTCGTGACGCATATATAAAGGCAGTAGATGAGCATAAGATTAACCCTGTTGCTCAGCCGAACGTCACAATCACAAAGATTGCTAAAGGTAACCCATTTGAAGCAACCATTACCGTACCTGTGATGCCAGAAGTCACTCTCCCTGAATATAAAAAGATTGCAAAAGACGCAGCAAAGGATGGTGAGACAATCGAGATAAAAGAAGAAGATGTACAGAATGTTCTCGAAGAACTCCGTAAAGGTCGCACTAAATACAATGACGAGCATCACCACCATGATCACGATCATGAGGGGCACGACCACTCACATGAGCATGATCACACTAAGGCAGATGACAAGAATGTGGCCTTGCCAGAGCTTAATGATGAGTTCGCCCAATCATTTGGTGAATCTTTCAAAACACTTGAAGATCTTAAGAAGAAGGTAGGAGAAAACCTCAAGCTTGAGAAAGAGCAGAAGGCTCGCGAGAAGTTACGTATGACAATCATCGATAAGCTGATAACAGAGGCAAAGGCCGACATCCCTGACGCAATGGTAGAAGGAGAGCTCTCTAATATGATGCATCAGTTCAAGGCCGATATCACCCGCTTTGGAGGAACATGGGAGGACTACCTCGCTCACGCTAAGAAGACAGAAGGTGAGATTAAAGAATCCTGGAGAAAAGATGCAGAGAAGCGTGCTATGAGTCAGCTCGTCCTTCACAAGATTGCAGAAGTAGAAAAGCTTCAAGCAACTGAAGCAGAAATAGAAGTAGAGCTTATTCGTCTCTTGGCTGAGGTGCAAGACGCAGACGAGGAGAGAGCAAAGGCTTACCTTTATCAGACTCTTACCAACGACAAGGTGTTTAGATTCCTGGAAGAATCTAAGTAAGCAACCCTGCTTGTTCTAATAAGTTTGTGCAGTATAAATAAAAGGGCGACCGCGTAGCGGTCGCCCTTTTATTTCGTAGTTAACTACCTACTAGTCCTTCTTACCGTGTACTATACAGTTGCCACATGAGCAAGCAATCGCAGACATGATACCACCAACAATCGCTAAGTTCTTGAGTGACATAATCACGTTCATCTGGTTAGCGAAGTCACGATGAGCGATGAGTGTTGCAAGAACAGTGAAGGCGATGAGGGCATATCCAGTTTCCTTAGTCTTATATCCATAAGCAAAGGCAAGTGCTACTGGGATTTCAATGATAACGACTATGAGTGCAGCAAGCATCGGCATAGGAAGGTTCATCTGTCCAAGTGATGAAGCAAAGGCAGAGAAGCCCATTATTTTTCCGATACCAGCAAAAACGAAAAGAAGTGCAATAAGTGAACGAGAAACGAGAGCGTAATTTATTTTCTTCATAATAAAGATAAGTATATAGATAAGATTAGCCCTAATTGGCTATTAGTAATTGTATCACGCGGCAGAAGTGAACTCTAGGATAACTTCACTCGCTGTGGCTTCCAGGATTTCTTCAAGATAAGGGAAGTTTTGTTCTGCGTAATCAAAAGCTTCCCCGAGCTTCCCTTCCTCAATTAGTTTTTCCATTTGACCGCCCTCATCTTTCGCCAAAACAATAGTGAGAGCTCTTTCTAGGATAATCTCACCAAGCTCGGTGATTATCTTATTCTTCGTTTCTTGATCAACACCTTCAAGATTGAGTTCTTTCTCAATCAGTGCTTCTATTTCTTCCATATATTATGCTGTGAAGTTATTTTGTAATACGCTCACGACACTTGATTCTCGAACACTACTCTGCGCCAAGACATCTTCAGGGATAATTCTTTTTAGAATCCCCTGAGCCTCTTTTAATGAAGCAATTTCTCTTCCTGAAAGATTAGAAGGGTCTGCTGTGAGTAAGGTATTTACACTCACAGATGGGTTATTCTGTAGTACTGATATAAATGAATTTTTTATCGTATCGCTACCATCTCCAAAGCTAAGGAAACTCTTAGCACTATCAATCTCCTTAGCTGCCGAAGTAAGTGCAGTGTCGAACCTTTCTGTACCAGTAATAGTATTCAGAGCGGAAAGGTTGCCCATATCTTGCGTCGACAGGGTGGTGTTTGGGGCGAATGATATCTGATTACCAGGCGCAGTCGTGGTTATGGTATTTTCAGCAACCACAGCATCAGCTTTTACGAATGTATTTACTTTGGGCTCCGGAGTAACACTCCCAGTTCCTGCTGATGCTCCTGATTGGATAGGTGCTCCATCGGAAGTGACAAGCTGAGAACCGTCAGAGGTTCCCCACCCGTCTCCTTGAGGTGTGGCGGTCACACTTACCGGAGCTTCTTTTGACACTACGAAACTTTCCTCAACACCGAGAGTAAACTTATCACTAACTACATCACTTACTACAGGAGTCTCTGTTGTTGTTTGACCATAAACAGTTTTTTCTCCAGTCGCTACTGGATCTACCCAGTCATCAGGGGTGATGGCCTGAACACCCGGCGCACTAATGGTTCCATCAGGCTTCATAAAGCTTCCGTCCGGGAGAGTCCAGCCCTGCAAGTTGCCATTTCTATCTACTGATTCGATAGACCCAACAGGAGGAGCTGATGCTGCGTCAAATCCGCTCGGCTCAATTGCAGGTATAACAGGTGAGGCCAATGGTTTTGAAATAGGTTCTCGTGCTAGAGGGGTTGCAGCGCCCCTCTCATGACGCCCCTCATGCCCATAGTTTTCATTTCGGTATGCCGCAATCGCCTCTCTCTGCTCATTGCTATAATTCTTATCATCAGCAACTATTGCTTCATTAGCGCCCAAGCTATCTTCTAGTGAGACTGCTGAAGTTTCTCTGTTGAGCAGGCCACCAGCCCATGCAGCAGCATGCTCTAATTGACTAAAAGCGTTTGTTGCTTCGAGTATGTTGTTTATAGCGTCCGGTAGTGCGAAGTTAACAAGACCTGCCGTAGCTAGCGCTCCTAGTTTCATTATTTTTTTTCTCGTCTCGGACACATCTCCCAACTCTGCATATTTTTTCTCTAGCTTTTCATTTAGGAGATCATACATAATAGCAGTAGATAAACCTTTCGCTACTAAGCGAGCAGTTCCAATGACCCCAACCAAAAGAGTTGCACCAGAGGCCGCCCCGATCATGCTTCCAGCTGTTAACGTAAGACCAATTGCTAGTCTTGTTTTCGGGTCCATTTTTTTATACTCCCCCCAATACTTTTTTCTTTTCGCATCAATGTCGTCCATTCGTTCTGGTGAGATACCCATCCTCTCGCCGAGCTTCCTAAAAAAGCCCCCTTGATTTGCCTTCACCTTTTCAAGTCTTGCAAGAGCTTCTTCTGCCCGTTCCGGGTTAGCGATGTGTGGTCCTTCCGGCGCTTTTTCACGCACCACACTCGCTGCAGGTTCCTGTATGCGAGCATCTGCTAGGGTGCCCGGGTATTCACCAGTTGTTATTAATTTACCAAAAGCACCATCGTTAGAAGGGTGTACTGAAAAGTCTCTCTCACCACCTGGCGTGCGAAGTACTCTTTTGCCCGATCTATTATCTGTATTAGTAATCGGCACAATGTCGCTCCCCATTCCCTTTGGTTGTTCCATCATATAACTACCAGTGTAGCAGCAATTTACAAAAGAAAAGCCCGAGTCATCCCCACAGTTGCCGCCGTGTCAGCTTTCAGGACAGAGTTACCGAGCGATAGCACCTGCACCCCCTTTTCTTTAAGGAGAAGTACTTCATCAGTAGTCCACCCTCCTTCTGGTCCGATCCAAATATTTCTAATAGAATCATCGCGAAGTATATTTCCCCCGCTCTTGTCGAACAAAACATGCGAACTATCTGCTAAAGCAACAGCACTCTTAAATGTAAGTATTGGGTGCACTGTAGGCACATCACCCCTACCACACTGCTCTGACGCCTCTTTCACTATTGATCTGAGTCGCTCAAAGTTAAGATTCTTCTTTTCGGACCTAGCTGCTGCAACCGGAATAATATCTGTCACCAAAAGCTCAGTTGCCTGGCGAGCTATTGTCTCGAAGGTGTCTTTCTTCACAAGAGCCATGTAAAGAACCCTTTTTTCTTTAGAAGAAAAGTTAGGAGATTTTTTAATAAATGAAAGAGAGGCGGAAGTCTTAGTTATCGCCGAAATAGAGTATTCGTAGTCGTAGGAGGACTCTAAAGAGAAAAGGAGCACCGAGTCTCCAGTCGTGTAACGAAACACAGAAGACCATTGGTGCACCAATTCTCTTTCGTCTATGTGTAACTCGTCTTCACCAAGGGGTTGTTCTACATAGAAGCGATGTAATCGCATACAAGACTTAGACTACTCTCCCCAAAAAGACATTGCAATCAAAAGGAAAAGACAATCTTTTTAATATGGGGAACATCCGATAAAAAATATAAAGGACTTATCCACACCTACCCACTTTACATAAAAGACACATAGAGTATTATTAAGGACAGGGTAGAAGACGTGCCGTCCACGCTTACCCGTGCGATCATCGGGAACAATTCGGATGTCGTGCGACCTCTACCAAGAAATTGTTCTTTCACCATAGCGGATACTAATCAAAAATTAAATCCGCACCATAATGAATCTCTATATCAGAGGTTTGGTTTGCATCAAATACAAAACATAGCTCGCTCTTTAGTTTTTTAGGGAAGATCTACGATTCGGGTTGTGAAACCTGTGTCAAAAGACCACCCATCCTACAAACCCCTTGCATCCTGTGCTTAAGTCAACACTTGAGCCTAGAATGCAAGGGGTTTTCTTATTCTTGGGTAGCGTATAGTGGTTAGGGTATAGGAAATACATAGCATAAAATATAGAGCATAGAGCACAGATATACCTACTATGTGCTTGCGTGCAGTTATGCCCGCTCCTATAATCTCCTACACGCTACACGCTACACGCTACACGCTACACGCTACACGCTACACGCTACAC
>CAYXWO010000050.1:0-5881 GCA_964468825.1 uncultured Candidatus Saccharibacteria bacterium | reverse complement strand
TGCGTATATTACAACAAACGTTATTTCTATTACTGACGGTCAGATATTCCTCGACTCCAACCTTTTCTATAAGGGTATGCGTCCAGCGATTGACGTTGGACTCTCAGTGTCGCGTGTAGGTGGGTCAGCTCAGACAAAGGCAATGAAGAAAAATGCCGGTAAGATGAAGCTGGCGATGGCTCAATATCGTGAACTTGAATCATTTGCACAATTTGACTCAGACCTCGATCACGAAACCAAGAAGACAATCGAACGAGGGAAGCGAACAGCCGAGATGCTCAAGCAGTCAAATGGTAACCCAATCAAGACCGCGCTTCAGATTGCGTCAGTGTATGCGGTGAACAATGGCTTTCTAGACACAGTTGCAGTAACAGACATCGCAAAATGGGAAAAGGGAATGCATGAGTATCTCGACCTCTCTCACAGAGGGACACTAGAGCTGATTGATAAGGGTTGGGATGATGAAACCGAGAGTGCTCTTAAAGAAGCTCTCACATCCTATACACAAACCCGTAGTGCTTAGAACGTGCAATAAGAAGGGCGAGGTAACGCCACTCGTCCAAAAACGTAAATAAGATGCAAACAAAAGCAATCCGCCAAAAAATAAAAAGTGTCGGCAGTATCAAAAAAATCACCAAAACGATGGAGATGATTTCTGCTGCCAAGATGAAGAAGGCGATTGACCAAGCCCTTACCCTTCGACCTTTCCATGAAGAGGCTGCGCATATCTTAGAAGACATGTCACTTGACCCACTGATGCGTCATGAACTTCTTACACATAATGGCGTAGAAACTGAACTCGTTATACTGGTGACCTCTAACAAAGGGTTGTGTGGGGGCTTTAATGTGAACGTATATCGCAAGCTACTTGAAGCATACACAGAAGCCGAAAGAAAGAATCTAAAAATGGTTACCTTTGGCAAGTACGCAGAGAAAGTGGCTAAGAAGCTTCATGTAGAAACACTCGCATCTTTTAATCATCCAGTACTAACAGGGGACCATGCGCGTGTTGTTGCTAACACAATCGTTGATTGGTATAAGGAGAAAAAGATTGGTACAGTCCGTATTATTTATACTGACTATGTGAGCGCATCTTCATTTGAGCCTGTGGTTCTTCAGCTCCTGCCGTTTGGTGAAGAACAACCTCTTGATTCTCGTGGAGAGCCCCGTTACAACTATGAGCCGGATCAGGACTCAGTGCTCTCAACCATTGTGCCCATGATGGTACATAATCTCATCTACGGTGCGATTCTTGAGAGTTATGCATCAGAACACTCTGCTCGCATGTTTGCTATGAAGTCAGCGACTGATAATGCTAATGAGCTACAAAAGGATCTCAAGCTCTACTATAACCGTGCTCGCCAAAGTGCAGTAACTCAAGAGATATCAGAAATTGTAGGTGGAGCTGCGGCACTTGCTAATAACTAGTATGAAAAAAATTCCAGACAATGCAAAGAAAGTTTTCGAAGGGGAGAGGTTTTCCGTCTGGCAGTGGCAACAGCAACTTTTTGATGGGTCATCGAAAATATTTGAGTCAGTCACGAGAAATGATGTCAGTACAATAATTACAGTGACGGATGACGGTAAGCTTCTATTTCTGAAGGAGGAACAGTCTGGCAAGCCTTTAGTGTATACGTTTCCAAGTGGCACATTAGAAGAAAATGATTCTCCGCTTTTGTGCGCAGAAAGAGAGCTACTAGAAGAGACAGGTTACAAGGCTTCATCCTTTGCTCACTGGTACACAAAGTCGGCTGGTTCCTCAGTTGATTTTGATTACCATATTTTTATTGCTAAAGGGGCAAAGAGAGATAGGGAGCAAAAACTGGATCCAGGAGAGAAGATAGAAATTGAAGAAAAGACGCTAGAAGAGATTTTAGAAATAATTGAAGATATAAAGTTTAAGAATCCGACACTGTACCCAATTTTAATAAAAGCAAAATATAGCGAAAACTATAGAAAAGAACTAAAAGAATTACTCGGTATCACCACCTGAGTACGAACCAAAATTACCAATCACCAAACTATCAACCAACAATTATGAAAGGAAAAATCACACAAATTATCGGGCCAGTCGTAGACGCAACATTTGACGGAGTTGTTCCTCCTATTAAGAATGCGCTTACAGTTACGCGCCAAGACGGAACCACTTTGACTCTAGAAGTCGCTCAGCACTTAGGGTTCAACGACGTGCGCGCTGTTGCTATGTCTACAACAGATGGTCTCACACGTGGAATGGAAGTAGTAGATACTGGTGCTCAGATTGAAGTACCAGTTGGTCCTGAGATTCTAGGGCGAATGTTTGATGTAACAGGTAATGCAATTGACCAGAAACCAGAGGTGGTCACAAAGAAAAAGTACTCGATCCACCGAGCCGCCCCTACTTTTGACGAACAATCAACAAAGGCAGAAGTGCTTGAAACTGGTATCAAGGTGGTAGACCTCATTTGTCCATTCCTTAAGGGTGGCAAGGTTGGGCTCTTCGGTGGTGCAGGCGTTGGTAAGACGGTGGTGATTCAGGAACTCATCCGCAACATCGCTCAGGAGCACGGGGGGTATTCAATCTTCGCAGGTGTTGGTGAACGTTCTCGCGAAGGGAACGACCTCTATCGTGAAATGGAAGAATCAGGCGTACTCGATAAGACAGTGCTTGTGTTCGGTCAGATGAATGAACCACCAGGAGCACGTGCTCGTGTTGCGCTCTCGGCTCTTTCTATGGCGGAGTACTTCCGTGACGAAGAAAAGAAAGACCTCCTGCTTTTCGTGGACAACATCTTCCGCTTTACTCAGGCGGGCTCTGAGCTGTCAGCTCTTCTTGGCCGTATGCCATCTGCGGTAGGGTATCAACCGACACTTGCAACAGAGATGGGACAACTACAAGAGCGTGTCACTTCAACTAAGAATGGGTCAATCACATCTATTCAGGCGGTATACGTTCCGGCAGACGACCTTACTGACCCGGCTCCTGCTACAACGTTTTCTCACCTCGACTCAACGGTATCGCTCTCACGCCCACTCTCTGAGCTCGGTATTTATCCAGCTGTAGACCCGCTCGACTCATCGTCAACCATCCTCCAGGCTGATATTGTAGGGCAGGAACACTATGATGTGGTACGTGGTGTACAAAAGGTGCTCCAGCGTTATAAGGACCTCCAGGACATCATTGCAATCCTCGGTATGGACGAGCTTTCAGATGAAGACAAGAAGACAGTTGCACGTGCTCGTCGTATTCAGAAGTTCTTATCACAGCCTTTCTTCGTAGCTGAGCAATTTACTGGAGCTAAGGGGGTCTACGTAAAGCGTGAGGACACAGTGCGAAGCTTTAAGGAAATCCTTGAAGGAAAGCATGACCATATCCCAGAGCAGTACTTCTATATGCAGGGATCTATTGATGACGTCGTAGCTAAGCATCAAAATCAGACAAATTAATTTCATCTGCTTCGTTCCAGAAGATTTTTGTTCCGGCGGAGTACAATATGAGTACACCTTGGTCACAAAAATCATCTGCGCCTCGCATCTAAAACTAATTTCTCAGATTTTCACATATAACCTTCCACCATGTTAAAACTCAAAGTCGTAACCCCAGATAAAATATTGGTAGACGAGATAGTAACAAGCGTCTCCCTTCCAACTGTAAGCGGTATGATCACCGTGCTTAATAAGCACGTGCCAATTGTAGCAACCATCAAGGCGGGAGAAATGACAGTGAAGAGAGAGGGGACAGGTTTTGGTTTTGCTGTGTATAAGGGTCTTGTTAACGTACGCCCTCACCGTAAAGGAATCACTGAGGTGGTCGTGATGTTAGAAAGTGCAGATAAGGTAGATGAGCTCGATACAGAAAAAATAGAACAGGCAATCAAGCGTGCAGAAGAAATGAAGAATGAAAAAGAAGAAGACTTAGATATTGGAAGAATTGAAAGTACGATTGAACGAGAGTTAAACAGGGTTAAGATTGCTCGGAAGTATAGAAGATAGATAGTTGCCCAGGTAGGTAGTTAGGACGTTCTTCGTTAGGCGGAATCCAGTACAGGTGTCACCTAACTCCCTAACGTAGAACGACCTAACGGGGTTATAAAAACATTACTATAACTACGACGCCCAAGATGATTCTGTAGAAACCAAAAGGGGAGAAAGAGTGTTTCTTGATGTAGTCGAGAAAGAATTTTATAACAAAAGAAGCTACTAGAAACGACGCAATAAAACCAATGCCAAAAGGCAGCAAGTCATGTGTGCCACTTAAGAGTGTGTCTTTGTTTTTATAGAGCGAGTACGCAGTGGCTGTCACCATCGTCGGCACAGCGAGAAGGAAAGTAAACTCAGTGAGTATTTTTCTCTCCATCTTGTGAAAGAGTCCCCCAACAATCATAGCTCCTGATCTAGACACACCCGGGATGATGGCGAGTGCTTGGTAGCACCCTAAGAAGAGTGCTTGGGTGAGTGTTATCTCGTGGCTTGCTTCGACCTCTCCTTTTGCTTCAGCTTTCGTATAGAAATGCTCAGCAAAGAGGATAATAATGCCCCCAACTAAAAGTGTGAGCCCAATGATAATTGGTGTATTAAAAATAAGCTTAAGATACGGGTAGATAAAGAGACCAGCTATTCCAGTTGGGATAAAAGCAAAGGCCAGCTTTTTGATTCTGATGAAAGAAAGAAACTTCTTAAAGAACATCAAAATGACCGCACTGATTGCGCCAAGCTGGACGGCAATTTCAAAGAGTATATGCTCATCAGATTGTGCAATGCCTAGAAGGTGGGAAGTGATAATGAGGTGAGCTGTAGAAGATACAGGAAGGAATTCAGTGAGACCTTCAACGACCCCAAAGAGTATAGATTGTATAATAGTCATCAAGAAAGTGTAGCACATAAGAGGCATCTTAAGACTCAGGTTAAGTGGTATACTTTACTACATGAAAGACACAATAATACGCTTTTTTGCGCAGTACTACACGTATGTTACCGTCATCTTAATAAGCGCCTACTTTTTGTTTATTCTCGGGCTACCTGTCGCACTCATCTTGTCAGGATTATTCTCTTTTATTTCGGTTCTCGTGGCTAAGCTTTTGAAACGAATAATTGTTAAGAAGAGAAACACAAAAGCGCAGATGTTTTCAACGGGTGACATATATGCTTTCCCGTCTAGCCACGCCGCAGGACTTTCTTCGCTTATCATCTCCACGTTAGGTGATCCTGTGTGGATATTTATTGCAGTATCATCAGCTATCATTCTGTTAGCAAGGGTGAAGAGCAAAGTACATGATTATAAAGATATCATTGGAGGGCTTTTAGTTGGAAGTGTTGTAACTGGGGTGCTTATCTTTGGGCTTATCCTTCTCTTTACTCTATAAACAATTATGGGGATGATCTCATGATACACTTTCTGTATCTTATGAGTATTGGTGTTTGTGCTTTCTACGCACTACACCCTAGTAACTACACGCTACGCCCATGCATTTATCCCACATCACAGTCCACGGATTCAAGTCCTTCGCAAAAAAAACTACCCTAGATGTTACCCACCAGGTAACAGGTGTTGTTGGCCCCAACGGAAGTGGTAAAAGTAATATCGCCGAAGCAATTCGCTTCGTTTTAGGTGAACAGTCCATGAAGAGCATGCGCTCAAAGTCTGGAAGTGATGTTATTTTTAAGGGTTCAGAACATCTCCCTCCCATGTCGCGCGCAACCGTGACAATGGTCATAGATAACAAGGATAAATCAAGAGTTACTACTTCTCATATTAGTGAGGATCTTGCGTCCTATCTCGTCTATGACGAGCTCACGCTTTCTCGTACAATCTACGCAGACGGAGGAAGTGAATATACGCTTAATGACGCCAAGGTGAGACTAAAGGATGTTCAGGAGTTGTTATCATTCGCAGGCATCGGAG
>CAYXWO010000049.1:0-5945 GCA_964468825.1 uncultured Candidatus Saccharibacteria bacterium | reverse complement strand
CAACTAACCCTCAAATGAAAAAGTATTGGCTAATGAAATCAGAGGAAGAGGAATACTCAATCAATGACCTAGAGCGTGATGGTAGTGTGGCGTGGTTCGGTGTTCGCAACTATCTAGCAAGGAACTACATGAGAGACCAGATGAAGATTGGTGACCTGGTTATCTTTTACCATTCTAACGGTAGACCATCAGGCGCGGCTGGAATTGGAAAAGTCGCCAGTCTCCCCTACCCTGACGAAACCCAGTTCGACAAAAAGAGTAAGTACTACTACCCACGTGCTACAAGAGAAAATCCAGTCTGGATGCTTGTAGATATTGAATATGTTAAGACGTTCAATAAACTAATCTCTATTGAAGAGATGAGAACTTACGGAGAACTTAAGAAAATGGTCCTTTTACAGAAAGGCAGTAGGTTATCGATTACACCAATCACTCAAGATGAGTTCACTTTTATAAAAACACTTGGCGAGAAAAAGTAAAGTTGAAAGGCAGAGATTTTAGGTGTAGATTAAGGGCTGCTGTTCAACTATTTATCCCTTGGAGTAAGTGTGATGAGAAATTTCATTCTCCCTATTTTCCTTCTGGCTATTGCCTTTTGCTCGGACACCGCTATGGCACAACAAAAGGTGCGAGAGTCTGGGACATATATTGTCAGATATATGACTGCTGGTGTTGTGGGCACTGAAACATGGCACATCGAAGGTGTTGTAGATGTTGAGTATGACCCAGACTACAAAACAAGAAGACTTCTGATTCTTCCTTCCCACAAACCTACAGTCACACTTCAAGAAGAAGCCTTCGACAGAAGGACTGTAACGAAAGGAGACGTTAGTTACCGCATCACATGGTGGGTACATCCTTCTATGATGAGTCATGGGGAAAGAACGTTTGGTCATGTCTTGGTGAAAAATAGGAATTCGAATATCCCAGACAAAAGCTACCCAATCTTCTACGAGGTGACCAAGGTTGGCCACCTCCTCTTATGCCTCACCAGCAAAACCTTTCTCGAAAATGGTATCGTGATCGTGTTGGAGGAAACCTACACAAGAACGACATACCATCTCCCTGTGAGTATCGTCCAGAGGACTTTGGACACACTCGAGAAAGTACTTGAGGAAATCAGGCTTGAAAAGCAATAACCCCGGAGGGTGTGCCAATGGCACACCCTCCTTTCGTATTGCTGTAACTACCTATTTTGCCATTCAGCTTCTTGTCGCACTAAATACTTCTCTGCTGGGTGAGTTTCGGCGAGAATCATCTTTACAGCTCTTTCCATACGAATGCTTTGTGACCCCTTAAAATAAATGACATCCCCTGGCTCAATCATACTCACAAGCTCTTTTCCTGCCTCAATTGAGTTGTCGCACTGTATGATGTTGTTGTCGTTCATCTTCGCGTCAAGAGCGCCTTCTGCCGTAATGCGCGAGCGAATACCGACAGTGAATAGTCTGTGCACAGATTCTCCAGCTAACTTACCGATACGGTAATGCTCATCTCTTGTGTGCTCACCAAGCTCCATCATATCTCCAAGCACAGCGATTTTACGCCCACTTGTTTCAACTGAAGAGAGGGTCTTTAGCCCATGCTCTGCAGCTTTGGGTGAGGCGTTGTACGTATCGTCAATAATAAGCGAGCCATTCATCCCAGGCAGCAGTCTCATTCTTCCTTTTGGTCTATCTGCATCACATAGTGACTGGAGAGCGGTAGGAATAGGAATCTTAAACTCCAGAGCAATAGCAAGCGCAGGGAGTGCGCAGTATACCGGTGACTTACCAACAACTTCAGGTAAGACTAGTTCATAGGCCTCGTTGTGTATTTCTACTTTTGCTTTTGTTCCGGAGGCTGGGCTACCGTAGAGACTAATCTCAGAAGCTCTAACATCAGCTGTCTGTTCTATACCAATACTGACTTTCCTTGCTTCTGTCTTGTGCACAAGCGTCGTCTTTGAATCATGATCATCTGCGTTCCAAATGTACAACCCGTTCTTCTTAAGCGCAGACACTAAGTACCCTTTCTCCTCTACAACCGCATCTCTGTCTTTAAAAAACTCTACGTGCACTGGAACTTTACCGAACTGAGTTACAACGGCGATATTTGGCTTAATCCAGGAAGTAATACTTTTAATATCACCAGGGCGGT
The DNA here is from genome assembly GCA_964468825.1 of uncultured Candidatus Saccharibacteria bacterium. GTDB lineage: Bacteria > Patescibacteriota > Minisyncoccia > Phycocordibacterales > UBA5272 > UBA11704. Next base: position 3,806 of record CAYXWO010000049.1, on the reverse strand, counting down.
CAGCGCCGATTTCTAGTACGAGATGAGTTGGGTACTCCTTACCAAAAGCAACGAAGAGTCCTCTAGTTATGACTACTAGCCACTTGAACGGGTTCCTCCAACCTGACTTTTCTCCCAAAATTGTAAGCGGGACACCGAACTCACTATTCATACTCTTCTCACTGCGACGGACATGGTAATGATCCTTGAGCACCGCATAAATCGCGTCCTTAGTACTAGTCTTACCGAGATTCCCGGTAACACCAATGATGAAGGGCTTGTGACGCTTGAGTACCAGCTTAGCTTCCCATGTAAGAATAGAAATGATGAGTGGTTTGATGAGGTCTTTCATTTGACAGCAATTGGTTATTCATAATTAGTTATTAGTTTAACACAATCTGCTAAAGCTCTATTGCAAGAATTCCATACTGTTGTAACTTTACTTGATACCCAGGAAAAGAGTGGTACATGGCAATTATCTCTTCTCTAGTTTTAAGCTTGGGGTTAATTAATTCTGGCTGATATTTTTCTAAAAGACTTGATACGGAAGGAAAAATTTCTACATTGGCGACACGCTTTTCAAACAAATCTCCATCACATAGAAAACTAATGATATCGCCCTGTTTTATCAATCTATACTCTGGAATAGCCGCTCGTGTTTCTAATGACTTCTCGCCGCTCTTTAACATTTCAAATATATCCTTATTTTCATTTGCAAAAACTAATTGCATAAATTATCTTAGCTTAATTTTAACACAGCTAGGATCTAGGCCATATACGCAGTGGTATACTGAGCTAATGAACATGAAAGCTCCTGATTATCCTCACCAAGATAATCAACAGGAATCTATTTTTAATAAAGTAAACCTTTTAAAAAATCTAGACCCCCATCTACAGACAGTGGAGAAAGATCTGGCTTACAAAGCTTACATTCTTTCTTTTAATTTTGGCACAGCGATAACCACTGTAAAAATAAATATCGAGGAGAAAGATACTGCTGTTGTAATTACCAACATGACAACCTTACCTGAAAAGGAAGTAGGTGGAGGACACGGAACTGCTGCGGTGCAGACGATTGTACAGTGGGCAAAAGAGCAGGGTTTTACGAAAATTGTTGCAGCTCAAGTTCAAAATGATGAGAGTGAAAAATTTTGGACTAAAAATGGTTTTGAAAAAGCTGCTAACAACGAGCAAAGCGGCGACTTTGTATATGTGCAATAATCAGTAGTTATTAAGTATAAAGCGCCGCCGATGGCCGCGCTTTATGTATTCTGTTACCTTCTTCTACTTTCTTAGGTATGCATATTCCTCACAATCACACTTCTTAACCTTCTTCCCTTTTCCACACGGACATGGATCGTTGCGACCAGCCTTTAGCTTACCGTCTGATAATGTAGTGTTCTTGTCTGCACCTGGTGCCTCTGGAATTACCTGAACGAAATCAGTCTGTGCTCGTGCCTGCTGTGAAGCGAAGAACCCGTCAATATTTTCAATGAAAGAAGCAAGTTCGTTCTTCAGCGTGATTTCGAGTGACTTGAACGCACGGAGACCTTCCTTCTTATATTCTACGAGAGGATCACGCTGACCATAGGCTCTTAAGTTAACTGAACTTCGGAGATGCTCCATCTGGTCGAGATGTTCCATCCAAAGCGTATCAATAACCTGTAGCATCATGATGCGGAAAATGTGATGTACTGCCTCTTTACTATACTTCTCTTCCTTTTCTTTTATGAGCGATTCGATTTCTGGTTTAAGTGCTATAAGATCAGCAAACACCTCGCTTACAATTCCCTCATCGCCAAAGAGAATTCTCCTGCGCTTGTTATAAATACTAGTACGCTGCTGGTTAAGGACATCGTCATACTGAAGTGTATGCTTACGAGTATCAAAGTGAAAACCTTCTATCTTCTCCTGAGCACCTTCAAGTGCGCGAGAGACCAGTCGTGACTCGATAGGCTCATTCTCTGGGATCCCAAAACGCCCCATCATATTCTTAATGTTCTCTGAACCAAACACACGCATGAGATCATCCTCAAGAGATACAAAGAATTGTGTCTCACCCTTATCGCCCTGACGACCTGAGCGACCACGTAACTGGTTGTCAATTCTGCGCGCCTCGTGACGCTCTGTACCTATAACGAAGAGCCCGCCAAGAGTAATAATCTCTTCTTTTTCTGCTTCTGTTGCGTTTGGTCCTCCAAGTTTGATGTCTACCCCACGACCCGCCATGTTAGTTGCGATAGTTACAGCGCCACGCTTACCAGCAGCAGCAATAATCTCACCTTCCTTCTCATGGTTCTTTGCATTAAGCACCGAGTGGGGAACACCCTCACGCTCTAGATACTTTGAAATAGCTTCATTCTTTTCGATAGAGATAGTTCCAATGAGGACTGGTTGACCCTTTTCATGAAGCTCTTTTACCTTTTTCGCCAGCGCTTGCCACTTCCCTTTCTCTGTCTGGAAAATAAGGTCTGAGTGATCCGTACGATTAATAGGATTGTGTGTTGGGACTGGGGTTACAACTAGTCCGTACACTTTATAAAACTCTTCCTTAGACGTCTCTGCTGTTCCTGTCATTCCTGATAGCTTTTCATAAAAACGGAAATAGTTCTGAAAAGTAATTGAGGCGAGGGTTCTAGACTCTTGTTCAATCTTTACGCCTTCCTTAGCCTCAACTGCCTGGTGTAAACCATCTGACCAACGACGCCCGGGCTGCATACGTCCTGTGAACTCATCCACTATAACGACACCCCCGTCACGCACCACATACTCTCGTTCCGGAACGAAAAGTGCCTCTGCTCTTACTGCTGTCTCTAGGTGGTGCACATATTTCATGCCTTCTACTGAATAGATATTGGAGATACCCAGCATCTCCTCTGCCTTGTTGATACCGGATTCAGTAAGACTGATAGCGCGCTGCTTTTCGTCTACTGTATAGTCTTCATCTTTAATAAGCGTTCTCGCGATCTTAGCAAAGGTGACATACATCTCACTTGATTCTTGTGCTGGCGCAGAAATAATAAGCGGGGTACGCGCTTCATCAATCAAGATAGAGTCTATTTCATCCACTATTGCATAGTGATGGGCTCTTTGTGTCAGTTGCTCTTTGTTATAGCCAATATTATCTCTGAGGTAGTCGAAACCAAACTCATTATTGGTACCATAAGTAATATCTGCCGAGTACGCCTCCTGACGAGTGCAAGACTTTAGGTAGTCATATACGATCTTGTATGAGCCGACATCATCACGCTCCTTATCATCTTCCTTCTGATCCTTGTCTTCTATTTGAGTACTATCATAGAGGTAAGAAGACTGGTGATTAATAACCGACACAGAGAGTCCTAGGGCGTCAAAGACTTGCCCCATCCAGACAGCATCACGACGTGAGAGGTAATCATTCACTGTAACAACATGCACGCCGCGGCCGGAAAGAGCGTTTAAGTATGCAGGGAGTGTAGCTACGAGAGTTTTACCTTCCCCTGTTCTCATCTCAGAAATATTCCCTTCATGTAGAAGAATACCTCCGATTACTTGCACACGGTAATGCATCATGTGAAGCGTGCGACGCGAAGACTCACGCACAAGAGCAAAGGCAAGAGGAAGAGCTTCATGTAAAACTTTTCTTTCTTCGTGTTTCAGCTCTTCGCCAGTTTTACCTTCGAGCTTATCCATCACCTCTTTCTTAAGTGCGATACCTCTTTCTTTTAACGCTTCGTCTGAAAGTGCTTTTAGCTCTTCCTCGTAGGCAAAAACTTTATCTACTAAAGGGAGCAGCTTTTTAATGGTCTTTTTGGACTCATCTGGGAAAAACTTTTCTAAAAATGGTA
>CAYXWO010000048.1:2255-6065 GCA_964468825.1 uncultured Candidatus Saccharibacteria bacterium | reverse complement strand
ATGAAAAAACAAGATCACTTTAACGCTAACAACATCAAGTTTATTGACTACAAGGACACAGAAATCCTCGTTAAGTTCTTAAACCCACATGCTCGTATTCTTAATCGCAGAAAGACAGGTCTTACTGCTAAGAATCAGAGAGCTCTCTCAAACGCAATTAAGCGTTCACGTTACATGGGGCTTCTCCCATACGTGGCACACTAAGGCAAAAGAGAACAAACAACAACCATGCTTAAATGTATGGTTTTTGTTTTGAAAAAAGTCTTTTTTTTGATAGTATGTCTACTAATTACTAGTTACCACAATCAATCATCATGTCACACACACATCCAAAAAAAGAACGAACATTTATCATCCTTAAGCCGGACGCAGTGCAGCGCGGGCTCGTTGGTGAAATAATTAAACGCTTTGAAAGAATCGGACTTAAGATCGTTGGCATGAAAATGCACATGGTGGACGAGAAGATTCTTTGGGAGCACTATAACAAGGATGATGCTTGGTACGAGAAGAAAGGAGCTAAGATTCTTGAGAACAAGAAGTCTCTCGGACACAAGATTGATAAGGAAGCTATTGAGTACGGGAAGGATATCATTCGAGCGATGGTGCACTACATGTGTGCGGGTCCTGTGATCTCTCTCGTGATTGAAGGAAACAGTGCTCAAGCTGTTGTGAAGCGTCTTGTAGGTGGTACAGAGCCAACTACTGCTGATTCTGGTACGATTCGTGGAGACTATGCGCTTGATTCATACTACCTCTGTGATGTAGATGAATCTCGTGGTATGCGTAATTTAATACATTGCACTGATCCAGCGGATGGTGCAGGAGCATACCAGAGAGAAGTGGACCTTTGGTTTACAAAAGAAGAAATTATGAGCTACCGCCTCGTGACAGAAGCTATGCTCTATGATGTTAACCTCGACGGTATCAAGGAATAGTAATTAGCAGATAGCAACTAGCGAAAGCGGCGCCGCAGGCGCCGCTTTTGTTTGTGCTTTAACCCCACCAAGTAATTCACTTTTGAAAGTCTCTCGGAACCGGGCAGGTGAGAGGGAGTGCATTTTCTAGCAAGAAAATGCACGTACTTTCAAAAGTGAATTACTAAAAACAAAATTTTTAAATAAAATAACAACCACTTTACTTTTTTAATAGCAAGAATATAATGACATCAGGTACTTAGGTATTTTTCTGGATAAAACATCTTTGGGTTATAGAATATTGCGAAAAGACCGTGGTCCTTCCGTTTTCTCACCCACCTGAATTACATAATCAGGAAGATGTCCTAAGTATCTGACTAAAAACATCCGCCAAGAGCGGGTGTTTTTCGTGATATACTTTTTTTATGAAAAAAGTGCTTACCGCTGCAATACTTATTTTTCTTACGTTCATTGTGTCACGTTTTGTCTTTGAGCCGGCCAACCTGTACTATGAACTTCCTTGGCTTGATATCCCTATGCATATATGGGGAGGCTTTTTGATTGGGTTGCTCATTACTGCTGTCAGTTTTTATAATAAGACGTTTAAGAGTAAGCAATTTTTCTTCATTACCATTTTTCTAGTCATGGTTGTTTGGGAGGTCTACGAATATCAGAGGGGTGTTATTGTGTATGATGGCCTGTTTGATTATTTTGACACACTGAAGGATTTAGTCTTTGGATTTTTAGGAGGGTATGTAGCGTATAAAAAGAAATAATAAAAGAAGGTATGTCTACTTTTAAAATCACATTCGCAGGAGGTGCTCAGATGCCGACAGGTTCTAACTTTTTAGTAGAGTTTGGTGGTAAGAGAATTCTTATTGATTGCGGCCTCGTGCAGGGAGAGAGGAACGCTCTTCCTATTAATCATGAAAACTTTTCCTACCCACCAGAGAGTATCGATTACCTTTTTATTACTCACGCTCACCTTGATCACGTGGGCCGTATACCAAAGCTTGTGCACGATGGGTTCAAGGGGACGATAGTAAGTACAGAGCCAACACGCGAGATGGCAGAGCTCATCCTCTTGGATTCAATGGGTGTCCTGGGGAAGGAGGCAGCTCAGACAGGTGTTCCTCCGCTATATGAGGAAAAGGATGTCTTTGACTCATTGCACGTATGGTCCAAGATTGTTGCCTATGAGGAACCTTTTACATTTATATGTGAAGAGGGTGATGCAGTAGTAACACTAAGGGATGCTGGGCATATCTTAGGAAGCGCTATGGTTGAAATAGTCTATAAAGGTAAGAAGATCGTTTTTACAGGAGATCTCGGCAACACGCCGTCACCGCTTATGAAGGATACTGTGCCGCTCAACGATGTTGACTATCTGGTAATAGAGAGTGTCTACGGCGACCGTAATCATAAAGATAAAGATAAGAGAATAGAGATATTTAAAGAGGCAATAACAACAACAGTTAACAAAGGCGGCAATGTTCTGATTCCTGCCTTTTCAATAGAAAGAACACAAGAGATCCTCCTTGCGTTCAATGAGCTCGTTGAGAGTAAACAGATCCCAGAAGTCCCAGTTTATTTAGACTCGCCACTCGGAATCAATATTACAAAAGTGTACAAAAAATATGAACACTGGTTCAATGAAAATATCGAGAAGGTGATTCGAGGAGGGGACGATATCTTTGCGTTCAAGGGGCTTATCAAGACCGCAAGCCCAGAGGAGAGTAAGGCAATCGCTCACGATCATAGACCAAAAGTAATTATTGCAGGAAGTGGGATGTCCAACGGAGGGCGTATAGTGCATCACGAGGCTAAGTACCTAAGTGACCCGCGTAACACTATTATTATCGCAGGGTATCAAGCTGTTAATACGCTCGGGCGCCGCATTGTCGATGAAGAGAAAGAGCTCATTATTAATGGGCAGATTGTAGAGCTCCGTGCCCGCGTTGTTAACATCCACGGCTTTTCAGCTCACAAAGATTCAGAACATCTGATTGAATTCGTTGGTACTACGAAAGATTCTTTGAAAAGAGTCTGTGTTGTATTGGGTGAGCCAAAGAGTACCTATTTCCTTGGACAGAGATTGCATGAAGAGTACATGGTACCAGTTACTGTTCCAGAGAAGGGGGACGTGCTAGATCTTGACTAAGTCGGCAGCTTGTAGACTGCAGGTAAAAGCTACTTATTTGTTTCTGTGAACTACTAGCTACAGACTACAAGCTAAAGGCTGTATACTGTTCCTATGAAATCAGAACGAGTCACTATATCAGTATCGGGGGCGGCAGAGATAGCTCACTGTGGACCATCCGTTATCCCAATCGCTAAGGAACTTGGTCGCGAGATAGCTCGTCAAGGGGCGCAGATTATCACAGGTGCAACATCAGGGTTTCCACTCTATGCAGCAGAAGGCGCAAAAGAAGCTGGAGGAGTATCATTTGGACTTTCTCCAGCTGCGAGTAAAAAAGAGCACTTAGAGGTCTACAGACTTCCTCTTAAGGCAATGGACGCTATTATCTATACTGGGTTCGGTTTTCCAGGAAGAGACCTTATGCTTGTACGCTCCTCAGACGCGATAGTTATCGGATGTGGGCGTATTGGTACTATCCACGAGTTTACGGTCGCCTGGGAGGCAAATATGCCCCTTGGGATACTAGAGGGAGAGTGGGCAACAGATGAGGTGATTAGGAATATAATCAAGAATAGTAACCGAGAAAACCCAAATGTTATTTTTGAAAAGGATCCAAAGGTTCTTGTCGCTAAACTTTTAGAAATGGTGAAGTCTCAGGAGCTAACAGGGGGAAGAGAGATGAGACTATAATGGATAGCAATTAGATTGTAGCCAGAAAATACAAAAGCGCCCGAAGGGCGCTTTTGTTCTCTTTGT
>CAYXWO010000048.1:0-2155 GCA_964468825.1 uncultured Candidatus Saccharibacteria bacterium | reverse complement strand
TAGATTGTAGCCAGAAAATACAAAAGCGCCCGAAGGGCGCTTTTGTTCTCTTTGTCTTAGCTACGGACTACCTGCTACAAACTACCAGCTGTGTACTTATCCGTTTACCTGAGATAGAATTCTTGTGAAAGTCTCTGGATTATTAAGAGCGAGGTCAGCAAGCATCTTGCGATTGATTACAATTCCTTTCTTTGTCATCCTGTCGATGAAAACACTGTATGTCGTTCCTTGTTCACGTAGAGCAGCATTAAGACGTACTGTGAAGAGGCGACGCATATCAGTCTTCTTATCCTTTCGGTGAGCGAAAGCGTATGCTCCTGCTTTTCTAAGAGCTACTTTAGCTTCAACCTCCTTCTTGCTACGACCAAAACGATATCCTTTCGCCTGTGAAAGAACATTTCGGCGGTGCTTCATTGCAATTTTGCTTCTTTTGACTCGTGACATACTCGTTTACTTAAAAATTGTTAGAGGATTATAGAAGACCAGGGAGGAAGCGAGACTTCTCCTTACCAGTCATGACGAACTCTTGGCCACGCTTTCCTGCGAGCTGCTTTCGGCGGGGAGCCTTTGCGTTAAAGTGGTTGAGTCCTGGCTTGCGACCTATGATTTTACCGTTTTTGGTAACTTTGAGGCGCTTGAGGAATGATTTATTCGTCTTCATAAAGGTTTTCTATAATCCTGTGAATAGTTGGGCTATTATATCACGTTTCTACTTAAGTATCAAGGACAGTAACAGAATGTAGATTATAGAACATAGAATTTAGACTAAAGTCCACCTCACTCTATTTTCTGTGCTCTAAGCTCTCTATTCTAGGTGCTACTTTGCTTTTTCGATAACCACCAAAAGGGATTTGTTATTGACCTTCTTTAATGGTTCAGCTATTTTATATTCAGCTGGAATGACTGCCATAATTCTCTCCATACGTTCACGTAAAAAGGCTTCGTCCATATATTTGGTTCTTCCTTTCAACTGAAGCTCTATTTTTACCCTATGACCCTCCTTGATCCATTCTGAAGCTTGCTTTGCCTTGATCATGATGTCATGTTCTCCGATTGAGACACTGATCTGAATGTTCTTGGTTTCAGTAACGTGTGCTTTTGCCTTAACGTCCTTTAGTTTTTTGGACATTTCGTAAGTATATTTTCCGTAGTCAGCGATACGCGCAACAGGCGGGTCAGACTGTGATGAGACCTCAATAAGGTCTAGAGATGCCTTCTTAGCTTCAGCGAGAGCTTCTTCTTTTGTAAGAACTCCGAAATTCTCTCCTGCAGGTCCTATGACTCGGAGTTTTGGAGAGCGAATATTATTATTGATGTTAACTTTTTCTGCCAAGGCGTTATGTTAAAAGTAATACTACCACTAAAACCTTAAAAAATAAAGGCTAGTCTTTCGGAGGAAGAGGAAAGAAAGCACTCGTCTTACTCTTGTATGCTTCCCATTCTGGAAGACCTTTCCATCTTTTTTCAAGCATCGGTATACCTGAAACTTTAAGGAGGAGATACGTGATAAGGAGAGGGGAAAGAAATGTTGCGATAGAGGACTGAGAGAAAGCGATCAGTGCGAGCCCCCACCACATGGATGACTCACCGAAGTAGTTAGGGTGTCTGGTGTATTTCCAAAGCCCTTTTTTCATAATCTGTTCGCTGTCCGCATGCTTATGTTTCACGAACCGGTCTACCTGGTAGTCTCCTACTGACTCAAAGAAAAATCCGATAACCCACACCAGAAGTCCTGTCGGTATGAGTATAGACGAAAATGAGACAGGGTTTGCCACAACTAAAGTAAACGGAAGAAGCACGACACTAATGATTATGCCCTGAAGTACGAAAATTTGAAGGTAAGAGCGCGCATAGAAATAGTCTTCACCTTTTTTCATCCACTCCTCGCGCCATGCAGCATAACGAAAATCTTCCCCACCCTTCTTTCTATTCTTAAGATGGATACGAGATGAGAGTCTAAGGCCCCAAATAGAGATGAGTATAAGAATGAGTGCTGTAAGAGGAGAGAGTGTGCTTGTTTGCATGTGGAGAAAGACCATGAACCACGCAGTTATAACAAAGGTTATTCCATACAGCCTGTCGATAATGCTGTTGTCTTTTTTGTAAACAGCTATCCCGAAATAAATAGTTGTGAGGAATAAAATAACACAGAGAG
>CAYXWO010000047.1:0-6161 GCA_964468825.1 uncultured Candidatus Saccharibacteria bacterium | reverse complement strand
ATGTCTATAGCGATTGTGTCCTGTATTTCTTTTACATTCTGAGTGCGCATACTAGAGAAGTATGTAGATGCAAAAAAAGCCGTCACAAATATCGCAGATGTGAGGAGAAGTGTGAAGAGATATTTCTTGGTATCAATCATGAGGGCAGATATTAGAGAGTAGACATTAGATTTTAGATAATACTTAATCTAAATAAATATGCTCCACATATTTATGGAGCCAGAACTCGGGCTCGAACCGAGGACCTACGGTTTACAAAACCGTTGCTCTACCAACTGAGCTATTCTGGCGTTTATTATATTTACAACCTACCTGTTATTAGCTACCTTAAATACGTATTTATTTCTAATAACGTCATACAATACTAGCACATCCTTCTAAAAATTTCCAGAACGAGAAGGAGGCCTATGAGGAAAACAATGCGGGCACTGTATGGTGCTCGTATTGTTTAAAATCCTTTAATATGTAGACTTATTACCTAAGACTGCCTATCTCACCGGAAGCAATAACAACATCCTTTGACGGACGGTAAAGGAAAATGACTGAATCATAGACCACAACCACATCACCATTTTCAGACTTTTCAAAAAATGCTTGAGTAGACTTTAAGCGAGCGGCGTCCTGAACCTCGGCAATCTGTGGCTGCCCTTGAGGGAGAAGCACGTGACGTCCTAGTGCTTTTACTATCTCCTCACCTGTGCGTGGTTGTTTTTCTTTTGGAATATCAACCAATAGTTCTGCATGTGTAAGACTTCTTAGCTTGTACTGAGAATATGCAGCGACGGCACCAAACACGAAGACTAGTGTAAGCAGTGATCCGAGAACTAACTTTAACTTTTTTTGTTTCAACTTTCTCTTCTCAATCCTTTGTTTAATAAGCTGTGCCTCTTCGGAAATAAAAGAGTTGGCTTCTTCTCTAAGATGTGCAACCTGGTCTTCCTTCTTTTTTAGAAAACGCTTGAAAAGATTGATTATTTTCATACTATCTTCCAGATATATTTAGTTAAGTATATCACAACCGATGGTCTCATTAGCCTTAGTTCGTGTTGTTGTATACCAATTCCCCGTTGCAATACTGATTGGGATAAACGTTGCGACGTAGACGCGGTTAGATCTCTGGAATCGCTTAACTGCTTCTTTTGTAAGTGGCCCAAATACCCCACTTAAAGGAAGTCGCTCGCCTTGTACTATGTTTAAAAACTGCTGAACCTGTCTCACAGCTTCACCTCTACTTCCATACTTTACATTTGTTTTAAAGAATGGACACGCCGTCACTACAATAGGCTGTCCGCATACGGCTGTAGACTGACGTTCAATATGACGCATACTAAGTGTATAGATCGTTCCTGTTGGATGTTTTAGTCGCATTGGATCAAGAATATAACTCTTATACTTTAACTGCCAACGCTTAACAGCTTCTACATCACGCGTTTCGTAAATACCATTTATAGGAAGCTTTTCATTTTCATAATCATTGAGGAATTGCTCTAGTTTTTTTACGTCATTGGAATTATTAGTAAGGGTTGTGTCTATTGGAGAAGAAAAGGTGACTCTGGTAGAGCAAGTGCTCCCATTTTCAGTAATAATTGTTCCTGGGGTGCCTGGCCTGACCGGGACTACTGGGGTTGTGCTAGTAGGAGAGGTTGAGGGAGAAGAACTTGCTGGCCAGTTACCAGTTACCTCAGGCGGAAGAACATAGAACCCTCCCCCATTACTACCCCCGCTACTCGAAGGTGTTGGTGTCGGCGTTGGTGTAGGAGTTGCGACTGAACCAGAAGAAAAACCAAGTCCAGAATTAAGGCTAAACCCACTAGCAGAAAGAAGGTCTCCAAGAGGTTGAGCTGTTTGATTAAGCTGATAACCATTACCAGTAAGAAGACCTTCCGTTGGGGTTATAGTTTGCTGCACTGAGTAACCATTCCCGGTTACTGTTTCTGCTAATGCTATATGCGTCACAAGGGGCATGATTAGAGCTGCGAAAAAAAATTTCATATACATGGCAGATACTTTCATAATTCTTTAGTAGTGTAGCACTATTATTCTACAACAATAGGAGGAGTAAGTACTTCCATTTGGACCACTCCCGAGTCACTTTCTGATTCATGAGTCACAGGAAGGTCTTCAACCTCATCGCTTCCTATTTCGTCGTTTTGTAATGTTGTAGTAGCGCTTTCAAAGGAGAGGTCGGTGATACTGGTAGCAGTAGTTCCTCCGTTTACATCTCCTACAGAACCAATCTGTATAGCGAAGAAGCCATTAGTGATTGAGGTAGTGGGGTGGAGTTCTTCGTAAAGCAGTACTCCACCTGTTACTGCATCATAGATACGGATAGTAACGGTAGTGGTTCCTGTCTGAGCTGTGCCTGTAGCTGATGTGAGAAAGCCTTGGTAGGAGATGACAGAAGGTGTAGGTGCAGCATAGGTAATAACTCCCCCTATCCCTAGAGTAACTAAAGAAAGGAGAAGTGATTGGATGATTCTTTTTGCGTTAAAGAATCTATGTATCATATAGTCAAAACACAGTGCCTGGGCATGATACTAGTATAGCTGAAAAAGTGTTGAAAAATATGGAGATATTGGGTATGGAGTGGGGATAAGTGAGATGGAAAAATATATTCTTTTTGTATGTAAATGAGCACACTTGCGATGAAAAGAAAAAGTGTTATTACATTATTTAAAAAGCCTTTAAAAATAATAAGTTTTTAAAGATGCGTATTTTTATGAGAAGAATTTTAGTCCTAGGGTCATATTGATTGGTTCTAACAACAATATTAATCAGAAGATACTACATATCAAAAACCGGTCCATTAGCCTGCCGACTCTTACAATCTTATATTCCTCCCATTTTGTAGAGCGTCTGAACCTCCTTTTGACTGAGAGCTCTGTTGTAGACACGAACATCGTCAATTGGTCCGTTCCAGTTATAATAAACATCTGGCTCGATAGACCCTATTGTCATTAAGAGATTAGAAGTAGTCATAGACCCAGTGTATGTATCTGTTACGCTGCCACGTACACCGTCAACATAAATATAAATATTAGTACCATCCCATACACCAACATAGTGATGCCAAACTCTTGGGTTAAGGCCAGTAAAATTTGCCGAATTAGTGCTATACCCTTCTATAAAAAAATTCATTTGTGAAGTCCCTGTAGTATAGAACCCCCACCCTTGAGTCCATGATCCTGTGTTAACTTTACCAATAGGGCTGTCATACGTGCCAGTAGTCACATTACTCTTTGCCCAAAATGAAACAGATAATGGTTTATTACCAAGTACGGAACTTGTGCCGACACTAATATAATCATCTGCTCCGTCAAAGGTTATCGCCTGGCCCGCCTTACCAAGCACGCGGGACGTTGTGGTAGACATATTGGTGAAAGTACCATTATATCCTCCGACTACATCTTGAGCAGATGTTGTTGCGCCTGTTGTCGATATGGTCTTCCCATCGAACGTCCAGTGACCGACGAGTCCGTTTGAGACAGGTAACGTTACAGATGACATTTTTCCGTAAGTAATACTACTGGTAGCTAACGTGCTTTTATTAACGACCTTTGATCCAGACAGCTGTGTCATCTCATTAGCAACGAGCGTCCTATTATAGACACGCACATCATCCATATAACTTTGTGATGGGGTGCCTGCACCACCATCCCTTCCTATTTCATTTGCATTGGTAGCTCCGCCTATGCTTCCCTCCGTCCCGAGAGCTATATCTTCTCCGTTAATATAGAGCTTCCAGCTCGCTGCGGACCCTTTTGTTCCACCGTTGTACACCACAATATAGTGATTCCACTTTCCGTAGCTCGTGTCTGTGTAGTATCTAGCATCCGAAGAAGCAATTGCAGTATTCCCCCTAAAACCAAAGTAAAGTGCGCGCCCCCATAGTCCAGAATTCCCTGTTTTACCATTCCCAAATAAAAATTCACTCGACGCACCTTTTAATCTTACTGTCCCGTATGAATCGACGGTCGTAGTTGCATGCTTTACCCAAAAAGAAGCTGTAAACCCAGTATCAGGAGCAAGTATGTTGTCACCAAAAGTAACATAGTCATCGACACCATCGAAGTAGAGAGCCTGGCCGATTTTACCAATCGCTACCTTTGGTCCGTTCGTCAAAGTACCGTTATTACCTTGACTACTGCTATCAGTTGAAGTCGATGATGTTAGTTTCTTTCCATCAAAGGTATGGTGTGCCACAAGCCCATTAGATGGGAGGCTGGCCGGTGTTGATGACTTAGTAGCAAGAGCAAGGACGTACGTTGTATGTAAAAAAATAACTGAGAACAAAGCAAACAAAAGAGTTGCAAGGAGTGGTGCTCCGCGCGTTTTTTGGTTTTTGGGTCCACCAAAAAACGCGCCCTGTGTGAGAGACTTAAAAAACTTTCTTACTCTTCCTTCTTTGTTATTTTCTTTTCTTATGATTAACATGATCCCGCTTTTATTTCAGTATACTATATACAAAAAGTTATCTAAGTTTATACAGAAACCCTTGTCTTAAAGGGCTCACCGCTCATCTACGGGGTAAGTACCGGGTCACCACTTCCCTCTCCGCCTTCTGCACCAGTCTCACCACTAGGATCAAGAACTGGATCGCCACCTGTCCCGCCATCAGTTGTACCAGATGAGTCACCTGCTCCTTCTTCTGACGTTACATCTGTTCCACCACCGTCACCTACACCTTCTTCTGTTGTGGTGCCGTTATTGCTATCACCTGCTCCACCTTGATCCGTACTTGTCCCTGCAACTACACCATCATCACCAGATGGTGACGGGGTAGGTGCCTGCGGTGTCCCTGTCTGCTGTAACAATTGTTGTAGCTGTGATTCATTCACACAAGTGTTACCGACGCAGAGCGTATCAGTCTTGACCATCTTGGCATAAATTTCATCAAAATATCCGACTACAGCTTTAATAGACAAGCTGAGGTATTCTTTTGTCACGACAACACCAGAAGTAATCTTATTCTTAATCTCATCACGTAGTGATGAAGCTACCCCTTGTGCCACATACCCGTCGACGACATTAAGACCTGCGATACCGCCCAAAGTTACTGTCCTTACTTTATTCTCAACCACCATCATAATGAGAGACGACGTTGCGCCAGGTACTGATGCTGAGAGTGCTCGACCGATAGAAGTACTGTTATCCGTTACCGTCATAGCATACCCTTCAGTGGACGAAGACACAGTAAGGTAATCACCTATCTTCACTTCACCTGTCACATACACAGGCACACGACCAGAGAACGCAACAGGGAGGCCTTTTGTAGTATTACCCCCCAAGATGATTCCTGGGTTAGTGGAAATAACCCCAAAAGGATCTTCTCCGTATGCAGCCTTTTTAATGGAGGCAATAGAGTATGGTGTAGTTGAGCTATTTAGTAGCTCCTGACTCCATACCTCAGTGGTAGTTGAAAGTGTTACCACCATGCCGGCTACGATAGTGGTGTCATTTGCAGTATAATTTTCGGCAAGATCGGCACCTGAGTTAATTGTAGTACCACCATCTGTGAAGAGGTCACCGTCTGAGTCGATACGGAACTTCACGTTACCAGTAGAACCAACATCAGTTATGAGGCGGAATATGTCTATATTAGAAGTAGATGTCGAATAGACAACATCGAGCGCGGCACCTGGGGTTGAAGTGCCAATACCAACACGAGGGTAGCGAACATTGCCACTTCCAGCAGACTCACTAAAGACGGTAAGCACTGGGCTACCCCCTATCTGAGCAGTGTATGAGAGTGCGGTTCCTGTAGCTGATGCTGATGTGACAGGCATATCAGTCCATGACACCACTCCAGCGTCTGTATCAAATGAAAGGTTACCGAGTTCAAGCGACGAGATAGAGGTAACCGAAGTTGATGCGTCATAGAATATGCCTCCATTACCGACACTTAGATTACCTGCGATTGTTGTGGTTGCTGTCGTTGATGATGTTGTAATAAATGATGAGAAGAGTTCTCCTGTTACACCAGTGTATGTTGATGACCCTAAGACAAATGCACCTGTCTGAGAGATGAGAGCGAAGAGTGTGCCAGAAGATGACGCTACGGCGAACGGATTAGTCCCCGCACGTCCAGTGATTGAGAGTGTGCCTATTGGTGTAGATGATGCGATACCGATGTTACCGTTAGCAAGGATGGTAAAGAGCGA
>CAYXWO010000046.1:0-6285 GCA_964468825.1 uncultured Candidatus Saccharibacteria bacterium | reverse complement strand
GCATTCTCTACCCCAGTCCAGTTAAGGACGGCTCTTTCTCCGTAATCAACGTCAGGAGATGTTACAGGAGAGTATGAGAAAGTTCCGATGTCAACAGTTGGAATACATGTAGAAGATGATGATGACCACATATACCCACCACCGCAGACGGTGAGCGACACTTCGTTTGATTGTGACCACCCGCTACCTGAGCTATCGAGTGCTGCATAACGTATGGTGTACACACCTGCTGTGTTAGGGGTAAAGATAATATTCATGGCGTGAATAGGTCTCCATCCGAAGGCGACTTGGTGATCCACATCGGTATATCCACCGAGATCACCGTTTTCCCAGTTCCAGTCACCACCTGGAATTTTCCAATCAAAGTTATGATTGGTAAGACCGTATCCAGCTGCAAACGAGGAGTAGCTAATAGAGTCTCCGAGAGTAACACCCTGTGGTGAAGAAGGGGTAATGGTGACTGTGAGAGATGATCCTCCTCCACTACCGCCAACACCCTCCCCACCTCCTCCAAAGCCGCAACCAGCACAGTCCCCAACAGGACCATCAGCGCCAGCAGAAGGGTCATCACCTCCGACCGCACCAGTGGCGACTCCTGCTGTTGAAGCAGTTGACGTATCTCCTGTTTCTCCCCCAGTTGTTCCACTGTCTCCGCTACCATCACCGCTACCATCACCGCTCCCGTCTCCACCGCTACCCGAACCAGCTCCTGCACTAGCAGATGCTTTTTCAATGAAAGTATCAATAAAGCTAGTTTGTAGTGTGACCTGCTTATTCCGTATAGAATGATAGAGTGCTTCTCCTTCACCCTTTGTTATCTCTTCATTCGTACTTGATACAATAAAGACAGGCATAGCATTAAGCGTTACCATTTCTTCTGGGTAAGAGTAGATGAATGTAGTATAGAGATGAGTGGACGACCCTGTGATGGATGTATCACAGGTGACGAGGGTCGCTCGTAGTTTAGAGGTGTCTGTGAGCGCGATGTTTTCTTTACAGGTGAATGAGCCACTAAGGGGGGTGGATAGATGTCGTGACCTATCATAGAGCAGCCTGTTAATGACACGTTCCTGGAAGCTTAGTTTCTGTAGATCAGGTCTTTTCCAGTAGATGCCGGTGTAGTAGTCCTTCGTACTTAGCCCACAGACTATTTGCCAGGCGAGGGTCTTTACTCCGATATCTGAGAGTCTTTTCGTTAGACATGTTAACCCTAAGTCTCTTACTGGAGAAAGAGTAATGCCGAATATATCAAGTACATCTGACTCCTCTATAAGCCCTGAGCCACTTTCTACTATTGGCGCCACACCTGCTCTACTATTTGTGTAATAGTAATTTCCTAGTAGTAATAAAACAGTAACTACCCCGAGCGTCAGTAGTCCTATGTATCTGTACCGTGTGTTCATGTTGAGATAAGTATACAAGACTATTAATAGCTACTTGACCCCTTTATGCCCACTTTGGAGGAGGGTATAATCACGGCGTAACCACTTCTTAGTAATGGCGAATATCCCATATGCAAAAAATGGTGCCGCTATAACATCAATACTGTAATGATATCTTCCAATAACAGCAGCGATACCAAATACAATACTTATACCAATGAAGAAGAAACGTAAGTATCTTTTATCCCAAAAGATAAGTGCGAGCATGAAGGTATTAGCTACATGCCCTGAGAAGAAGAGGTCGCCACCAAAGGTAATGGATGATGCGATAGGGACTATACCATCAGGCATGCCGAGCTGTGTGAGGTTGATTACACATGCACGGAAGAGAATTAGGAAGGCAAGAGCCTTTGTAGCAAATGGCGCATAGTAGATAAGAATGAAAAAAAGAATATACCTAAGATCAAAGAGAAGGAAGGAGAGATCTCCATGGATGATACTTGTATCCACTCTACCAATATAACTAAAGACAATGTCATTAAGAGGAGCGCCTGCGTTCTTGGTAGCGTATACCGCGAGAGATGTGGTTATTCTATAAGATGTCTCTAATAGCGCTACACCAATAATTGTGCTTAGTACATTATACGGAGAGTGGAAAAACGCTCGCCATAAATGAATGTATTCTCTTATAGAACGAGTAAGTGACTGCAGCATAACTGCCTTAGAGTATAGTCTAAGTATAGAAGTGAACAAGGTATTGACATATTCCTATATATTGGTATAATGTTTATAGTAAGCATCTGTCCATTTCATCAACTTGCAGGAGATAGTCACCATGAAAGCTGTCCATATTTTTTTCGCTGCTGTTTTCGTAAGCATCCTTTTGGGGTGTGTGACGAACGAGCCCCTCCCTGTGGCAGACAATGCCATACCGAGCAAGGAATTTCTGGAGAATAAGAAAGCGAAAGCCTCGCTTCTTCTCATGAAAAAGGAGGTTGTGCTGTCTGGTATAACCGTTGGCGGGGGTGGGTACCATGTTCGTCTCTATCCTCAAAAAGGGTCTTTTCATGCTCAGCTCAAGCATACCTGCTTCCCAGGTGAATTGCTGGCACAGTTCAGTGTGAACAATCTCGGGAACTTCATGATGGAGTCGAGCGCCAAAGCTGGCATCATAGCAGGGTGCCCGCGCTTGCGCATTGTGGTTAACCCGAACAACCTCTTTGTTTCGGAATATATCTATAACGAAACTACCAGCAAATGGGAAGCGCAACGACAGATGCGCTTCGTGAGCGCGGAATGAGCCCCTTCGAAGAAGGGGCGAGCCCAAGCCCCACCGCAAGGTGGGGCTTTTCTAATTGCATTTTTTTCTAAGAAGGAGTTTTTGTATTGGTTCGCTATGATTCTGTTTAGAAAAAAATACATGTTGAGGAGGAAGTATTGTCATCCAACTCTTTTCTATAACAATATCTGCCATAGAGTGATATGAACAGAAATAATCAGCCAGTCTAACAGTGGAATCAAAAGTTCTTGTTTGGGTGTAGAGTATTCTGTGTAATCTTGCATTAACAACATTTTCACCATACGAGAGAGGTATCTTCAATTGCTTATCAAGTATTCCACCACGCAAAACATCTCTCATTGTGCTTGGTTCATACACGTTGAACCACTCTTCTTCTCGCACATTATGAGAGAAGAAGTTATATCCAACCTTATATCCAAAATAGCCAACATGGAAGTTCATAATCTTTAAAAATGAATATTGCGAAGTATATTCGTTTCTAAAGAATCCAAAATTATAGAGCAACTGGGCACAGATGAGATAGATAATAAAAAATTGCCCTATTGTAAGAAAAGAGGAGACTGGTGGTACATCCTTTCCTTCTGTCTGATCTTTGTATACCCAAAATAAAGAGACAAATGCAAGCATGATGATTCCAATTAGGTGAATATGCATAGTAAGTGTTAATCCAAAGTGGAGGATAGCTAAAAGAATTACACTTGTCTTTCTCACAGCATACTTTTTGTACGGAATCAGCAATCCTATCCATCCGAAATATAAAACAATAATTGTAAAGTATGTAAGGACTGTACATATAAAAGGAAAGTGTGATAATAGTTTTCCAAAAGAAGTCGCGTACACCTGGTTATTAAGTACGTAATAGACAGCTGTTCCGTCCGGAACCCATATAGAAAGATGTTTATGTAAAGCAGATGAAAGATAAAGACTAGCTGCACTTAGTGTTGCTGTATAATAGCTAAGTTTCGTATATGGAGAAAACAAAGACGCAGCAATCAGTGAAGTGTATATAACAGCATCCCCGCCATGTAATGCAGGAATATGGAGACCGTTTAAACTAACATACAGTGCTCCAGAAAGAAAAAGAAGAAGTCGCGGGTGTTTCCTTTTTATAACAAGAAGATAAAGTGTATATATCAGTATTGCTATTTGAGTAAAAAGAATACAAAAGAGACTAACAAAATTTCCGTCATGTAATGTTAATGGAGGATTATTTTGGTGGTTATATAGGAAGAAAGAAATTGAATCAGGAAGAAAATATATTTTGTAGTTGTAGATTCGTATACAGATTTCAAGAAGTGCGACAGCGCTTATAAGCGAAGAAAAGACACGTAACCCAGTCGGAGAGAAATACATAATTTCAAGTATACAATTTGTGATGTCATTTTTAACTTTAAAACATTGGACAGTGTAAACAACAACCCACACCCGTAAACAATTACCAGTTACAATGACTTATTTTAAAGTTCATTGTTTATGAGCTTGGTATATTTTAACTCAAATGAAGCACAAAAATGACACTACTTGTAACTTCTGTAAAGTATCCGCGTGCTTATTTGCGTGATAGAATATGCGGATTATGAAAGAAAAGATCAAAGGGGTCTGGGTGATTATTGGAATAGTTGCTTTATCAGGATGGCTATGGCATTCAGTAATGAATAAAGGGGAAGGGTTTACTCTTGGGCTAGACTTAGCCGGAGGGTCAGCGCTTACCTATCAGATTAAGACAGAAGTTCTTCCAGAAGACGTCAGTAAAGAAGAAGCAGTAGAGTCCCTTCGTGATGTCGTAGAACGAAGAGTAAACCTTTTTGGAGTACGCGAACCAACTGTCACTACGCAGTTCAGTCGCCTAGAAAAAGAGTGGCGACTAGTAGTAGAACTTCCAGGTGTAACTGACGTAGAGGAAGCAGCGAAGCTTATCGGAGAGACGCCTGTTCTTGATTTTAGAACTGAAAAGCCTGGAAGCGCTCCACTCACAGCTTCTTCCACAATGTTTGAGTTCATTCAGAACTATGAGCAGACACCGTTAACAGGCAGTTACTTGAAGCGCGCTGCGCTCATGTTTGACCCGACTACCAACAAACCTATGGTTGAGCTTACCTTTAATGAAGAAGGAGCAAAACTCTTTGCCTCTATCACAAAGGCAAACATCGGAAAGCAGGTGTCTATCTTCTTAGACGGAGTACCAATCTCTTCGCCAGTCGTTAACGAAGAAATCACAGGAGGCAAAGCCGTCATCTCTGGCACATTCACCACCGAAGAAGCTCGCCAGCTTGTGGGGCGCCTTAACTCTGGTGCGCTCCCTGTGCCAATCGAACTTGCAGGAAAGGCTGTTGTCGGTGCGACCCTAGGTGAAAAAGCTATTGAAGCCGGCAAGGCGTCATCTCTCTACGGATTCCTGCTCATCGTCCTCTTTATGGTTATTTGGTATAGGGTTCCAGGCGTGGTGGCTGGGGTTGCTCTCGTTTCGTATGTTGCTATCATGCTGTCGCTCTTTAAGCTTATCCCAGTAACTCTTACGGCCTCTGGTATCGCAGGCTTCATCATCTCTATTGGTCTTGCGGTGGATGCGAACGTGCTCACATTCGAAAGAATGAAAGAAGAGTTGAGATCAGGAAAGGGGCTCAAGGATGCTCTCGAAATTGGATTCGCTCGTGCGTGGACATCAATTAGAGACTCTCACCTGGCTGCGATAATTGTTTCTGTTGTCCTCTTCTTTATTGGAACGTCCATCGTTAAAGGATTTGCTTTCACATTTTTCCTCGGTGCAGTTATCTCTCTCTTCTCAGCGCAGGTAGTTACGCGAACACTTCTTCGTGCAGTTGCGCCTAAGCACTTGGGGAAGGTCGGTAAGTTTTTATTCGGTTCTGGCTTTGTTAACTAATTACTAATTACCAAACATATGTTCATAGTAAAAAACAAATTCATATTCATCGGTCTTGCTGTGCTTCTCGTAATTGGCAGCCTTTTTTCCATTAATTATTTTGGTATAAAAAAGGGAATAGACTTCACTGGTGGAACAGTAATCGAAGTAACAGTGGCAACTACAACAACAAAAGAGATTAATGTGACACGCATGGGAGAAGAGGGGGTTAAGGTCTTCAAGACCGGTGACTATTCTTACAAGTTCATTTCTTCTGGCTTATATGAAGCAACAAAGGCTGAGATTGTGGAAGAACTTGCTGGTGTTCCCTTTACTGAAACACAGATCAACACAGTTGGTCCTACATTAGGAAAAGAGATGACTAAGAAAGCCACAATCGCCATTATCGTGGTAGTCCTTGCTATCTTAGCATTCATCGCTTTTGCCTTCCGTGAGGTGTCAGTACCTGTTGCTTCATGGAAGTACGGAGTAGCTGCAATGGTGACTATTGTGCATGATATTATTATCCCAACTGGTGTGTATGCATACCTTTCTCACGCTTACGGCGCAGAAGTAGACACGCTCTTTGTGGTTGCTCTTCTCACTATCATGGCGGTTACTATTTCAGACAAGATTGTAGTATTCGATAGAATCAGAGAGAATCTAAAGGCTGCTAAAGGAACGTTTGAAGAGATTATCGGCGTGAGTCTTCGTCAGACTGCTGTGCGATCAATTAATACATC
>CAYXWO010000045.1:0-6289 GCA_964468825.1 uncultured Candidatus Saccharibacteria bacterium | reverse complement strand
TGGTAAGATTATGCGATGTCTATAAAGATCGGAGTGTTCGACTCAGGTATTGGTGGCCTCACAGTCCTCAAAGAACTGGCAGAAGTTATCCCTGCTGAATATATTTATATTGGTGATACGCTTCGCGCGCCGTATGGTAACAAGAATAAAGAAGAGTTACTCACGTACACCAGAGATCTTCTTAGTTTTTTAAAAAATAAAAATGTAGATCTTTATATTAGTGCATGTAATAGTCTTTCCACGCTTGATGTCCTACCACTACTTTCAGAGTTAGGTATTAGAAGTGAACAGTATTTTGACATGACAATGTTTGCAGAAGGAGCGGCTGGTGCTATTTCTCACGATTCCTCGCTTCTCATCTACGCGACTGAAGCAACAATAAGGAGTGGCATTTATCAAAAGATCTTTGCATCGTTTTCTCCCTACATCCTCGCTTCCAGTAATCTAGCAAGAGCAATTGAGGATAAGCATGACATTGAAATAGACGAAGAGGTTGATGTGCTCGTCGACTATATTCTAGAGAATAATATTAAACAGGTATTTTTAGGGTGTACCCACTATCCTCTTATCGAAGAATATTTAGAGAAGAGACTTTTAGGAAGTGGTGTTACATTCATCAACCCAGCGGTGTATATAAAAAAAGTTCTCAGCGAGGTTAAGGACGGTGATCTTAAGGTGTCAACATTTTTTACAAAATTAACACCTCATGCAAAAGAATTGTCTGAAGAACTTTTTGGGAAAGATGCTGAGCTTACATCATTGTAGGTAAGGCATTGTATGGTAGGATGCACCTATGTCTAAGACGCTCTATATCGTCCCAACTCCAATAGGGAATCTCGAGGATATGACGCACCGCGCGGTGCGTGTTTTGAAAGAAGCTAGTATTGTCTTCTGCGAAGATACTTCTGTCACACAGAGACTGTTTAAAGAATACGGAATAGAAACAAAGACCTCAGTTTTTCACGCGAACTCAACAGAGCGAGACTTTAGGAGAATTATTGATGCCCTAAATGAAGGGAGTGATGTGGCACTCGTTTCTGATGCTGGAATGCCAACCATCTCTGACCCTGGGGTATCGATTGTAAAGCGTGTGTATGAAGAGGTGGGTGATGTGCAAGTGGTGGCGCTCCCTGGAGCGACGGCTCTTACTACAGCGCTTGCGGTATCTGGCATCTCATCTGCCACATTTACTTTTTTTGGATTCCTGCCACAAAAGAAAGGGAGAGAGACTATCTTTGGAAAGATTGTGGAGAATGAGCATACATCGACTTTTTATGAATCAGTACACAGAATAGAAAAGACCCTAGAATCTCTCAAAGAAAAGTTAGAGGAGGGGAGAATGGTGGTTGTATGTAAAGAGCTAAGCAAGATGCATGAGGAGGTGGTACGAGGAACTGCTGCTTATGTGGCTGAGTATTTTACACTACACAAAGATAAGGTTCGAGGAGAGTTCGTGGTGATTGTGGAAGGTGCGAAATAGTTGTCAGCCACTAAGGTGTGGGGATTAGATGGTATCCAATAACTCGATATTTGTAAGAGCTTTGTATTAGTGGCAACCATTGTGTTTTCTCTCTAAAAACTATAAACTACCAACTAATAACTACAATCTATCTTTATGTCACCTTTAGGAATCAAAAGAACTGTCGCAGTTCTTCTCGTACTCTCTCCGTGGATTTTTATTCCAGATCTTACAAAAGACGTGGTTTTCATATTTGCCGGCATCTTGCTTTATATCAGTACTTTAGATTTACGAAAGAAGACAGTCACTCACGCTCCTCATCACCAAGAGACCGAAAGTAAACCTGTAACACCAATCATCAACTCATGAAGCAGTATTTCATCGGGGGTGTATTTTCGCTTATTATTTTGTTTTGGATTTTTGGCACGTCTTCATCTATAGAAGTTTATACTGAGGCTGACGAGGAGAAGGCGGCGGCAACAGAACAGATAATTGACGAGAAGGCAAGTTCATCCGTAGCAATAGGAGAAGAAGTAAGAAAAGCCTCTCATGTCAGACCACCAGAAGTTCTTAAAGCTGTGTACATATCTAGTTGGGTTGCTGGCACCCCTTCAGTAAGAGAGAGAATTCTGACACTTATAGACGAAACAGAACTAAATGCGATAGTGATAGACGTTAAAGATAATACAGGCGTTATTACCTGGGAAGAGAGAATGAAAGAGGAGGATTTGGTAAAGCTTATCGAAGACCTTCATGCAAAGAACGTATACGTAATTGGCCGTATCGCTGTGTTTCAAGACCCGGCGTATGCCTTAGCTCATAAAGACCAAGCCGTTAAAAGGCAAGACGGGACTCTTTGGAAAAGTAGAAAAGGTGAGTACTGGGTAGATACTGGTTCTAAGCAAAAGTGGGAACATACGCTTCGCTTAAGTGAGGAAGCATACGCATTCGGCTTTGATGAAATTAACTTAGACTATATACGGTTCTCTACCGAAGGCACTAACGATAATCTAGTATTTCCTCAGAGTGGTGCTCGCGCGATAAATGATAGGGTGGGTGTGGTAAGTGAGTTTTATGAATACATAACTGGCGAATTGCGGAAAAGAGGAATCCCTGTGTCAGGGGATGTCTTTGGTATTATTACTACTTCGAGTACAGATATTCCAGTACTCGGACAGGATTTGCACAATGCATTACAGTACTTTGATTATGTGGCGCCTATGGTCTACCCGTCACACTATGCGCCAGGTACATTTGGTTTCTCTAATCCAGCTGCCAATCCAGGAGCAGTTATCAAGGAGGCAATGCTCGGTGCTGTTAGAATTGCTGATGAGGTAGCGAGCTCAACTGGGCAAGCAACGTCCACGGTGCGTGCAAAGCTTCGCCCTTGGTATCAAGATTTTGACATGGGCGCTATATATACAGCTGAGATGGTGAGAGCTCAGATAGACGCAGGAGAAAAGTTAGGTATCCGTTCCTGGATGCTCTGGGATCCGGCAAATAAATACACACGAGGAGCGCTCAAGACAGAGGTAAGATAATAGATTCAACTCGTCCACTAGTGGCTAATGGCTAGTAGCTATATACTATTCTTATGTCAGATAACCAAAAAGTTACCTACCTCGGTAAGGTGGATTTTCGCAATAAAGAACTTACCTTCGGAATCAAAGAAAAAGACCGAACGAAGCACATGTACATCATTGGTAAGTCAGGTATGGGGAAGTCAACCCTGCTTGAAAACCTTGCTATACAGGACATAGAAAATGGGGAAGGGATGTGTTTTATTGACCCTCACGGATCAACCGCAGAGAAGCTTCTCGATCATATCCCAGAGTCTCGTATTAAGGACGTCGTCTACTTTGCGCCGTTTGATGGAGAGCATCCGATTGGTCTTAACATGCTTGAGAAGGTTCCTGCTGATAAGCGCTACCTAGTAGCTAATGGACTCATGTCTGCGTTTAAGAAAATATTTACCGACTCAGATGGTAAAGGGACCTTCTCCGCACGTATGGAGTACGTGCTCAACAACATCATTCTCGCACTCCTTGAAAATGAGAACCAGACACTTCTCGGAGTTAATAGAATGCTCTTCGATAAGGACTTTCGTAAATATATAGTTTCTAACGTAACTGACCCTACGGTGAGAGATTTCTGGGTAAATGAATATGCTAATTATACCGAGAAGACGGCGCAAGATCTCGCTCCCGCTATTCAGAACAAGATTGGTCAGTTCGTCTCTAATCCACTCATTAGAAATATTATCGGGCAACAGAAGACGTCTTTTGATATTCGAAAGATAATGGATGAGAAGAAAATTCTCATCGTGAATCTTTCTAAAGGTAAGGTGGGAGAAGGAAATGCTAATCTTCTTGGCTCTCTTTTTATTACTAAGATATACCTTGCCGCTATGTCGCGTGCCGATGCTGGCCCGTACGAAGTTGAGACGCTCCCACCATTTTACTTTTATGTTGATGAATTTCAGAATTTTGCTAACGAATCTTTTGCGAGTATTCTCTCGGAGGCACGCAAGTATAAACTTGCACTCACTGTTGCTCATCAATATGTAGAGCAGATGACAGACGAGGTTAAGGCTGCGGTGTTCGGTAACGTAGGGACTATGATCACTTTTCGCGTCGGGGCAACCGATGCTGAGGTTTTCGAAAAAGAATTTGCCCCGTACTTCATACTAGATGACTTTGTTAATCTCTCCGCGTTCCAGATCTATTTACGGCTGATGATTGACAGCCAGGCCTCTAAGCCATTTTCTGCCAAGACTCTTAGCCCTATTCAGAAGCCGCCCCAGTCCTATGTCCAAATGGTAATAGCTAACTCAAGAGCTACGTACGGTAGGCCGCGTTTTGTTGTGGAAGAGGAAGTTGCTCAGTTTTATGCTCCTATTGTTATAGAGAAAAAGAAAAAAGAAGAACCTGCTAAAGAGTTTGCTAGAGAGGAAGGGAAGGAGGAAAAGAAGGAAGAGAGAAAGGAAGTTGCTGAGGCGGTGCAGAGTCAGGCGGAGAAAATTGTTAAGGTAAGGAAAATAAGAGATGACACACCGCTTCCCCCTAGGTCCATGCCTAGAAGAGCGGAAGTGGCAACTGCATCTAATGAACGAGGGAGGGAGGTTGAAGAGGCTTTTCATCGGCCTCCAAGATCTGGCGAACGCGGGAGACAAAGAAGCTCTGATTCTCGTGACAGAAGGCATGAGCCAGCAAAAGTTATTGACACACCCCTCTTTGATGAAAAGCCAGCTCTTTCACTTAAAGATGCGCTTGCAAAAGCCATGAGTGAGCATACACAAGAAAAAGAAAGAAACGTTACAGATCTCTCTGTCACACAAACAAATGCTGCCGAAGAAAAAAGGAAGAGAGAAGTTGAGGAAGAGGTCTTGAGGAAGTTGCTCGAAGAATAACTCTATGAAAAAGCTGCTACTACTTTTGACACTTTGTATAGCAAGCCAAATAAGAGCAGATGCTCTTATCATCAACGAAATTTTCTCTAATCCAACCGGTGATGACAATGGAAGAGAGTGGGTGGAGATATACAACGGCACAGAAAATCAGATAGAACTTTCGTCCATTAGTCTTTCGGTGAAAGGTGGTACGCCGGTAGTTGCAAGCCATGTATCAGGAGGCACGACACTACCCTCTGGTGCTTACGCAATTATCGGATCAACTGTTAGCGGAGCGACAAGATTTTTGCAAGACTACCCAACATATAGCGGTCCGCTCTTAAAAGCTGCCATAAGTTTAGTAAATACTGGAGCTACCTCTATAGATGTTAGAGTCTCAGGTGTTGTGCTAGATACGATTTCGTCGTATGTGGCCGCAAAGGAGGGGTCAAGTTACGGCAGACTGCCATCTGGTCTTTTTGGTGTTATGAGTCCAACTCCAGGCAAAGAAAATATTGTAACGACAAACGAAGAAACAGTAGAGATAGGTACGGCGCCTACCTCTGGCACTCAAACAACCATCCCCCAGATGTCTCCACCTCTTGCTGATATTGTTATTTATCTTCCAAACGAAAAGATAGTAGTTGCGGGTGCGCCGACTGTATTTTCTTCTACAGCACTTACTCAATCTGGGAAGACAATAGATAACGTTCGCTTTGCGTGGACTTTCGGTGACGGTGGGCAAGGTGTTGGTAGCAGTACTACATATAGTTATTTTTACCCGGGAAGGTATGTCGTATATGTTGACGCGACTAATGGATTAATTGCTGGCAAGGCTCGCATGTTGGTGAAAGTAGTTGCGCCAGACCTACAGCTTTCATCAATAAAAAAATCTAAACATGGGCACTACATAGAAATCTATAACCCTAATTCGTATGAACTCGATATCTCAACATGGAAACTTTCGATTGACGGAGCACAGTATGTTATTCCAATTAATACAGTAGTGTTACCTGGCATCACAGTCCTTTCTGGGGCGTCTCTAGGTTTTGCTAGTTCTTCTATTAGCACAAGTTCGATTATTAGACTATTGTTTCCTAATAATGAAGAAGTGGCAAAAATATCTTCACACGAAATTTTTGAGGTCGCCGGTAATACTGCCGTAGTTACGGCAACGTCTATGGTAAGTTTTTTACCGAAAGCGCCTACCGCTCTTAAGATAACCCCCGCCGCAAAGAGGGTGCAAGTAACTCCTAAACCCATTGCAACTACAACAGTAAAAATCACCTCAACAACAACTGTTGGTGTCGACAAAAAGGACCGTAGAATCGCAGAATTTTTCCGTTCTTGGCTTAAATAATAGGTGTATTTCCTTTTTCAATAGGCGTGATATAGTGGAATGATGAAGACAATTATGGTTACTGGAGGTGCTGGGTTTATCG
>CAYXWO010000044.1:0-6355 GCA_964468825.1 uncultured Candidatus Saccharibacteria bacterium | reverse complement strand
TTACATACCAACCAAAAAGAAAGAAGCGAGCTACAACCCACGGATTCCTCGTCCGAATGGCTTCTAAAGGAGGTCGTAAGATACTTGCTCGCCGAAGAAGCTCTGGCCGCAAGAAGCTCACTGTTGTTGTTCCTAAGTAACCCTCTACTCCATGCTCCCCGCATCGTTGCGGCTCACAAAAAAGGATTTTAGTTCACTAAAAACACAGATAGTATATCGAAGTGACGTTTTTGACCTTGCCAAGAAGAATGAAAGTGTTTTTAAAATAGCTTGTGTCATCTCTAAAAAGAAAATAAAACTTGCCACCACAAGGAACGCCGTAAGAAGGAAGTTTTTGCATGCGATAGCCGCTATTTTAAAAGAGAAAAAGCTGTACGGCTACTTCGTTATTTATCCAAAAGCTCTACCGAGAAATTTCCCTTATAACAAGATAGAAGAGGAAATATATAAAGCATTTGCTACACTACAGTAACTAACTATATGTTTGATACAATTTTCTACGAACCAATTTATAACCTAGTTGCTGTTGTTCTCTCGATTGTTCCCCTCCACGATATTGGGACTGCCATCGTCCTAGTAACCTTAATAGTAAAAGCATTTCTCCTCCCTGTGAACATTTCAGCATTAAGGACACAGTATCTTATGAAGAAGGTTGAGCCAGAGATGAAAGAGATAAAAGAGCTCCAGAAAAGAGAACCACAAGAGGCTGCAAAGAAAATGGTAGAGATGTACAGACGAGAAAAAATTAATCCCTTTTCAAGTATTTTTGGCATACTTCTACAAATACCAATATTTTTTGCACTCTACTTTGTTTTTTCTAAAGGGCTTGTTTCAGACTCAGAGTCTCTCTACTCCTTTGTTACTTTTCCTGAGAACCTCCACACTGTCGCATTCGGTATATTTGATGTGACGGAGAAGAACATCTTCATTGCTCTTTTAGCAGGAGCATCATCCTACATCCTCGCACGCAGACAAACAGAAACAATGAACGCCGATCCGAAGAAAGGAGAAGAGTCGTTCCAGGATCACCTTATGAAATCTATGAAGATACAGCTCCTCTATGTAATTCCGGTTATAGTGGCGGTTTCGGGCATGATTCTCCCGTCAGCTCTTGCGCTGTATTGGTTTGTGAGTAACGTTGTAAGTTACGGACAAGATGTGTATGTTAAAAATAAACTTGCACACTTAAAACCAGCTCACTAGATTTGAACCTGAGAAAGACAGGCTTCTATTCCACAAACATAATTCTTTACGCTGCACATATTGAATTGACCATCACCTGGGTTAATCGGACAGGCCCATTTGGGGATACTGAACGGGAAGCCACTAGAAGTGTTACAGTCTGTGCTTGCGGAGTGAGGCACTGTACCATTTGCGCAGCAGTTATATGAAGCAAGGACACCCATTCGCTGAGGGATGCCCGAATATGACTGGTTAACAGCGGAAGTCTTTTGTTTTAGTAACAGAACACCTTTTCGTATGTTGAGCTGTGGGTCCAGTGAATCTGCTCCACAAGGGCTAGGCTGATTAACTTGCATTAACCCACAGTCATAGGTCCCGTTAGGGTTTTTACCCTGAGCGTCAGGTCTAGCACCAGATTCTTTACACATAATAACCGCAACCATTTTTGGATCAACCCCAGCTACCAACGACTCTGTTTTGATTATGTTAATGTACTGAGAGTAGTTACATCCAGACAAGATGGTGCAAGATGTCCCACCACAAATCCCTCCTGATGAACTTAATTTTGATATGACCTCTGTTGGATTGGTACAAGAAGAAGATCCTCCACTTCGTGTCGTCGTCCCCACCCCCACTCCCCCTGTTGTCACAGCAGCACCCCCCGACCTTACTCCCTCACTACTCCTTAATGCGCCAAGCCCAACATCACTTAATAAGATATCTCTATTAAAGGTAAAGAAAATAAGAAACATAAGAAACACACCAAGAACACCGAAAGTGGCTCCTTTAAAAGCCTCATTACTCTTCCTTACCCCATTCTCTGAAGCTTCTAGTCTGTAGATACCTGCCATAAGTAATCTATAAAACACAGCTCCCCCTATTAACATAAACAAGATAATAGTAATAAGGGTAGTGGCTGTAGAGAGCGTAGGAGAAGTGCCTGAGAAAGATACTGCATCAAGTCCCACAGAGGAGGTTATCTTGGGTTCGAGGGGCTTATAGTCCATATCTTATTGCTGTTGACTGTTCGGAAGGAGGGCACTCTTGATCATCCAAAGTTCCCCATTTCTTTTATTAATGAACGAAATAAAGTTATTGTCTTCCGAAATAGTGATGTTGGTGACGTCAAAGAGACCGTACTCTTCCTCGAAAGAAAAGAACTCATTTTCTGTTAGAGAAGAGACGTCGACTTCAGTTAGAGAGTCTTCAAAACGTACAGACCCTTGGAACCAGGTGTCGGGCAGATAACCGCTTCCTGGAGGGAATCTTTTTGGTGTTGCGCATATGAGGAAGTTATTGGCCCCCCAGCCACATTTAGAGGCGAGAGTTCTTAAAGAGAGTTGGCGGGTAGACGTCTTGCTCGCAAGGAAAGAAGCTATGCCTCCTTGTGACCAGACACTGCCTAAGAGTAAAGAAGAAGAAGGTTTTATCATAAGAGCAGCTCTTTCTCCAATGATGGTGGTGAAGCTCGGCAGGACCACTGTTACACCCATCGCAAACGCGGACGGTCTTGTCGTTGCATACAAAATGTTGCCACCATATGAAAGGTCCCACTCACTAAAAGGAGAGGACGCGACAAAGGTTGGTTCTCCAGAAGAAACTGAATAAATAGCGCTACCACCTTCTGTTTTTACTGAGTAAGAAGCTGCACCACCATCTTCACTCACCGCAACAGAAGATACTTCGGAGTTGAGGTACTTTACTCCTTCCAAAGGTGAAGGTGTCCCGCCAGGAGAGAAGCTTGGTATTGTGGCAATAATCCCAACAACACCACTGTTTTCGTTTTCAGTGTAACGCATAATGATGCGCTTACCCTCATTAAATATATATGCGTCATGAACACCTGAGACGATGGTGTTAGAGATCTGGAAAACGGAGTTGTCAGACGGGGAGTACCCATAGATATATCCTGTTTCTCTGTCAACGAAAAGGAGAAGTGTGGTTGTGGCGCGCACAGTTCTCTTTATTTCAACGGTTGTTGTCCCTTGTGTGGTTGTAGCCATTTCTTCAAGGAGGATTCCTTCAGTAAGAAAATGCTGCCCTGTCGCGGGCTTGTCCCAGACACGAATGAGTGGGTCTTCTGGGGTCTGTGTTACCTCAGTTACCGAACCCCCTTCTTCATCTTCGGAGTTACCGATGAATTGAAAGCGAGGAGGAAGCTGATTCCCAGGGAGCGGGTCGTTTGTTCCGGAGAGTGATGGGGCAATAACTGGTTTAGCATAAAAGAAATACCAAACAAGCGCCACAATTACAAAAAGAAAAACAAGACCGGTCGCGACAAGCAATTTCCTATTCATTGCTAAAAGTATATCAGTTTTTTAAAAGAATAAATGACTATTGAGAGGAGTACCTTTCCATTAATTTTTTTGCTACAAGAGGAGGAACTCCAAAACGCTTAATTATCTCTTCATCTATTACCCCACCCTCCCCGCCAAGTAATAACCAACCTTGAGTGGAGGAGTGTTTAAGTATTGCTATCGCCGCAACGTGTTCCCCATACCACGACTGTAAAGCATAAGGATATTCTACTATAGCATTTTCTAGTGTAATGTTTTGATAAGGAACTTGAAGTAAAAAATCTTTTGCTACGGCCCTCTCCACTGTGGTGTTATTTTCAGAAACGGAAGAACCACCTGCTTTACCCACATGGGTTTTATTTGAAGAGCCAAGATTGTTCTCAACAGTATCTGTTTTTCGTTCGGTTAAATACAAATAGAGACCACCAACGCAAATCAGTGTCAAAAAGAATCCAATAAGTATTTTTTTCATAGTGTTTAGTTAAGTACTCTATAAATTTTAAACGGTGATCGGTAGTAGGGTGTAAAACCAGGGTCACTGACCCAAATGAAAGACGCCTTTGAAGAAGAATTAGAAAGTACTCTTTCGCAATCTTCTTTAATACAAACACCAGTATGGTTGCCACTCGATGATGTAAGTATAACAATATCCCCAGGAACAGCACTTGAAACAGAAATCTGTTGACCTCTCCCCGAGTTGAGTGCCGATTCAACAGAGCTGACACTGAGAGATCCTAAGCTAGACAAACCAGCTCTTTTAATAACTTCGTTTACAGCATACGCACAAGCAAGTCTCCCATTATTTGTGCCAGGAACATTCGTCGGAGACCCTTTAAAAGCAAGTGCCGCGTTTAGAATTTTTTCTTGTAAGTCGCCAGAAGAGGGCGCCGGTGTTTGTGGGCTTACCACAGGAGAAGGAGACTCTTTTATAGTAAGAGCCCCTCCACCGCTCCTCACGACCCCTCCACTCTTAAGAGCAGAGAGTCCAACATCGCTTAACAAGATATCTCTATTAAAGGTAAAGAAAATAAGAAACATAAGAAAGACACCAAGAATACCAAACGTAGCACCTTTAAAGGCTTCATTACTCTTCCTCACACCATTTTCCGAAGCTTCTAATCTATAGATACCAGACATTACATATCTATAAAAAGCAGCTCCCCCTATTAACATTAAAATAATAATGGTGATGAGTGTGGTAACAGTAGAGAGAGTAGGAGAAGCACCAGAGAAAGATATAGTATCTAACCCCAAAGAAGAAGTAATTCCAGGTTCGAGGGGGGCGTAGGCTACTAGCATATACGTATATTATCTTGTATCAAAGATAAGTTCAACACTCGTTTCTGCGGACTGGAGTCTTCTGTTCGGACCAGTTACTTGAACACTTAGACTTCTAACGCCATAGCTATTTTCTTTTGGAACAAGTGACAGAACTTGTCCCTGAATAGGTGTTACGTCAAAACCGTCGAGTAGCCACTTATAAGTAGAAGGCTTGTCTTCTTTGCTCGAAATAAAATAAGGCTCTAATGTAAGCGCCACCGTGGCAGTTGTTTGTAAACGAGAACCAACAGGCGAATTAAGCTGAGTTCCAAATATTTCGTTGTAACGATAAAGAATTGGCTTTACTCCAAAAGGCGATATAGTTATTCTCTTTGAGACAGAGGCACCTTTTGGCGTTCTGGCTACCACTCTTACTTCATTCGCATCTTGTAAATAATCTAACCGGAACTCGGCGCTTTGTTTACCAAACCCAGAAAATTTTTTAAGCACCTCCCCATTGACATACCAAGTATATGAAAGTGATGTGGAAGGAATAATCCCCCCATCTTCACTCATTGAAGGTAAGGCTGTAACCTTTACTAGTCCACCAGTTGATGCAAAGGATCTCCCCTCATAAAAGAAAGGAACATGGCTTCTTGGTGCTTCGTAGATAATGGCCACAGAAGCAGGGGTGATAGTTATTTTTTGTTCAACAAAATAACCCGCCTGGTTTTGGGCGGTAACTGTGACTACCTGCGACTCCCCAACATCCCCCGTCTTAACCACGAGAGTCCTTTCTCCTGTTCCAGAGAGTATCTGGGCACCGTTTACTTTCCACGTAACAAGAGAAGAACTAACATCAAACGCAAAGCTCGTTAAAGTTAGACTCACTGAGCTGCGTGGCTCTGGGTTCTCTGGGGTGAGGTCTATTTTTGTTGAAGCTTGCGCGCCCACTAAGGAGAATGACCCAAACATCAGCAGAAGAATACCACTTGTTGTTAAAAGAGTTTTTCTCATTTTCCTTTTGACTCCTCTAGCTCTACCTTCATCTCTTTTATCTTCAACAGTTGTGCGGGGTCACTTGTGATTATCTGGTCTTCAGTATATGAGGCCACTACTTTAAGAGCCACATGCTTTAGTCCTGCAAAGAAGATACCCTCACCTACCCCAGATTCAAGGAGTAGAAACTTCTCCTCGTTTGTTAGATTGAAAGTCTTTTGTACGACATCAATCGAAGTTGGTGATTGCTTTAAAAGTATTTGGATAGATGAGTTGGTGATAATAGGAAGGCCGTATGGTGACTTAAGGAAGTCGCCCACGTCTTGTGTGATGGTTGCAAGTCCGAGATAGTATTTTCTCCCTCGCTTTGCTAAACCAAAGAGAAAAGAAGCCGTGTCGTCATTTTTCATCATAATCCACGCTTCATCCACCACCAGAAGTCTTCTTCTTAAGTTTTTTCTAACAGCGTTCCAAATGTGATGGGTGATTATATACATCGCAACAGGTTTAAGCTCCTCTTCCATATCTCTAATCGAGAAACAAACAAGCTTTTTATTAATATCAACGTTGGTTGGCTCATTAATAAAACCAGCCCATGTCCCTTTCGTATATTTTGA
>CAYXWO010000043.1:0-6460 GCA_964468825.1 uncultured Candidatus Saccharibacteria bacterium | reverse complement strand
AAGTTAACAAAGTTGGCAAGTGCAACATGCCAATTGAATCCAACTGATGAGAGAATGTTAAGAATTTCAGACATACGTAGGGTATAGGGTGTAGGGTATAGGGTATAGGGTGTAGTCGTATGACGATCAATTCCTAGTGGCTAACCCCTAGTGGCTATTGGCTACTTAAGGAGGAAGAATGCCACAAGTGCGAAAATCGCTGTTGTTTCTGTCATCGCAACACCGATGATCATCTTAGAAAAGAGTGATCCTTCAATATCTGGATTGCGACCGATTGCTTCCATTGTCTTACCTACGAGGTATCCCTGTCCGATAGCTGTTCCTACCATGGCGAGAATACACATTCCTTTTGCGATATAAATTGCTGCTTCTGGGGTCATATAAATACAGTTGTTAGTTATTAATTGTTAGTTATTAGTGAATGCATAAATACATACAAAAATACTAAGCACAAACATTTCAATAAAAATCCGCCCTACCTGGGCTTTGAATGACAGTATAGCAGAAATTATCACCTTGGGCCAGTGGGTTTTGTACTAATGACCCTTACCTTCCTTTTTCAAAACGAGAGAATAGTAGACGGTAACGAGCGCTACAAACACAATTGACTGGACCACTCCAACTAAGAATCCCATTCCCATCCAAATCGCAGGAACGCCGTATGCAAAAGCCCCGAGTAGAATAACTGTGAGCACTTCGTGTGCAAAAAGATTGCCGAAAAGACGAAGAGAAAGCGATAGTGTCTTGGCCACTTCTGAAATAATTTCGATAAGTCCAACGAAGAACCCGATAACAGCCACCATCCCTTCACCGAAACTTTTTCTAAAGCCTTGGTAGACCTGCTTTACCTGAATAAAGTGAGAGAGGTATCCGAACACACCTTGTTCTTTCATCCCGAGCACCTGCATCATAAGAATAACTGCAAGAGCAAGCCCGAATGTCGTATTAAAATCCGTCGTCGCACCCCTAAAGAGAGTAATGTGCTCGCCATCTGCCCCAGTAACATAAAAAGCAGCTACCCCAGGCATCATAGGCAGTAGGTTAGCAATAAGGAGATATACCATGAGAGCTCCGATGAATGGAACCACCTTCTCCCCTTTTTCGCGACTCCCAACAATGGAAGAAAGGAAAGATACCACCGACTCATAAAACATCTCCATGATGTGCTGAGCTTTCCCTGGAATAAGCTTCGAACGAAGCGCAACGATGCAAAGCGATGTAACAATGAGTGTGATGAGTCCCACTGTCATGGTCGATGTAGCAATAGAAAAAGGACCAACACTTCCGAGAATTGGAGCATCTATTGTTGGGAGCGGTTCATGCACCTGGAAAAAGGAGCCAGATTTCTCACCATGTTCTGTAACTGAGGTAGCCATAACAGTCGCTATTCTAACACAAAAAAACTACTTCTGGAAAATGAGGCTACGACGGAACATCATCTTTTAGTTCAAAACTGACATAGAGAGCGAATAAACCGAACACACTTGTGATTGCTATGACAACACCCTTAAATACAAGCCAATCTGAAAAGTCCATAAAGTTACGCACAACCTCATTAGCTATTGCTATAATTAAAAAATAACCAATCCAAAGGTGAGTAAGTCTATTCCAGGCTCGATTAGTAAGCGGAAACACTTCTTCGAAAGCATATTTAAGGAAAGGTTTTTGAAAAATCATTCCAACAACAAGAGTAAGTGCGCATGTCATATCATATAAAGTATCTCTCATCTGAATGAACTTAACGTCGTGTGAATAGATTGTAAGATATCCAAAAACTGTTGTTATGAGAGCTATATATAGAGCAAGGAACGGTATTCTTTTTTGAACACGGTATGTAACAAAAGTAGAGATGATAGTGGTCACCATTAGAAGTACCGTCGACTGATAAATATTGAGATATTCTGTTGATGCCAAGAAAGCGAGTACTGGACCAAATTCTAAGAAAGCAGAAAAGATAATATGACGTAAAATACGAGGAGAAAAGAAGGAATGTTTTTGTTCTAGCATGGTATGCTTGTCTATATAGTAAATAGAGTATAAATCATATGGACACAATTACAGAAACTGAAAATAAGCATATCGTAGGAGAAGAGAAAGAAACTCACATCTCCCACAAGAAAAAGTTCGAGTTGACTACCCCTGCTGCAATAGTAATTGGATCTATTATTATTGCTATTTCTCATATAGCATACGGAGCGCTCGTTGGCCCAAGTAACACACAACCGGCAACTCTCTTTGCAGGGGCTCCAATTTCAGAAAAGGACTTCCCAACGGGAGATCTTAAAAGTGAAGTTGTTGTTGTTGAATACTCAGACACTGAGTGTCCATTCTGCGCACGACTCCATCCTACGATGACTCAGATACAAGCAGAATACAAAGACAGAGCGACATTTGTTTATCGCTATTTCCCGCTCACACAGATTCATCCTAATGCTTTTGCTGAAGCGCAAGCAATTGAATGTGTTGGTAAGCAGTTAGGCGCAGACAAAAGAAGAGAGTACATAGACCAAATGTTCCAATACAAGATCACCAATAATTCTATGACTCTTCCAAAAAACGGAAAGGAGGACCTAGCTAAAAACTTTGGGGTAAATATGGTCACATTTAACTCTTGTGTTGCAGGAGATGAGTCATCTCTAGCTGTAAATGCAGGTATACAAGACGGAGTAGCTGCTGGAGTAACAGGAACACCTGCTACCATTATTCTGAAACGAGACGGAGACGACTACGAAGTATTCGCTCTAATAGAAGGCGCTAGAGAATATGAGTACTTTAAAGCAGCGCTTGATGCGGCACTAGAATAATAAAATAAAACGGAACCTAAAGAAAGAGGCGCCCGAAGGGTGCCTCTTTGTTTCTAAGCTCTATCATCGAAATAATCTAAGCACTTCATGGACCTCCACATGACTTTACTTTAGTAAAAAATATTGTATAATATAGTTACGGAATAACCCGTGATTTGAACTTGAGGAGTCCCCTTGGCAACTGCAAGAAAGAAAATTCGCCCCGTTCGTCTTCCAACGAACGAAATGGCAAAAGCCCTTACCATTGCATCGAAACGGAAAAATGGGGTGTGGCTGAAAGTCACGAGGGTTGGGAGCGTGGATGTGAAGGCCTTCACTATGCTGATCAAGAGCGAGGTTGTCCTCGTTCGCAGAACGAAAGGACTCCTCGTCCTCAGTGTTGGTGGTCACGAACTTCGCATTTGCGGAGGAAACCGCGCCGAGACACCTCTACACCAATGGTGTCAGCAGGCCTTGACTGCGCAGGAAAAAGGCCACAACGGGATGGTGCTATACGCCAACCCGAAACTGTTCTTTGATCTGTACTGATACATGTCCTGCCACGAACGATGGTAGCGACAAAATGAAATCGGGAGGCCGCGCAATGCGTCCTCCCGATTTTTTTAATAAAAAAGCCACCTGGCGGTGGCTTCCTTGTAAAGCAGATCAGGTTGATTGAGACACGGGCCTGATCTTTGCCGGCTCTACCCAGATGGTGGTACCGCCTGCAATTTCGATTTCGAATTTGCCAGCACGTTTTGGAATCACAGAGTAGGCGTCGGTAGCGACGGAGATGAGTCTTGCAACCACTGGCCGTCCTTGACTCCTTGGGCGTACGTAAAGTACGGGCAGTGGCGGCTGGAACAAGTAGTGTCCTCCGATTCCGCCTGTCGCCAGCTTGATTGCCTGACTGATTTCCATCTACATCTCTCCAGTTGTACAAAGTTATATTATAACACAATAATATATCAGAGTCAATATTTTACATGTTACTAATAACCTCCTGTACGTGTTCCTTCGGCTTCACTTCTTCATACACTTTTGCAATCCTCCCCTCTTCGTCAATTAAGAAACTCATTCGGTCTATACCCATGTACTCTCGCCCCATGAACTTCTTTAGTTTCCATACACCGTACGCTTTACACACTTCTGTATCTTCATCTGCAAGAAGTGGGAACGGGAGCTCGTACTTCTCTGCAAATTTCTTGTGACTCTTTACATTGTCTTTACTAACACCGAGCACTACAAGCCCAGATTTCTGTAACTCTTCATAGTTATCTCTAAAGTTACATGCTTCTGTAGTGCACCCGGGTGTATCGTCTTTTGGATAAAAGTAGAGGAGAATTTTCTTCCCCTTATATTGCTTTATTGTATGCGTTTCTCCATTCTGATCTTGTAATGAAAAGTCTGGCGCTTTGGTTCCTGTAGTTATCATATACAGGAAGTGTACCACTTAGTGGTGGTGATGAGTATGCGAAGCGTGAGTAACACTGTCGTCTTTCTTCATCAAAAAAACTGCGATGAGTGTGGTGAGTGGCACGGCAGCTAATAGCCCGAGAGACCCAACGACCGTCCTCACAATCTCTGTTGTAATAACCTCGCTATTAATAAGCTGAATAGTGGGTGTCTCGCTCACATAGAGTAAAAGTACCAGCGGGAGAGAAGCTCCAGTGTACGCGAGTATTAGCGTGTTCACGACAGCTCCCATATGATCCTTGCCAACTTTCATTGCTCTAAAATATAACCCCCCTCTTGAGAGGTGCTCGCCTGCGCTCTTTAACTCCCTTACAACAGATGCTTGTGTAATAGTGATGTCATCGATTACGCCGATTACACCGATAATAATCCCACCGATTAAAAGCGCCACAA
The DNA here is from genome assembly GCA_964468825.1 of uncultured Candidatus Saccharibacteria bacterium. Taxonomy (GTDB): domain Bacteria; phylum Patescibacteriota; class Minisyncoccia; order Phycocordibacterales; family UBA5272; genus UBA11704. Next base: position 1,808 of record CAYXWO010000043.1, on the reverse strand, counting down.
AATCAAGTCCACCTTTTGTTGCGAGATTAAGGAACACAGACTCTTCTGTGGCAAACCCGGTGAGTGCTGTAGCCTTAACAGCAAATGTAGCCGCAACAAGAGTCACAAACACAGACCCGACACATCCTAGATAGGCGGAAACAGTGAGCCTAGAGATTCCATGGGTTAAGAACATAACTACTAATAAGGAGAGTAGTGCCCCGATTGTAGCTACCACTACAATATTCGCACCAGTCAAAATGGAAGGAAATAGAATTTTAAATATAAAACCGAACGATACAAACAGAGCGAGAAGCGATAGGAAACCCTGTTTACCTCCAATAACTAATACTGTAATGATAAAAATACCAAATAGTATAAGTAGTGACGGGAATCTGTAGATATCGAAGACACTAAAGTATTCTGTCCCGTCGGACGCAACTACATATCGTATGTATACGGTGTCACCCTTCTTAATAGCAAAAGTAGAATCCGAAATCTCTACTTCTTTACCAGCGAGCTCCCCGTCTAAGAACCGAACTTTAATGGCAGAATATGTGGCAGTGGTCTCTGTGTTCGGAACAAGCTCTTCTGAAGAAGACACCACTGAGAGCACTAGCGCCTTCTCTACCGCTTCTTTGCCTTCTACGAATTGAGTTGGTTCGTTAACAGCAAATGTAGACGAAGCGAAGCTCGCGGTAAGCAATAAGGAGAGAAGTGCTATGCGCAGCTTTTGCATAGGCCGTATATCTCTATTGAATGCGTAGTGGTGTTCTTGAACTTCTTACTTTTCTTGAGCATCTTCTTAATTGCGTCTTCTACTGATATGCCTTCTATCTTCTCGATCGTCTCACACTTTCCACATACTATCTGGTGAGACGCCCTTCCAGTTTCTAGTTCATAATGGGCGTGACCATGGTTAAAATCAAGCCTGCGAAGAAGCCCAGACTCATGAAGTGAGTTTAAATTACGATAAACAGTTGCCTGGTCGATATTTTCCTTCTTACGGAGAAGCTCAACTAGCTCATACACTGTGATCGGCTGCTTCTGTCTCGCGACAACATCAAGCACGAGTAACCTGTGGTCAGTCACACGAAGACCTGCTTCTTGGACCATCGTCTTAAGTTCATCTTTTGCGTATGTCGCCATATACCAACATACTATCACGTCTTGTCTATGTTTGCTAATGCGAATCTTTTGCAAAAAATAGCCTAAGCGAGTATACTTGGGTACACAATGGCTACAATACTTATCACCTTCTTTAGCGCCTTAGCACTCCCCGTTCTTGCGGTAATTGCTATTCTCCTTCGTAAAGAGCTCATATCGGGGAAGGCGAAACTTCTCATGCTCGGGGTCGGCATTCTACTCCTCTCATATGCTGTGGTATCTGACATCTTGCATCATGGCGAAGAGTTTGGACCAAGAGAATTGATAGCTTCTTTTATAGTTGGAGGAATAACTCTTTTTATTCTGGCGTCGTTTAACAGATATCATAAGCACTCTCCTGCCGAAGGAGGGGTAAAAGGTATTGTAGTGAGCGAAGCATTCCACTCCCTTATCGACGGCGCTGTAATTGGTGCGACTTACCTAGTTAACCCAGTCTTAGGAGGCGCTGCAACTTTAGGAATAATCGTTCACGAATTTCCTAAGATACTTGGGACACTCGCCCTATTCCGAGGACTCAATCTTTCTATTAAAAAGACGATTATATATGGCGCACTCGCTCAAGGGGGAGCACCAGTTGCGGCGCTCTTCATCTACCTTCTCGGAAAAGAAGTTGACCCTGAGCAATTCCATACGCTTGAGATTGCTAGTCTCGCATCACTTGC
>CAYXWO010000042.1:0-6472 GCA_964468825.1 uncultured Candidatus Saccharibacteria bacterium | reverse complement strand
AGTATATCACAGCCAATTATCATAAAACAAGACTTACAAAATTTGTAAAGGTCTGTTATGCTACATTAATGCAAAAATATTCTGAATTAACAAAAAAGGCATGGCGACTTTTAAAACCTTTTCATAAAAGATTCTACCTACATACTTTTCTTGTTGTAGGGCTTTCGCTTTTAGCTGTGTACATTACCACAGTGGAGGGAAAAGTATTTACCACTATCGCAGAAAAGGATCTTCATGGGTTTCTTATGGTGGTCGCATTAGTTTTTGTTCTTGGGCTATTCGACTCTGCTCTTAACTTTTTCAAAAACTATAACGAAACAAAACACTTAGACGCAGATATAGCGCAACACCTTCAGCACGTCTCACTCACGAGGATTCTGGACCTTACTCCAGAGCAACACATAGAAGACCACTCCGCCATAAAACATCAAATTATTGTTAGGGGAGAAAACGCAGTGGAGATGATAATAAGAACTTACCTGAGTGACTTTCTTCCAAATATCAGTTACCTGGTCGTAGCAACTGGGGCCCTATTTTTCTACAATGTAACAATTGGCTTACTGTCACTTACCTTTTCTATCATCCTCGCAGCCTGGATGCACCACTTTCTCAAATTTTACAAACCTCTTATCAAACAAAATAGAGATAACTGGACCGAGCAAGGCAAAACAAGAACTGAGGCATTTACTCACCTACAACTCATAAAGCTTCTAGGAAGAGAATCCTACTTTATAAAAAAATATCTTGAGAAGAGGCAAAAGTTCGCGGATTTTGGAAAGCACGTTGACCTGGTAGCTGTCGAACACAGAGCAAAGAAGGCGCTCTACTCCGACACAAGCCAAAATACAATTCTTTTGGTTGTCGGACTTCTTGCTTTCTTTGGCGACCTTAATCTAGCGACAATCTACGTGGTTTGGATGATTGTTGGTCGTGCATTCTGGTCAGTATCTAGTCTCTCTAACGCCTTGCGAGATATGCCACTTCGCTACACAGAGGTGGAACAATATTTTGAAGCAATAGAAAAGACAGCGTCATTTAAGGAAACTGGCGACAGGACTAAAGTAATTGGTGGTGATATTGTTGTAGAGAATCTTTCATTTTCATACAAGAAAAGTCAATCACGTGTCTTTGATTCTCTTTCATTTACTATTCCAAGTGGTAAGACAACTGCTTTTGTTGGCTCTTCTGGGTCAGGTAAGTCAACCATAATAAAACTTCTGATGCGCGCTTATGACTACGAAAGTGGGGTAATAAAAATAGGAGGTGTTGATATAAAAGAATTAGACGCCAGACATCTGAGAGAAAGTATTGGTTATGTTGAGCAACATGTTGACTTGCTCGACGACACAATAAAAGAAAATATCTTACTGAGTGTTCCTGAATATAATAGAAAGGCTGCAGAAAATAGATTAGAAGAAGTGGCGATACATGCACGTATCACAGAATTCTATCACCGTCTTGGCGAAGATAGATTCAATACAGTTATCGGGGAACGCGGCATCAAACTTTCAGGAGGAGAACGTCAGCGTGTTGGTATAGCAAGGGCGATTATCAAAGACCCGGAGATCCTCATTTTCGACGAAGCTACATCATCCCTAGATACTGAGAATGAGTCCAAGGTGATGGAAGCAATCAACGATGTGTCAAAAGGTAAGACGACCATCATCATCGCTCATCGCCTCTCAACTGTGCGTGACGCAGATAAAATCATTGTCATGGACAAAGGCAAGATTGTGGGGGAAGGAACGCATAGCGAGCTATTAGAAAATAATGCCGTCTATAAAAATCTAGTGGCTCACCAAGTGTAGTAACTCAAAGTTTAGCCAGTAGTTTTAGTTGCCAAAAGACAAAGCGAAGCCTTCGGCTTCGCTTTGTCTTGCTACTATCTACCTACTAAAGGCTACAAGCTACCTCCATCCACTCCTTAAACACTTCCCTGTCCTCACAAACTTCTTCAGGGACGAAAAAGTAGTAAAGACTTGCGTCTTCGCCCTTCTTCTTGTAAGTGAACTGTTTGCCCCCTCTTTCCAGATACCAATCCTTAGTTTCCTTTGACCCCTTAAAATAGAGCTCGTCGTTTTCAACTATTGCAAAAGGCCTCCCCTCGTAATAAAGCATATGAGCGCCCATCATGGGGCGCCAAGTAACAGGCTCACTCTCACTAAAAAGGTCATACAATACGTATTCAAGGAATGGAGTCGTCTTCATGAGCAGAGTATAGAACATAGGGTTACCCTACGCACTACTACTGGCTACTGGCTACTGGCTACTGGCTGTATTATACTGATGTCATGAAATTCACCTGGACACGTCTAAAAAAGTCCATCGGGCCTGGCGTTATCACAGGAGTAGCCGATGATGATCCTTCTGGTATTGCAACATACGGTCAAACTGGTGCCATATTTGGCCTCACACAGCTGTGGCTCGCATTGTATACCCTTCCATTCATGATTGCCGTACAGGAAATGTGTGCACGTATTGGAATGACTACTGGAAAAGGGTTAGCTGGCATAATCAAGTCTCATTATTCTAAAACAGTACTCTTCATTGCAGTATTCCTACTTGGAGTTGCGAATATCATTAACATCGGAGCAGACTTAGGCGCAATGGGTCAAGCGGCACACATGATACTACCTGTTTCCTTCGGGGTCGCCCTTATCTGCATCACGGCATTTAGTCTTGTCACTGCAATCCTTATCCCCTATCCTATCTATGCTCGCATCTTAAAGTATCTTGCTCTGACAGTCTTTGCCTACGTAATAACAGCATTCTTCATTCATTACGACTGGTTACTCATTTTTAAATCACTTCTTGTGCCGCAGATCATCTGGAACGAACAATTTCTTTTTAACATGATGGCCTTCTTGGGAACAACTATCTCTCCTTACCTTTTCTTCTGGCAAGCAGATGAGGAGGTAGAGGAAGAAATAGAAAAAGGCAAAATACTAGCCTTCGGTAAAGGAAGACCAAGGGTTACAAAACAAGATATCGAACAAATGAAAGTGGACACAGTGATCGGCATGACACTCTCTAACCTTGTTGCTTTCTTTATTATGATAACTGCGGCAGGCACCCTGCATACCACTAACACAGGTGAAATAGCAACAGCAGCACAGCTTGCAGAGGCACTTCGCCCTTTTGCTGGGGACTTTGCAGTCTACCTATTTGCATACGGAATTATTGGGACAGGACTCTTGGCAGTTCCAATACTCGCAGGATCTTTCGCGTACGCAATCGGAGAGACGTTTGATATGAAAATTGGCTTAGGTAAAACATTTATGCAAGCGACTGGGTTCTATGCAGTTCTCATTATCTCTATGCTTGTCGGAGTCATCCTTAATTTCGTGGACATTGATCCGGTACACATGCTCTACTATTCTGCAGCAGCTAACGGACTTCTTGCTGCGCCTATTCTCTTTATTATTCTTTTTATTGCAAACAACAAGAGAGTTATGGGGGATAAAGTAAACGGAAGACTCAGTAATATATTAGTTGGAACGGCAACTTTTATAATGGCAGTCATCTCACTGTTTGTTATTGAAAGCTTACTCCGGTAGGATGGTCCACTAATATCATTGCTTGCCAGGCGGTATATCATATATGATATACTGTGGCTTATATGCCACCATCTGAGCAAGAGAAAATAGGTCTCTTTATTAAGAAGCTGCGAGAAGAAAAAGGGATAACCCAAGATGACTTTGCTAAGCGTCTTAAGACATCACAATCAGCTGTTGCTCGCATTGAATCAGGCAATCAGAATGTAACAATCGACCAGCTCATGAAGATGAGTGAGGTGCTTAATCATAATATTGTATCGATTCAAGATACGATAGACTTTAAAGTAAAAGGTGGCAAAAAACTACACGGGGAGATTGTCACCAACACCTCTAAGAATGGCGCAATTAACATGATGGTCGCAGCGCTTATTAACCGTGGAACCACCACCTTAAGAGATATACCTCATATTGAGGAGGTTCACAGGTATAAAGAGCTGCTGGAAAGCGTTGGCGTTACTATACGATGGACTCATGGCGACACTGCCCTTGAGATTACCACTCCTAAGAAGTTTTTGTTCTCTAAGATAAATAAAAATGTCGCTGAAAGAATAAGATCTTTTACATTTGCTGGGGCTTTTATTCACCACGCAAAAACATTTCACCTCCCCCACTCAGGTGGCTGTAAAATGGGCGAAAGGACAGTAGCCTCTCACAAGTACGCTCTTGAATACCTAGGTGTCGCCGTAGAAACAAAAAGTGACCATTACGTTATCTCCCACAAAAAGTTACACACAGGCACTATTCCGCTCTACGAGTCTTCTGATACTGGCGCGATTACTGCAATCATAGCTGCTGCCAAGATTCCAGGCAAGACAATAATTCAGTTTGCTCCGCCTAATTATCAGGTCCAGGATGTCTGCTTCCTTCTTGAAAAAATGGGGGTGAAAATAGAGGGCATTGGCACCACCACTCTCACAGTACACGGGGTAGCTGATATCAATACTAACATTGAACATTTTAATTCTGAGGATCCAATTGAAAGTATGTTCTTTATCTCAGCTGGGATTGTCACCAAATCTACTCTGTCGATTAAGCGTTGCCCGATTGAGTTCTTAACACTTGAGCTTGAAAAGCTGAAGCGTATGGGATTACGTTATAAAAAAACCAAAGAGTACTTTGCTAAAAATGGACGAACCAGACTTGTCGATATCGTAATCTCACCGTCAAAGCTAACTGCTCCACATGATAAGATTCATACTCAGCCTTTCCCAGGCATCAATAACGACAACCTCCCCTTCTTTGTCCCGATCTCCTGCTTTGCAGAAGGACAGACCCTCATCCATGACTGGACCTGGGAAAACCGTGCCATATACTTCACAGAACTTAATAGGCTCGGAGCAGATATTAAACTCCTTGACCCCCACAGAGCATTAGTAACTGGTGTTAAAAAGCTTCGAGGCGCTCAGATAGTTTCTCCGCCTGCACTACGTCCAACTGCGATCATTCTCATTGCCATGCTTGCAGCCGAAGGAGAGTCCTTGTTACGTAATGTGTATTCAATTAAAAGAGGCTATGCTGATATAGCAGAGCGACTTAACAGTATCGGCGCTGATATCCAAGTGATAAAAGGGGTTTAGTATTACGAGAGGCCAGCTTCTAATTTGGTCGAGCCACTTCTTTTTCTCATACCAGTTGCAGGCAAGTTAACAGTGAATGTTGATCCTTCATTCTCTTTTGAACTAAAGAACAGAGTCCCTCCCACCTTAGATAAAAGAGTCTTAGCAATATAGAGACTGAGCCCCGAACCCTTTACGTCATCTTGTACGTTGCTTCCTCTAAACATTTTTGTGAATAGTTTTTCTTGTTCGTTTGACTTAATACCAACGCCTGTATCTTTAACAGTATAGGTAAGTAACGATGGACTGTAGGAAACTGCCACCTCCACCCTACCTCCTTCTTTTGAAAACGAAATCGCGTTCTCCAAAATACTTCGTATGATAAGCGTTACGATTCCTTTATCTAAAGGAATCGTATAAGAATCACCAAACACCTCTTTAGTGAGAGTTACTTTCTTTTTAGAAATTTTTGGTTCTTGCTTCTTGAGAACCTCTTCTAACACATTAGTGAACAGAAGAGGTTCCGGAGAAACACTAAACGTGCCCAGCTCAAGGCGAGACACGTTTAGTAAAGCTGTTACAAGCGCAATTGCCCGTTCATTACTGGATTCAATAACACGTAGATACTTTTTCTGGTCTTCATTAAGTGGCCCCATATCTTCATCAAGAAGAATCTCTGTATACCATTTAACGATAGAAAGTGGCGTCCTTAGCTCGTGAGAGGTAATGGACGCAAAGTCACTTTGACTAGACCTAGATGAAGAGTAGAGAACATGCCTGAACCAGCTGAACATACGGCATTAGCGTGTAACTGAAATAGTAGCCCCTTGTTCTGGATACTGTGCAGATACAGTGATGCGACCGTTCGCATCACGAATAATCTGATATCCAGCTCCGTTAGCGTTCGCCTTCTGTGGCTCGTTAGGAATGCTTACCAAATATCTACCGTTAGTGGTGAGAACAGTAAGGTCAGCAAAACCAGTACATGAAGGAGCTCCAGTTGCACAGATTTCAACAGTTGTTGTTCCAACACCAGCTGGAAGAACACCGTTGTTATCTACTGCATACTGAGTTACAGCGTTAAGGATAGTGTTAACTGCAGACTTACGTTCTGCGTTACGAGTATCCCCAAGCTGCTTAGCAGGGTTGATAGCAACGATAACGATACCAGCAAGGATCGCAATAGCTGCAACCACGAGAAGGATTTCGATTAGCGTAAATCCTTTCTGACTACGAAGTAGTGTTTTCATACGTATGAATGAATACTTAGAATAGTACTCTTTTTGTTTTTATTAATAATAGTCAGGATTTTTAAGCTACTTAAAAATTACAGGAAAATCCTTTAGAAACCTATACTAA
>CAYXWO010000041.1:0-6582 GCA_964468825.1 uncultured Candidatus Saccharibacteria bacterium | reverse complement strand
ATAGAGATATTTGGGTTACCTCCACAGAATGAGTGGGTGTTTCTTGATAATGAACAAAAGGCATGGCACAAAACAACACCATTTAATTTTGAAGTTAATGGTATGAAGTTTAAAATGAAAGAAACATTAGAAGTCTTTCCAGATCTTGTAAACAATCGTCGCTCACTGGAACTTAGAAGAACAATTGGTAAGGAAATAGAAACACAATGGTACGAGGAGGACTGGTCAAAAATGTCTTCAGAAAACAGAATAACAAAACGATCGGTATTTAAACACTCAGGAGGACATTATTTTGTAGACGAAGAAATGTTCTTTAATCCAACTCTTGAGATGCTTAATAAAAAGCAGAAAAGTTTTGTTGAAAATATAAAAAAGAAGCACGGAAATCCAAGTATGGGTATATGGCTGAAACGTTCCAAAATGAGTGGTTCATACCCGCCAATATATTCACAACTATTTCCTTTTTGGAAAAAAAATATTCTTAACGCAAAATGTGTCGAATCTGTTGAGCTTGGTTATGAGATTACTCAAGCACATGGTGATTGGTATAAAATTATTGAGATAGCTGGAAAGGTCTATGAGATAGAAGAAGATAACTATACCGAAAGAGACGAGATTTACAAAAATAAAAAAGTAAGTATCAAAAATACCTACAGAAAAAAGATACGTGAAATAATATAAGGATTTAAAAAGACTCGCGAGAAGGGTTAAACAAAACCTTCTGGATAAATATCATACCGTGCTAAGATAGATCTCATGAACAAAGCCGACAAAAAATGCATCGTCTGCAAACTAGACCTTAATACTCAGAAAAGCTTCCAGGAACGCGAGGACTGGGAATCTGTGAAGTTCTGTAGCAGTAAGTGTAGAAAAGCCCTTGCGGCTCGACCGTCATTTAAGAAGAGAAGGTAACTCTTCTTTTTTACTGTTTCTTACTTCCAAAGATTAAGAAACACACCGACGTAATGCACAACTACGTAGAGAAAGAACAAGTACCCGAGCACACCAATGATGAGTGCGAGTGCGAACTTGTTAATCAGCTCATTTCTTCTCCGTACTGCTTCGTCTATGGTACACACACCTATCTGGCGGCGAATATAGACTATAAATGAAATAACTAAAGCAATCAAACCTGCTGCTCTAAAGTACCACTTGTACTCTCCATAAAAAGTATCTGCGAGAGAAGAGGCAAACGACACGCTCGCCACCCCAAGAGACACTAGTATCACTGGCGACAGGCAACACAGTGATGCAATCAGTACTGGGATACTGCTTATTTTAAATGCACTTTTAATTGATTCTACTGTTGGGATATTCATAGTGATGATTATTTAAATAATGAAACATACTCTCCGTACCCACGAGCTTCTAATTCCTCCTTTGGAATAAAAAGAAGCGCTGCTCCGTTCATGCAGTACCTCATTCCACCTCTATCCTGTGGACCATCTGGAAAGACGTGACCTAAGTGGGAGTCTGCAATGACGCTCCTCACCTCTGTACGAGAAGTGAACAGACCTTTGTCTTCATGGAGTGTCACAGAACTTGTTGCGACAGGCTTTACGAAAGATGGCCATCCGGTGCCTGAGTCATACTTGTCTTTCGATGAGAAAAGTGGCTCTCCGCTTACAATATCTACGTACAGACCATCTCTTTTATTATCATTATATTCATGTGTGAATGCTCGCTCTGTCCCCTCTTCTTGTGTCACCTTAAGAGAAAGCTCGGTGAGGGTCTTTAATTTCTCCTCCTTCTCTTCTTTAGTAAAGTCTTCCCAGTGTCTTTGTTTCATAATTGTAGTTGATGTTGATGATGTCTGCGAACTAAATATATCTTTTACATACGGACTATCATCTTGCCAGTTTTTTCTTATGAATGCGTTCCTGCCGTTTGCCTCTCTGTAAGCGGCGTATCGCACAGGGTTCTTGTCTTTATAGTCTTGGTGATATTCTTCAGCTGTATAGAAGTTAGTATACGGCAATACCTCTACTTTTACCGGAGAAGAAAACTTCCCTGTCCCCTCTATCTTTTGGATAAGTATGGTGGCAAGATTTTTCTGAACATCGTTAAAGTAATAAATCGCTGGCGTGTACTGATACCCACGGTCCGCAAACTGCCCACCTGCGTCAGTTGGATCAATATGACGGAAATATATCTCTAGGATTTTTGCAGTTGAAATAAGCTTCTCGTCATAGATTACCTGGACCGCCTCACGCGCTTTTACCTTACCACTACTTACATCTGCGTATCTTGGATTCTCGACTACACTGTCTGTATACCCAGAGACTGCTTCTAACACCCCTACTTGATGCTCATACTCACTTTCGGTACACCAAAAACAACCTCCGGCTACGATGATCTTCGTATACGAAGAGTTAGACGCTACTCCGCTATCAGAAGCGTGTTGTGGTGATATTGCCCTATTATACGTATTGTAAAGAATGTACCCACCAAAGACTGCGATCGAGAAAAGAAGAACTTTTGTAAAGATATTCATTTAACTTGAAAAAGGCTGTGATTGTTCACTTTTACTCTGCTGGATTATGAGCTTGCTTCTCATTATTTTTTAACTTTTCGTAAAAGTGAGCCTGGGAGGTAAGCATATACGGGATAAACCAGAGTAATCCAATACCGAGCGGGATAACAGCAAGTACTAGCCACGGTATGAATCGGCAAAGGAAACGGAAGTACTGCCACTTGTACCCCATCATCATCTCTTTACTCTTTTTGAGTGCTTCAAGTGGGCGAAGTGATGGATTATCGGCTAGTAAGAAAAACGTCTGAGAGTACGCGAGCGCAGCAATGACACCTGGAACAATCAATAGTACAGCCCAAAGTAAGATAAAAACAACCATAACCAAGTATGTGATACATGCACTACCGAACTGCTTGAACCCGTCAAAGAGGTCATCGTACTCGTACTTCTCTTTACGAATAAATCTAAGGTAGACAAGTGCGACACCGAGCATAATAGGTCCGTCTATAACAAGAAGAGCCATATCTCCCCCAGGAAAGAGGCTAATGAGTATTGTTACTGCAAGATAGAGTAGCGTAAGCTTTACAAAAAAATCCCACTTACCAGCGAGGTCAGCCCTAGCTGCATTTGTAATAGCCCGATTGTGAAAATGTTTCATGATAGATAAAGTGTAACATGTTAAAGATTGTTGCGAGAGATGAGAACGCTTACCTCCTAGACTCCTTCCCACTTAACAATAGCTTGATGAATACTGGGCTTTGTCTGTTTCTGTGCGTCTTCCTTACTTTTACACCCCTCTCTCCAAACACCGTCAAACAAAGAATATTCTTCCCTGTCACTTACATACCTCTTATAAACACCACAAACGCTGGGCTGTTTAAAGTCACGAGGCACACCTATATCAGAATGAGGCTTTAAGTCCCAGTCACTGTGTGTCCAAGCAACAAAAAGAGTCCTTGTTGTCCCTTTAACCTCTTTGATACGGTGATAGGTGGCGCTTCGTCTTATGATGACAGAACCTACTTTGTGACGCCTTTCTTCTATCTGATTACTCTTTGTAAGAATTTGCTCAATATACCCACCTTTTAAAATAATCGATATATATGAAAATGGATGTCGGTGTATATATGGGGTACCATCTGGGCTAAGAAGCACGTGTACCCGAATATGAAGTGGACCAATAATAAGCATACTAAACCTGTGAATGTATCCCGGCAAATGTTTATATGGCCTAAAGAAATACAACATGTTATTTTATTCGCACGACTTCAGCACTAGGAAGACAGTCTTCCCAGATGTCTGGCTTAGCTATTCGCACACGCACTTTGCTTACCTGCATATCTTTTAGTAGTTTCTCTGCTATTTCTACTGCCAGAGTCTCAATCAGGTTAAGAGGCGGCTGAGCAAATGTTTCTAGAACACAAGAACGAACTTGCTCGTAATTAATAGTCTGAGCAAGGTCATCGCATGCGCTGAGCTGTTTGAGTAGACAACACTCGACATCGACAACAAAAGTCTGAGGAGTAATCTTTTCGTGATCGTAGCAGCCATGTGTTGCCTGTAAATGTAATGATGATAGTCGTATTATGTCCATAGGTGCAGTAATTAGTTAATAGTAATTGGTAATTAATTCTTGGTATTCAAAAAATCATCCTCACGGGCTGTGCAGCGCTCTTTCCATTTTCATAATGTCCTCTTGATTGGTGCCTAGCATCCGGAACCCTAAAGACGTTCTCACTTTCCCTTCTTGTATCTTTTTTATGTAATGGACCGGTCGCTTCTCTATTCCCTGGAATCCATAGCCACGCATGAGAATGATATCGAGAGGCTTCGCATCAACATATCTCTCGCCATTGCACTCCCTGTCTTCTGCCGCGTAAAATTGGGAATCCCCTTCTAGTAGAAGCACAGCTATAACTTCGACACAGGCTTTGAAATCAACATGTGGAGGAATCGCAAACGCACTATCAGTGTCGATATATTCATACTTTTGTAAGTTAGGTAACTCAAAAGTAAGACCACTTGACGGCACAAAAGAGAATTTTTCATACACCTCTTGTAGAATCTCTTCCTCAATCTTTTCTTTAAGTTTAGTTATGAGCTCTATGTTCTTGAATATTCTTTTCTGAGAGAAATTCTGATGAATATCATTTATAACAGGTGCACGCTCCATATCGTAATCACATTCAGTGAGAAGCTCTGTTCTCAACTGTTCGAAACTCTTTCTGTCACCCTTTAGGTGGAGTACCGTCACACCGAAAGACAGCAGATCAGACATTGCATTTTCATCACTGCAATACGACAGAGAATCAACTTGGTTTGAAAGTATGGTGTTAAGCATAGGTAGTTTTAAAAATAGAGAGGGCGTTTATCGTATGCTTCACCTCGTGAGTTCTGATAATACTCACCCCATCTCTGAGAAGACAGGCATGTAGAAAAAGAGAATACTTATCGAGCGAATCATTATCTTCGCTTTCAGAAATGGTTTTTATAAATCGCTTTCTTGAGATGCCAAAGAGTACTGGCGCACCTGCATTCTGCACCAGATGGGCAGCAGACTTAATAAGCTGACAGTTCTCCTCTAGATTTTTTGAGAAGCCGATACCTGGGTCGCAGATAATACGGTCACTAGTAACACCCAATCTGGCGAGCTCGGATATCTTTTGCTTCCAGAACAGAATAGCGTCCTCTACGATAGTATTACCCCCATAGCTCTGGTGCATTGTCTTGAAAATTCCTATAACATGGCCGAGCACATAAAAAACATTTTTATTCTCGACTATGACCCTAAACATCTCAGGATCGAAAGTGCCGCCGCTAATGTCGTTAATGATGTCTGCGCCTTCCTCTATTGCGGCTCGAGCGACAGAAGCTCTCGTTGTGTCTACTGAAATAAGTATGTCTTTTGAGAGGATCCTTATAATCTTAATGGCCGCGACCACCTTCTCTTTCTCGGCACGCTCCTCCACTCTCGTAGCGCCAGGTCTTGTGCTTTCGGCGCCGATATCTATGCATGTGACGCCGTCATGAAGCATCTGTGCCACCTTATCTCTCACATCCATTTCGTCTAGAACACCATCCCCACTAAAACTGTCTACAGTAAGGTTAAGTATCCCCATTACAAGAGGGTATTTTAACTTTCTTATTTTGTTGTTGGCAGATGGGCCTCGTTCCATATGATAACTATAAACATTTATGAAAATTAATGAGAATATTCTTGAGCAAGTGCTTAAAACATGCTGTTATATAAGCTTTGAATAAGAAAAATAAAAATAGTCATATTATGTGACTATTTATTCAAATGTGCTACAGTTACTCCATGGACAGAACACTTATCGAGATGATAGAAAAACTCGGACTCTCAAAGCTCGAGGCTGAGGTGTACCTCTCTACCCTTATTTCCAAGAAAGGTACTGCGTATGATATTTCACGAGGGTTAAAGACAAGGACAAGTGTTTATACTACGCTCGATAAGCTGAGAAAAAAAGGGTTAGTAACGCTCAGTACCCAAAAAAACAAGAAGTTATACAAAGCTAAAGATATACTCTCACTCATTAATGAAAAGCAGGATGAGAGTGATATTATCTATAAAAATATTCTCACACTCTCTACCCATCTCTTTTCAATTAAAAGTACGGGAATAAAAATATTTAAAGGTGAGGTTGATCTGAAAGAGGCGCTACGATACGGTGTCCCAAAGATAAGAGGTGATAAAAAAAGTACTATCTACTGTATCTATCCGTCATCTTCTCGTGTGACTATTAGTCCAAAAGATACTATCTACTATAACTTCAACTCTAGTCTACGAGACTATGGGTATACAAAAATAATTCTTTCAGATACAAAGGTTCGCAAAGAGTATGAGTTCCTTGATAAAGAACTTGATTTCGTGAGGATTAAAAAGGATCTACCTATACTCTTTGATCTATCTAAGCTCTCGGTTGGAGTAGAGATAATAGAAGACTCTGGGATTGTAAAAATATTTTTCTATAAAGAGACACTCATCCTCGCCATCGAAAATAAAGAACTGTCCACATTCTTGATACAATACTTGCAACTAACCCTCAAATGAAAAAGTATTGGCTAATGAAATCAGAGGAAGAGGAATA
>CAYXWO010000040.1:0-6610 GCA_964468825.1 uncultured Candidatus Saccharibacteria bacterium | reverse complement strand
GACAAAGTAAGGTACAGTGCTTAGGTCTTTATTGGGTAGACGCTCTTTATAATTTTTTGTAAGGGGAGGAAAGTCCGAACACATATCAACCACCTAGGCAAGTTCCTAGAGGTAAGCGTTGGAAGCGTAGCGGGTAACGCCCGTCTGGAGTGATCCACGTGTTGCGAACAGAAACGATCCGGTTAAGTCCGGCTGAAACGGCTAAATACATACGTGTGTGCAAGACCGTGCCTGGAGCAATCCAAGGAGTGTCGCTTGAGGTGTTGAGTAATCTTCATCCCAGATACATGTCTACACAAAAACAGAATTCGGCTTATAGATAAAGACAAATGAAAAAGCTCCCGTAAGGGAGCTTTTTCTCTTGTGTTATACTATATTTCACATATGATTCTGAAAAACTCAATGATAATAGCGTTTTTTAGTATCCTGTCGGTGTTGCTAGGGGTTGTGCGAGATAGATTACTTGCCACCCACGTTGGCATCGGAGAGACTCTCGATATTTATAACGCAGCGTTTAGAATACCAGATCTTCTGTATGCCTTTTCACTTGCGTTTGTGACATCTGCTACCGTCGTACCATTTCTTACCGTTGAAGATAAGAAAGGGGAGATAGAAGACCCAAGAAAGAAGCTCTCGTCTATCTTTCTGTTCATCGGATTCGGGCTTACCCTGATTGGTGTATTCTTGGCCACCACTATGCCGTATTATGCTCGATATGTCGTGCCTGGGTTCACCGAAAACCAGCTCGCTACTTTCATAGATATTAGTCGCCTTCTTCTCATTCAGCCAATCTTACTTGGACTAACCTCACTCATCTCTTGTTTTGCTCAGCTAAAGAACCACTTTCTCCTTTTTGGCGTTTCGCCGCTAGCATACTCGATTGGAATTATAGGAGGTATTCTTTACCTCTATCCAGTGTATGGAGTAGTCGGACTTATCTACGGAGTAATCATTGGAGCAACCGTTTCTTTTCTTATACAAATGTTTTCACTTCGTAATGCAAAGATTGGAGAAGTGCTTTTTCATTTTTCATGGGACCACATACAAGAGCTGATTGTGCTCGGACTTCCTCGTACAGGACTAAATATCATCACACAGGCAAGGGTGATTATTTTTACAGGGTTTGCTACAGTGCTTGGCCCGGGTGTTTTATCGAGCTATCTTTTTGCACAGCGTATTACTGACGCAGTTGTACAGATAATCCAGCAGAGTGTTACTTCAGCAAGTATACCAGTTCTATCAAGAGATGTTGTAGAGCATAAGGTGGCTCTTTATAAAGAGACTGTTAGGCGCTATGTTCTTGCGCTTGGGGGAATAGGAGTTCTTGCGTCGCTCACACTGTATCTTCTCAAGGACGAAGTTATTTATATTTTATATGGTGGCACAGCACAAAATAGCCAGATTGGATTCTTTCTGATTGGATTTTTACTAGTACTACCAGTGCAAATGATGACTGGGTATCTGGTCGTCAGCATGTACTCCTTGAAAGACACAAAGAGTGTTTTTTTTGCAGGGTTCGTCTCAAGCGTCTTAGGGGTTGTTACGGCGTACGTTGCCCTTCCTCAAGGCGTGATAAGTCTAGTGTATGGAATAATTATTACTTTCATAAGTAGCTTCTTAATAGTCTTTTTTCTCTATAATAAGAAAAAGCTCTCGTAGTCAATTATCTTTAATTTATAATACTTCTTTTGTTATTATGGTCATTTTCGTGTAGTATTAGAAAGACCTATGGAAATACGAAACTTTTCAATTATAGCCCATATCGACCACGGAAAATCTACTCTCGCAGATAGGCTTCTTGAAGTTACTAAGACAGTAGATGCTCGCAAAATGAAGGAGCAGGTCTTAGATAGTATGGAACTTGAACGTGAGCGAGGGATTACAATTAAAATGACCCCTGTGCGAATGGATTACACAGCTAAAGATGGGAAGCAGTACGTACTTAATCTTATTGATACTCCAGGGCATATCGACTTTTCTTACGAAGTATCACGATCACTTCGCGCCGTAGAAGGCACACTCCTCCTGGTCGACTCTACACAGGGTATTCAGGCTCAGACACTCACCACTCTAGAAATGGCTAGAGAGACTGGGCTTACTATTATTCCTGTGATGACTAAAATTGATAGCCCAATAGCGAGACCTGATGATGTGCGAGAAGAAATTGTTGAGCTTCTTAACTGTAGCCCTGATGAAATACTTTCTGTTTCTGGTAAAACAGGAGAAGGTGTAAAAGAGCTTATTGAGGAAATTATCCAAAGGGTTCCAGCACCTAAAAGTGAGTTTGGTGACGTTGCTTTTAATCAGTCTCGCTCTCTTATTTTTGACTTTGAATACAGTAACCACATGGGGGTGATTCTTTATGTGCGTGTTCTTGATGGTTCCGTAAAGGCAGGTGATACGCTCTTTTTTGTACAATCAAATCACAAGTTTATTATCCGAGAGGTTGGTACATTTTCACCCGATAAACGAGAGTCTAAAAGCGTTGGGGCAGGTGAGATAGGTTACATCGTAACAGGTATTAAAGAGCCAGGTATCGCGCGCGTTGGAGATACTGTTACCACTCATGGAAGACCGCTTCCAGCTTTCCCTGGCTATGCAGAACCAGTACCGATTGTCTTTGCTTCTATTTATCCAGAATCCCAAGACGAATTCGACGATCTCAGAAGCTCTCTCTCAAAGCTAAAGCTTTCTGATTCGTCACTTACATTTGAAGAGGAGTCATCCGGCGCCCTTGGGCGAGGATTTAGATGTGGATTTCTTGGAATGCTTCACTTAGAGATTGTAACTGAGCGTCTTAGACGTGAGTTTGATCAAGAGCTAGTGGTCACTACTCCATCTATCACTTATGAAGTGACACTAAAGAATGGCGAGGTAGAGATGGTGTACACGCCAATTCACTTTCCTGACCACGGCTACTACCTTTCTGTTCGTGAACCTTGGATACTGCTCACGATTATTACACCGCATGACTACGTGAGTCCACTTATGCAGCTATTCCCGCCACATGAGGCAACTGTTGTTGATCTTCTAGATTGGGGTCATGACAGGGTGAAGATAACCGTGCACATGCCTCTTCGAGAGCTTATGCGTAACTTCTTTAATGAAGTAAAGTCAGCGTCAAGTGGGTATGCTTCGATCGTTTATGTGCCAAGTGAGATGAAGGATGCGAATGTGACCAGGCTTGATGTATATGTTGCCGAAGAAAGAGTGACTGCGTTTTCTCGCGTTATTCCAGAGAGTCGCACAAGAGAAGAGTCAGAGGAGGTTGTAGAAAAATTGGAGAAGATTCTTCCGGCAGAACTTTTCCGTGTGAAAATTCAAGCGTATGTTCACGGGCGCATTATCGCATCACGTTCGATTGCTCCGATGAAGAAGGATGTAACAGGGTACTTATATGGTGGTGACATTACACGAAAGATGAAGCTACGAGAGAAGCAGAAACGAGGTAAAGATAGAATGGAACGAGAAGGAAAGGTTCATATATCACATGACACATTCCTTAACATGATGAAACCAGGGGAGAAGTAAGAGGGCTCTATTGTAGATAGTAGGTTTCAGATTGTAATTCAAAAAGAATGTAAGAGCGGCGCCACAGGCGCCGCTCTTACATTCTCCTAACTTCCTAGAGGTAGACTCCTAACAGGTTTAAAGAATCGCCGCTATTGAGAAGAGGAGCATGCCAGCAATGGCAAAAAGTGAGATGCCAGCCCATATGCGCTCTACGGTTTTACGATTTTTTGCATTAAATATCATAGATATAGTATTACTTGCTAAGATTAGCGTGCTAGAATACCTTCAATACTACCGCATCTATGAGAGAATATCAACAAAAGCATATTGTCCGCACACTTCTTTATTCCAGGGTTACAATGGTTGCACTTTTTTTGCTTATTGTTCTTCTCCTTCGGTCAATTATGGAGCTTAACGATAAAAGGTTAGAGGCAAATATCCAAAGAGATGAGACCAAAAATGAGAGAATGGATCTAGAAGTAAAGGTCGAAAAGATACGAAAGCAAAACGAGTTTATAAATACAGAAAGAGGTTTTGAAGAGTATGTTAGGACTACTTACCCAGTTGTGAAGGACGGCGAGGGGGTAATTGTTATTTATGATGATGAGTCTGAAGCAGTAAGTGAAGTTAGAGAAAAGATGACTGCGTGGGAGAAGATTTCAGTTTACTGGAATTCATTATTTGGTAGTGATCAATAGGAGGCTTTGATATTTAAAGCGTCTTCCGATATACTCTTTCTATATGGATACAACTACATCAAACACAGGGCTCAAAAAGGTAGAAATTTACAGCACACCTACATGTCATTTTTGCCACATGGCAAAGGAATGGTTAACATCTAAGAATATTCCTTTCGTAGATTATAACGTCGCAGAAAGTATGGAGAAGAGGAAAGAAATGGTTGAAATGACGGGTCAGATGGGGGTTCCTGTTATAAAAATTGAAGACAATGTTATGGTTGGGTTCAACCAAGAGATGATGGCGAAGCTACTAGAGGTAGCGGAGTAGAGGGGAATTAAATAAATAAAAATAGTCGCGATAGGCGACTGTTTTTTATTGCGTAGTTTAAGACAGGAATCGCCTTTCCTTTCAGTCGTGATCCTACATTTTAGCATTCGCTCCACTCATAAAAAATGTGGACCTTCGGTTCGATTTCTGCCGAGACAGAGATACAGTAAAAATAAAGTAGTCGTCCTAAAAGTCAGGACGACTACTTTATTTTTATGTGCCCACGGCAGGAATCGAACCCACATTAATCCCTTAGGACGGGACTGTTCTATCCATTGAACTACGAGGGCTTATTTAGTAACTAGTCGATTCTAGCATATTTATGCTTTCGAGGGCAGACTAAATGCTATATACTATAGTTATGCTTGATAAAAAGCTTACTAATGAAGAAAAGCTAGATCTTATTTATCAGATGACCGAAGAGAATCACGATATTCTCAAGTCCATCCGTCGCCAGACATATGTGTCTAATATGTTTCGTCTTCTTTATTGGTTGGTAATCCTCGGAGCAATCGGTGGAGCATATTACTATGTTCGTCCAGCTATAACGTATGTCTCTGAGAATTCAACTAAATTCAAAGAAGTGTTTGAACAGTTGCAAGGCATTCAGGGGGCTCTCCCTGAGGCTCAGCTATTAAACGGTCTCATTGAAGGGCTTAAGAAATCAGCAACTAGTGGCCAGTAAAGCAAGCTTTGAAGAGGTTCTATTTTTGTGATAGAATAAATCAACTAAAGTTACAAAAGCTTTAGCTGGAAGTACATATGCTTGGATAGCTCAGTTGGTAGAGCGCTTCCCTGAAGAGGAATAGGTCCCCAGTTCGAGCCTGGGTCCAAGCACCAAAAACAAGGCCCCATAAAAGGGGTTTTGTTTTTTGCTTGAGACCCAGGCGTGGGAAGGGGGTCGGGGAAACGGCAGTTTCTCCATGGAGGAGAAAAGCGAAGCGTTAAGAACCGTGTGGTTCTTAAAATCAATATGAGCGGTAGTGAATATAGATTGAGTCTGGGTCCAAGCACCATTAGTA
Organism: uncultured Candidatus Saccharibacteria bacterium; assembly: GCA_964468825.1. Classification (GTDB taxonomy): domain Bacteria; phylum Patescibacteriota; class Minisyncoccia; order Phycocordibacterales; family UBA5272; genus UBA11704. Next base: position 1,067 of record CAYXWO010000040.1, on the reverse strand, counting down.
ACTCGTGACCGTGCCTGGGTCGCTTTATGAGCGATAGCGAATATTCATTGAGCCTGGGTCCATATATTATGCAACTAGTAACTGATGACCAAGCTGCGCCCAACTAAAAAGCTCTACTTCTTACTAGGCTTTCTCCCGATATGTACCCTGTTCCAAGCTCTTTCATGAAAGTAGTACACAAATATACTCGCCGTATTGCTCACTATCACAACCCCAAGTGTAAGGTCAACTCTCTTAGTAATAAGGAACACTAACGTCAGGTCTACAATAATGCTGACCACTCTATAACTTATCGCTTTTGCTAAAGACCTTCCGTGTTGTTCGTGGCATGTTTCTTTCATATTTGTATGAGTATAGCAGAGGGTCTATTTAGAAAAAATAAAATCATCCACTTGGGATGATTTTATTTTTTCTAGATGCTCTTTACCTTTAATTTAGTCTGTCTAGCCTTGTCTACCTTCGGTAGTCTGACTATGAGCAGGCCGTGCTTTTCTACGGCCTCTGCGTCCTCGATAACTACTTCGTGAGGGAGGAGGATAGTTCTAGTGAATGTTCCCCAATAGAGTTCCTTATAAAAGTAATCATCATGAGTAACAGAAGTATTACCATCACGTCTTCCTCTTACAGTCACCATGTCGCGTGTGATAGAGATGTGGAGGTCTTCAGGCTTCACCCCAGCAACCATTGCCTCAATGATAATTTCATTCTGAGTCTGATAAACATCAACAGAAAGTTCCCCTTCTTCCATCTCAGCTTCCTCTTCATGGTGTTCGTCTTCGACTGTATGATGAATTCTAGCCCTTGCTGGCGCAGCTTGAGGTGCTACGCTTTTAGTCCCAACATGTTTTATTGGAACTTCCTCCTCTTCTGGTTCGTCTCTTTCTGGTGTGAAGTCTATTTGATCATCTTCATCTTCAACCGAGATTGAGCCTGCGAGGCGCTCAAAAAATGATTTCTTCTCTTTAAGCATAAATAAAATGGGGCTAGGTGTGTATACACGTAGTATATAGGTCTTTTAGTCAATAGAACGAAAGTAATCCACAGGCCGACGAGCGAAGAGTGAGGAG
>CAYXWO010000039.1:0-6627 GCA_964468825.1 uncultured Candidatus Saccharibacteria bacterium | reverse complement strand
AACATATATGCTTACTCTCTGGCTCTTCTTTCTTCGTAAAAAAGTATTCACCTACCTGTTAATGTTCGCATTAGTTATCGCAGGTCTTTACTCTCTCCTAGCTATCCCTAAGGAGTCAGCGCCGGAAGTTATCGTACCTATTGGTATCGTTTCAACTGTGTTGCGCGGCGGATCAGCTGAGGATGTTGAGAAGCTTATAACAAATAAGCTCGAACAAGAAATTATCAACGCAGAAGACATCGACAAAGTTACTTCGTCTTCACGTGAAGGAGTATCGGTTATTACAGCACAGTTTGATGCCTCTGCTGACATAGAGGAGTCTATCGACAAGCTTAAGGAGGCGGTGGATAGAGTTAAGGGCGAGCTTCCAGAGGATGCGACTGATCCAGTAGTAAGTAAAGTTAACTTCTCAGAGCAGCCTATTCTGATTATCTCAGTTTCGCAGGACGCCAGTCCGGCTAGTCTGCGGGTACTTGGCGAGGATATTAAGCGTGAGCTAAAAAAGGTTGAAGGTGTCTCAGATGTACAAATAACAGGTACTCGCAAAAAGGAGGTGCAGGTAGTAGTTCGTAAAGATAGACTGGCGAGTTACGGTCTTTCACTTAACCAAGTTATCAGCGCAATACAAGGGGCTAATGCATCACTACCAATTGGCAACATAACAGTAGCTGACATTGATTACCCTATTAAATTTTCTGGCGCAATCGATGATGCTACTCTTGTAGAAGACATCCCTCTCACTACACCGAACGGAAGTGTGGTGTATCTGCGCGACATAGCTTTTATAGCAGACGGTCTTGCTCCCCCTAGTACATTTTCTCGAATTTCACTCGATGGTGAGCCATCACAGAACGCCATTACGCTTAATATTTATAAAAAGTCCGGTGGAGATATTACTGTTATTGGACAATCGGTGAAAGATAAGCTAGACGAACTAAAGGGAACACTACTAGTTGGTTCAAATCTTGTTGTTTCTTATGATGCAGGAAATGACGTGAAGAAAGATTTGCGTCAACTCACAAGGGTTGGTATTGAGACGGTGATACTAGTGATGATAATGCTCTTCCTTACTATTGGGTGGAGGGAGTCCGTTGTCGCAGGTCTCTCAATTCCCCTTTCTTTTGTTATAGCTTTTATTGGTCTTTATGTGTCAGGGAATACGATTAACTTTATATCACTGTTTTCGTTAATTCTTGCTATAGGTATTCTTGTGGACTCCGGAATCGTTATAGCTGAAGCGATACATACAAGAACTAAGTTATTAGGAAGCGCGCACGAGGCAGCCATTGCTTCGCTAAAAGAGTATGCTTGGCCACTGATCGCAGGCACAATGACAACGGTTGCGGTGTTTGCGCCACTCTTCTTCCTTTCTGGTGTAACAGGTCAGTTCATCTCTTCAATACCATTTACGATCATTTTCGTTTTACTTGCATCTATTGTTGTAGCGTTAGGAATGGTGCCGCTTCTTGCTATTCTACTGTCTAAGAGTGAAGCAAAGGAAGGTAAGTTCACCCTGCTTCAGGAAGAGTGGTTCCATAAGGTGCAAGATTGGTATAAAAATTTCCTTCGTAGAATCTTGCATAACAGGAAGCTTCAAGATACGTTCTTAAACACATTGGCGGTGCTTTTTGTTGCCTCTTTATTTTTGCCAATAACAGGGTTACTAAAGGTGCAGTTTTTCCCTCAAGATGATCAGAGCTTTGTGTTCGTATCAGTCGAGAAGCCGCAAGGAACGCCACTACTCTCTACAGACTTAGCCGTAAGGCAGGTTGAGGAGTTACTGTACGAAGAGTCCTATATTGAATCCTTTGTAACCACAGTGGGGGCAGGTTCTGTTTTTTCTTCAGACGGAGGAGGTGCTAATACCAAGATTGCCAACATTACCGTTCTCTTAAAAGATGACAGAGAGATGACCTCTACTGAAACAATTAATGTGCTAAGGTCAAAACTCTCACCTATTCAAGATGCGATAATCAAGGTAGATCAAGGGAACAATGGACCGCCTAGCGGTGCGCCAGTTCTTATTACCTTCAAGGGTGACGACTTAGAGGCACTTTCACTAGCTGCAGATAAAGCAGAAACACTCTTAAAGCAGATTCCTGGAACAAGAGATGTAGTGACCTCACTCGGTGATAATGGTACTCAGTTTACTGTAGAAATAGACAGGGCAAAAGCTTCACAGGCAGGACTAAGCGCACTCTCTGTGTCCCAGGTCCTTAGAGCTGCAGTGTCTGGAGTAACGGCATCTACAATCAAAAAGCAAGAAGATGATATTGATATCGTTGTTAAAGTGGACCTTAACCCTAACTTTATCAACCCAGAAGATACCATCAAGACCAACATCGACGCTATAAAACAACTACCCATCGCAACACCTAGCGGGTCAGTACTACTTGGATCACTCGTAACTATTTCTGTTAGTGAAAGCAGGGCAAGTATTAGTCACGAAGAAGGTAAACGTATCACTAGAGTCTCTAGCAGTCTCGAAGAAGGAATGACAGCGCTCGAAGTGGTGGCTGCATTTAAAGCAAAAGAGGATCTCCTGGAGATTCCAGGTTCCGTAGAGATAAAGTATGGTGGGGAAAACGAAGATGTAGAAAAGACATTTACAGAGATGTTCTTGGCTCTTGTTGCTGGTATGGCGGGGATGCTCGCCATCTTGGTACTTGAGTTTAACTCGATACGCTATTCACTTTACCTGCTTCTCACCATACCCCTTTCCCTTATCGGAGTACTCTTCGGGCTCACTATTACTGGGCAAGCTCTCTCTTTCTCCTCAATGCTCGGACTAATTGCATTAGCCGGTGTGATTATTAATCACGCAATCATCCTCCTGGACTCCCTACTTCGAAGACTGGAGCAAGATAAGGAAAAAGAAGCAGTTACTTTATCTGAAGTCATAGTTGAGTCTTCGGCTATACGTCTTCGTCCGATATTCCTGACAACTATAACAACTGTAGTAGGAATGATTCCTCTCGCCTTTGTCTCAGCACTTTGGGGTCCACTAGCATTCGCAATCATGTTTGGACTATCCTTCGCAATGGTGCTTACTCTTGTGCTTATCCCTGTTTTCTTCTATCGTTATCCAGGAAAAGAATATAAGCATCTCAAGGCTGAGGAAACAAAACATGAATCGTGGGTGTTACTGAAGAAAGGTTTCGCATTACTTAGAAAAGTATTACAATACGTGTACACAATAGTGTCTTATGCTATTACAAAAAACTTCAAAGAATAATCTCATTTATCTAGCGATTCTGGTTGTCACCACTCTCAGCGCTTACGTATTCTTTGTCGAAGCAGAAAAAGAATATAAGAGTATCTCCTCATTTGAGGCATGTGTGAAAGCTGGTTATCCAGTGTCTTCTAGTTACCCAGAAGAGTGTACTTTACCTGGAAAAACTTTTGTAAACCCAAGACAAAAAAAGGAGGTAGTTACAACTATCCAGTCGACCACCTCTAACCTAGACTATCTTAGTCTCGGTTATCTTATAAATGGTCAGTCGGTATCTATTGGTACAGGCACTGAGAACTTGGTTAAGTTCGAGATAGAGCATATTAGTTCAGATGTTAACGCCGACAAGTTACAAGATGTGTTGTTTGTCGCAGAGAAGAAGCTTACAAATAAAAACTCACTCTACTACCTAATGCTTGCTCTAGGACTTCACAACGGAGAGAAGGTTGCAGCAAACGGGCTCCTACTTGGTAGTACAACACCAAAGAAGATACTACAAAGAGTAGACGGCAGTATAGAAGTGTCATTTAATTGCTCATCTAATGCGAGCTGCTTCAGTGTCTTCAAAGTCGAGGGTGATATTCTCAGACCGCTACAAAATGACTCATATTAAAAAATTTCTTCTGATTGTTCTTGGCCTTAGTCTGATTCTTATCGGTCTTATTGGTGCTGTGCTCCCTATTCTGAACGGCACATTATTTTTATTAGTAGGTATTATTTTACTTTCATTTGAGAGTACTCGCGTAGAAAAGGTTGTTCTTTCTTTCGTAGAGAGGAACGAGGTAGTAAAAAAGTGGTACAGGAAACTAGATCAGCTTCTACGAAAGCTTTTTAACAAGTAGTAAGAGTAGGTAGTTTTTAACTAGTCCACAGACCCTTCCTCTTTGACTGGTTCGTCTGTAGTTCTCGTAAAGATTGGGTTTTCCATCCAAGCAAATAACTGTGTCTTCTTGGAAAAATCACGTATCTTTATAGTGTCTATTACTCCATAGATTGAGTTCGGTAGTGTGGCTAAAGAGAAGCGCTTATCGACAAGAAGTATTAGCTTATTGTTTTTACCAACACCCCAGGTTCCTTGCGCAACTGGGATCTCATCCCCGGTTTCTGTTTGTGTGTAAAAAAGTTCAAATGTTGTGTCATCAAGTAGAACAATCTTAACTGGGTACTGGCAACCATCGCTCTCAATACATTCATACTCACCAGAAAAGAGTTGAGCGACAGTTACTCCCTCTTGGGATTCGATCGTCTGGGTTATAGCCTTTGTGAGTAGATCGCCTCCTCCTGAGTTTGTAAAATAGTATCCCGCGTACCCCAAGATCAGGAGAGTTAGCCCAACAATCATATACTTATACATAATAAAAGTATAGCACCGCTCGTTCTGGCAGAACTGTTGAATACTTCTCTGCGGCAAGCATCCGGAGTAAACACTAAAGTAGTGACGAAAGTCATAAAATATGGTAGAATCCTATAGTTAATTTAACCTATGGCAGAAAAAATCAACCCACTAGCAGGAGAAGCAGTTCTCCGCTTTGACGAAGTAACCTTTAAGTATTCTGAAAATAAGCCAATACTGCTTGAGAGCACTTTTGTTCTACGTAAAGGATCAAAATTTACTCTCATGGGTCCAAACGGAGCAGGCAAGTCTACCCTTTTTTCTCTTATCACAGGAGAGATGAAACCGGAAGAAGGACGTATTATCCTTGGACAAGGCATGAAGATAGCGATAGCAAAACAGTTCATTCCTCACACAAAGTGGCATCTTACCGTAAGAGAATTCTTACAAGAACCTTTTGCTACTAAAATCTACGATATCGACAAACGAGCCGTGTCCGTTTTCAAAACAGTTGAACTTAGTGTCGACCTGGATAAAGAGATTAAGCAGCTCTCAGGGGGTCAAAAAGGTCGCCTACTTATAGCTCAGGCTCTCATCCAGGAACCAGATATCTTGCTTCTTGATGAGCCAACAAACAACCTAGACAAGGCAGGTATTTTTATGCTGACAGAGTTCATGAAATCCTACCCTAAGACAGTTCTTGTTATTTCTCACGATGCACAGTTCCTCAATTCCTTCACTCACGGGGTACTTTATATTAATACGCAGGAGTATAAAGTAGAACAGTACGTTGGCAACTATTTTAAGGTAGTAGAAGACATTAAGAGACAAGTAGAGCGTGCAGAGAGAGCTAACGCCCAGCTCGAAAAAGAGATTCAAGATAATAAAGATAAAGTGAACTTTTTTGCCCTCAAAGGAGGGAAGATGCGTAAGCTTGCAGCGAAGTTAAAAGAAGAGGTTGAAGAACTTGAAGATAGTAAAGTTGAGGTTCGAAAGGAAGATAAAACTATCAAACCATTTACTATCCCATGTCAGGAGGATATAGGAAGCCTTATCGTAACCTTTGACTCAGTGGAAGTTCTTCATAGTGGCAAGCCAGTAAAAAGAAACGTATCTATTGAGCTACGTAAAGGTGATAAGCTTCACATTACGGGTCCAAACGGTATAGGTAAGACCACCCTATTAGAAAAAATTGCTAACCGTAAAGAGAAAGGAGTGACTATTAAAGATGGGATAACCGTTGGTTATTATAGGCAAGATTTTTCTACACTAGATTTTGACAAGAGCCCATACCAGGAGCTAGCTAAGATTTTTAAAAGGCTAGATGATCAGCTTCTTCGTTCAGTTGCCGCGAGTATGCTATTAGGCGGTCAGCAACTCGCATCAAAAATTGGACTACTCTCTGAAGGTCAGAAAGGTCTCCTCATGTTTGCTTACCTTAGGCTACAGCAACCAGGCCTTCTCATTCTAGATGAGCCTACAAACCATATAAACTTTCGGCATACTCCGATAATAGCTAAGGCAATACATGACTACCAGGGTCCTGTTATTGTTGTTTCCCACGTACCGGAGTTTGTAAAAGAACTTGGAATAACTCAGACCCTAGACCTCGGAACCTTGTAGTTAAAGGCTTTTTCTTGCCTGTGTAAAAAAGTCGACTTTTAAATAAAAATGTGGTATAGTAGGAGGAAGTAAGCAATCTCACGTTTTACATTGTGTATATTTATACTCCTCTGTGCACGTGTCGCTTATGGTTACCAAGTTAGTCAACAAGTAAATGAACACAAAACTTTACGTGGGTGGAATTCCTTACTCATCAACAAACGATGATCTAAAGAACCACTTCGCAGCAGCTGGAACAGTAGTTTCAGCACAAATTATTATCGACAAGATGACCAATCGCTCAAAGGGCTTTGGTTTCGTGGAAATGTCATCAGAGGCTGAGGCTGAAAAGGCTATCTCTATGTTCCATGACCAGGACTTCCAGGGACGTCGTCTTACCGTTAACATTGCGCGCCCACTCGCTCCTCGTGAAGACCGACCTCGTCGTTCTTTCTAATTA
>CAYXWO010000038.1:4811-6812 GCA_964468825.1 uncultured Candidatus Saccharibacteria bacterium | reverse complement strand
CCCTTGTTAGGCATGATCATCACCTCTGATGACTTGAACTTAGCTGCGATATCGTGAGGAAGAGACTTTTGCTTAGAAAGCTTAAGGGTAAACATGTTACGCTTAGCGGCTTTAAGAGCTTTTTCAATAGCCACCTGAGTGTCCATTGCCTTACCAGTACCAAGACCAATACGACCATTTCTATCTCCTGCAACGAGCGCTACTGAGAGTGAGAAGCGGCGTCCACCTGCAACCACACGGGTTACACGACGGATACTAATTGTCTTTGAGTCGAACTCTGGCTTTTCACGAGGAGCTCGTGGTGGACGACCACCCTGGCGACCTCCTGGCTTACCACCCTGGCGTCCGCGAGGACCGCGAGGTGCGAACTCTCTGTCTTGAGCAACTGCAACGCTTCCTGTAGCTACGCTTGCCGTAGAACTAGGAGTTGGTGTTGTTGGTGCTGGAGCAGGAACTTCGACTTCAGTTGTTTTTGTTATTTCTTCTGTCATATAATTAGAAATTAAGACCAGATTCACGAGCTCCTTCTGCAAGAGCCGCTACTCGACCTCGGTACGAGAACCCGCCACGATCGAATACAACCGTAGTAATATTTTTCTTCTTTGCTTCTTCTGCTAGCTTGGTCCCCACCATCTTAGCTCTCGCGAGCTTTGTCATCTTGTCTGTAAGAGAGATGTCAGATGCTGAAGCGATAGTTACCGCACGTACGTCATCAATAAGCTGAGCGTACATATACTTATTTGAGCGGAAAACAGCGAGTCTTGGACGACTTTCTGTTCCTGCTATTCTTGAACGAATCTTCTTGTGAAGACGTGCTCTTTTTTCTGTTTTGATACTTGTTTTCATATATGTGATGCTACAGATTATGCAGACTTCTTACCCTGCTTACGGCGAATAACTTCATCACTATAACGAATACCCTTACCCTTATATGGTTCAGGCTTCTTAAGCGAGCGAACTTGATTAGCAAAGAGGCCGACCAACTCTTTATCGATACCTGTGATGTTAAGTGCACTCTTTTCAGCTACGACTGTGAGGCCAGCTGGAATGTCTTTAACAATAGGGTGAGAAAAGCCAAGAGAGAGGTTAAGCTGTGTTCCCTTAACATCCCACTTCATACCCACACCTTCTACTAGAAGTCTTTTGGTGAAAGGGGTAACCACGCCTGTTGTCATGTTCTTAAGGTGAGACATATATGTCCCCCAAAGTGAACGTGAGAACTTGTCGTTTCTGCGAGGTTCAGAGATTATCGTTCCGTCTTCGATCTTGAAAGTGATTTCATCACGAAGCGCGCGAACGAGTTCTCCTTGTGGTCCCTTTACACGTACAGCATGGGCATCGAATATGACTTCGACACCTGCTGGAATTTTGATTTGTTGTTTTCCTATTCTGCTCATACGTTTGTTACCAGATTGTGAATAATACTTCTCCACCAACATGGCCTTCGCGGGCCTGTCTGTCGGTAAGAATTCCCTTAGGAGTAGTAAGTACAGTCATCCCGTGACCATACTTATAAGAAGTGATATCTTTTACACCCTTATATACACGCTTTGACTGCTTTGAAACGCGAGCCACGTTGTGAATCTTAGGGAGCCCCTTCTCATAAGCGATGACTACTTCAATAGTTGGAGTAGCGCCCTCGCCTACGTGGTAGGTCTTTACATATCCTTCATTTTTAAGAAGCTCAAGAATCGCTACCTTCATCTTAGATGCTGGGATAGTAACAGCAGCCTTTTTTACGAGACCGCCATTTTTGATAGCGATGAGCATGTTTGCGATTTGATCCATACTACAGTGTTTAGATTACCAAGAAGCTTTCTTTATACCTGCGATCATACCTTCGTTAGCGAGCTCACGGAAGCATGTGCGGCAAAGACCAAAATCTCTCATATACCCGTGCTTTCGACCACATTTGAAGCATCGGTTTACAATTCTTGATGAGAATTTTGGTTTCTTGTTACTGCGTGCAATTGTTGATGTTTTTGCCATAGAGTAAAAATA
>CAYXWO010000038.1:0-4711 GCA_964468825.1 uncultured Candidatus Saccharibacteria bacterium | reverse complement strand
CTCTTAATATCGCGCGCATTTACGTAAAATAGTAAACCTTACGTACACAAACGGATTAAAAGAGAACCTGCATATTATGCCACATTTTGGTCTAAAAAACAAGAAGGCCTCCTTACGGAGGCCTTTCTGAAGGGGTGATTGACCAGATCACCAGTTTTTCTTGAGGAATTCTGCGACGATTGATGCAAGATCGTTTGGCTTCTTAAAAACTGAAGCCTCGGGTCGCGACGCACCGGAAGTTGGATGACCTTTCCACGAAGGGTCGCGTGCCTTTGCCTGGTAGGCCGGGGCAGTCTTCCTGGCCTCACGGATGATCTTGAGCACTTCAGGAGGTGGCGAATCTTGGGGCGAAATACCGATACCCATCTCGATTTGAGTCAGATACGTCTGACCATTAAACAGCTCTTGCATCTGCCTACTCCAACGCTCTTTGGCAATGTCAGCCACCCTCCTGAAGAACGGATGGTCTCCGAGATCTGGCGACACCTTGCGCTGCATACCCAGCAGCTTCTTAGCATTGCTAGGAGGAAGGTCGCGGAGCGGGTCGGCAATGCGGTCCGGATTCGCATAGAACTTCACCAGGTCTTCCAAACCAGCAGCATCAACAGGGTCAGACTTCGCGACTTCCGCCGCAAAACGCCTCATGCTTTCGAAGAACCTGCCCTCGTTAGTCGAGCGATCATTCATGATGGACTCCTTTTCAAAATGGGAACAACGTATTTAAACTCTATCCTCTCGACAGCCAAAAGTCAAAGCGTTATAGTTAGCATATGCTTATATATATCACCGCTTCTGTGTCTGGCATTATTACCATGATGCTACTTGATTACATTTGGCTTGCCAAACTAGCTAAGAGTTTCTATTTAGATAAATTAAGTTCTCATATTACTGTTACTAATGACTCTCTTGTCCCCTATCTGCCCGCCGTTCCTCTTGTGTATATCGTTGCAATTGTAGCCATATGGGTGTTCGTACTTTCATCTGCCACCACACTTCTACAAGCCACTCTCTACGGCGCACTCCTTGGGTTCTTTATGTATGCTTTTTATGATTTTACCAACCTGGCAACCCTTAGAGATTACCCTTGGTCTCTCACTATCGTTGACACAATATGGGGTACTGTACTTATCGCGGTCACTACCGTAATCATGTACTACGTAAAAAGTCTTCTCGCGTAACACAAAATACAAGAACCGCCCCTTCGGGGCGGTTCTTGTATTTTCTTAAAACTTAGAACTGAAAACTAGAAACTTTTTTCGTTACCAACTAAACGCAGCTGCGTTTGCGATGACATTTACTTGAGAGGTTCCGATAACCTGACCAGCTAAGTTAACAACAGTGAGATCGAAGAGGACATTTTGTTTATACCATGTGGTATTAGTAATTGTCGTAGGTATTTCCTGCTGGAAGTATACTGGCGCAAATGGGATAACAAATTCCTGTCCGCACGGTGTTCCCGCAATCGTTGCAGTAACGCCAGCTGGACAAGTCGCCTTTACCTTAATACTATAATTACCCGCTAGATAAGCATCCCATGAGGCACCTCGAGGGATATTAGTATAGAGTCTAAATATTTCGCCTGAGTTAACGGGTGACTTACTTGTAGTAATGCTCACCTGACCGTTGTAGAGGAACTGACGCTTGATAGTAACAGGCTGAATCGCAGCTTTAAGCGTTGAAATATTCCCTGCTATATCTCTAACTGGGGTACTTACGATAACTTTGTATGAATTTTGGTTACCATAATTACATGATCCAGAACATACAGCGTCTAGAATTTCTTTCGTGAGAACGAATGAAAGTGAGTTTCCTTGCGTAGACCCTACCACGCGACTCTGTCCAGATACTGTATTTTCAAGGAGGATAGTGTAGGTTGAGACTGAGAGGTTAGTCGCGTACCAGTTAACACTCACGGTGTCACCTTCGTTATAAACACTGTTAATTGCTGGAGACGTAACTGTTACAGAACCAGCAGAAGGTACTATACCGTAGGTGTATCCCATGCTTGGGTTATAGACAATGTTAGTTGAGACAATATCTGAAGTAGTAACAGCTGGAATAGATGAAGGGTAGCTTGAAGAAAAAGTTGGAGTAACAACCTGTGTTCCAGTTACTACATAGTCAGCGACTGGTGCAACAGTTGCAATCGGTGTAATTGGAGCTGAAACAACCTTAACATAAGGATCCTCCCCTGTTACATACGTAGAAAGTGAAGAATGCCCGTAGTAGTTAGAATAAGATGAGCTATTGTAGTTCCCGAGAACATCTGAGTCACAGAGTCTTTCATTAATCGCGTTGCGAGTAGTCTCTCCCACAACTCCAGTTGAAGAAATACCATTATCACGCTGGAAAGCGCGAACAGCATTCTCTGTCTGATACCCGAAGTATCCATTAGCCGAAGCATTGAGATAACCTCCACGAGCTAGAAGATTCTGAAGTCTTAGAACATCATCATTTTCTGACCCTCTTTGTAAATTACTAGTAACTGATACGTTGCAACGCTCGATAGGAGTAGGGTTAAAGTAGCCAGCAAATGCCTGATTTACTTGACTTAGAACGATACCCACTAGAGCTATAATTATTCCAATCTTTTTCATAGTACCCCGTATCCTACCATATTTAAAATGGTATGTCAATAGCTCTTTCCTGGCCTTCTAACTTACATCATAAAGAAAGCCGCCAACAAAGACGGCTTTAAAGTAAAATAGCTACGCCAATTTTCACATTTCTATTCTAGATATAGCAAAAGACCTCCGAATGGAGGTCTTAATTGTGTGGCAATCAATCACCACTTTGCTTGCTGTTCCTTGCGCCAAAGCTCATCTCTTATTTTCTTATTGGCTTTGTAGCGCTTTTTCTTTGCTTTTCTTTTCTGATTTGCTTTGTTCACCTGATCGGGTGCATCTTCGGGATCGATGTAATAAAGACCTCTTTCTCGAGCCGCCCTCTCCTCATAATATTCTGCGTGGAGTTGCACTGTAGGGTCATATTCATCAGGATCTATTCCTCTCGCCCCACACCCAAAATAAGCGCGAGCTGGCTGTATCGCAGACCTTACTTTGCCTTCATTTGTTCCGAGGTTAAATGGATTGACCCTACGAGCCCTTTTCTTTGTCGGCATTTCATCTCCTTGAGTCTGATTGAAAGAATAAAGAACACCAACATCGCTATCGAAGCTGAAGAAGCTATTCTACATCTAAATTGGTCTTCATGTAAAGTCTCACCCGCTCTTATTACCTATTAACAAAAGCCAACTATCGTTGGCCTTTGTTATGAAGCAGATCGTCACTATTACTATACTATGCCTTTTTGAAAGGTATACCGATGAGCTCAAAGAATTTTGTCGCTTCTTCTTTAGTCTTAGCGGTGGTTCCAAGTGTGATTGCCATTCCGAAGACATCCTTTAGTTCTTCATCCTTTATTTCAGGGAAGATGGTATGTTCCTTAACACCAAAAGTCATGTTGCCAATATCATCCACTGATGTACGCTTGATGCCGCGGAAGTCCTTAGTGCGAGGGAGTGACACGTTAAGCACCTTATCAAGGAAAGAAAACATGCGATCTCCACGAAGGGTTACAGCAACACCAATTGGATCACCCTCACGAGTCTTAAATGACGCGACAGACTTCTTAGCTTTACGTACTGTCGCCTTCTGCCCAGTTATCTTCATGAGACGATCCATAACAAGATCGTTAAACTTCTTGTCACGCTTCATAGAAGAACCAGTTGCCACAGATACCGTTATCTTTGTGAGACGAGGCGCAGCCATTATGTTCTTGTAACCAAACTCCCCTTTTAAGGTATCAAAAGATCCCTTTTCTATTTCTTTTACACTTATGAATTTTGACATAATTTTTTTTTGTAAGCACGATTGGTTTCTTCGGAAATTCCTAGGAAACGTTATACGCATTTACTTAAGAGATGCTTCTCTATTACTTAGTAGAACTATACTCTACTATAAAAAATCTTCTTTGTAAAACAGAGTAGCGAATAATGATGAAAAAAATAAACGACACCTAGTGGTGTCGTTTATTTGTATCTTTTGTTGTTATTCAGCTTTTTTTGTAGCTTTCTTAGCTTTTGCAGCTGGCTTTACTTTCTTAGCAGCTTTATCAGCGAGCTTCACGTTTGAAGCATGGATTGAAGTTGGGATTTCTACTATTCCACCCTTCTCCCCAGCCTTTGTTGGGCGCATGTGACGCTTTACCTTTCCAACACCTTCGAGAACTACTCGGTTAGTATCCTTAAGAGCACGAGCAACTGTCGCTGTCTCGCCCTTGTACTTACCTGTTGTCACTATTACTTTGTCTCCTTTTTTTACGTGCATAGTATTTATATTAAATTTGTATATATTTGAGTGGCTACAAGCTAAAGGCTAATAGCTACAAGCTGTTTATATGATTTCTGGTGCGAGAGAAGCGATCTTTCTGTATCCTTCGATACCAGTCTGAGAGAGTTCGCGAGGGATAGGCCCGAAAACACGTCCAGCTTTAGGCTCCTTCTTTGTCTTATCGACAATCACTACTGCATTATCATCAAAAGAGATGTATGACCCGTCTTCACGTCTGATTTGCTTTGTAGTACGAACAACTACTCCGTATACTACGTCCTTCTTCTTTACCTGCTTTCTAGGTTCAGCCACTTTAACTGAGAGCACCACCATATCACCGACTGATGCATAGCGACGCTTAGACCCTCCAAGTACCTTGA
>CAYXWO010000037.1:0-6817 GCA_964468825.1 uncultured Candidatus Saccharibacteria bacterium | reverse complement strand
TAACTTAGACACAGAAACTGTGACAGCTAGATGTGCTTCGGGTGGGTGGGATACTGTAACTTCTGGCTGCGCTAACCCTTCAGTGTCCACAGCTGTTGTGACCGGGCAATACTATGCACCATCTGGGACCATTGCTGTAACTTGTTCAAACGCCACTCACTATCGAGTTGTCCACTCAGAAACTGGCACAGTCGTTGCTAACAACCTTCCGTACCCAGGATCAACAGTAAGTCTTTCTGTGTCTCTCACTGGTAATTACTCCATCTACTGTCTGCATGGTAGCTATGCAAGCTCACCTGAGGTCAGATACTATAACGCGAGTCCTCCCCCATCTCCAGCTATAGCGCTAACAGCTTCCCCAAGAACAATCCCTAAGTCTTCTAACTCTGCAATTTCCTGGACAATACAACATCCTAAATCCAACTGTACTCTAGAAGCTAGATCTATCTGTTCTAATGGTGCTTGCAGCGAAGACCAGGTAGGTGAAACAGCGTCACTTAACAACAGAATCCTTAACGAGTTCACGGACTCTCAAACCATCCAAGATTTAATGAGTCCAAGAACTATTCTTAGCTCACTAAGAACTATCCCGGCAAGTAGACAAGATACTGACTGGAAGACAACTGGCAGGAAGACCTTTAACCTAAAGTACAGCACCGAATTCGTCCTTAGTTGTGGTGCATCAGTCAGTCAGACAGCAAGGGTGCTTATTACAACGACTGGGGAGAGGTAGGTGTTCAGCTGTAAGCTATTAGCTAACAAGTAGATTAAAGTTAAAAAGAATCTATAGTAACTATCTTGCTAAAGGCTAATGGCTAAAAGCTAATGGCTATTATATACTTATAGTATGTTCAATGTCTGGCCATATCTCCTTCGTCTTGCGGTAGCTCTCTACTTTATCTACCCTCATGCACAAGCCTTAACTGAAGGTGCAAAAAAGGCAAAGCTCGCCCTTTTTGAATGTATTAATCAGTCGATTCAGATCCCTGAAACGATCACCTTTACCATCTGGCACTCTTTCTTTGTTCTCTTAGGAATCCTCATTCTCATCTGGCCCCGCCCAGTGCTCCCTCTTATCTTTGTTCTTATTATTCTTTCCTCTGAACTTTATATTAACTTCTCGATAAATAGCTACACGAGTTCAAACATGCTTATCTTCGTACTTATATTGGTGACGCTTGCTCTCATCATTTACAATTCGCGCCCGCAGTTCAGGTAACCGTTAGCCTGTAGCTCTTAGCTTGTAGCCTGTAGCTAAAATCGATACAATTATACTCAATGCGAGACTACAAAAAGATGACCGTGTGGCAAAAATCTTACACGCTTGGAATCAGTCTTTATAAAGTTACACAAGGCTTCCCAAAAGAAGAAGCTTACGGGCTCACATCTCAACTTAGACGTGCCGCAGTTTCAATTGCCTCAAATATTGCAGAAGGTTCTCGCAGGTCAACAGATAAAGACTTTCGTTCATTCCTTTATATAGCATTTGGCTCAGGCGCAGAACTTGAAGTTCAAATCTTGTTTGCAAAAGACTTGGGGTATGTTAATGAAAAAGAGGCAAACCAACTTTTAGTTAATCTAGAAGAAATAATGAAAATGTTAAACGCTTTTATCAAAACATTGTCATGAATTTAGAAATTAAAATGCTACAAGCTACAAGCTACAAGCTACAAGCCGCTATCTCGACTCTCTCACGCCTCTCTCCTGACCACGCTAAGGGTCTAGAGAAGCTCGGCCTCCGTACCATTAATGACCTCCTTTTTCACTTCCCTACTCGTTAC
Source organism: uncultured Candidatus Saccharibacteria bacterium (assembly GCA_964468825.1). GTDB lineage: Bacteria > Patescibacteriota > Minisyncoccia > Phycocordibacterales > UBA5272 > UBA11704. The sequence goes on along the minus strand of CAYXWO010000037.1, from coordinate 5,036 downwards.
GCAGATCTCACCGGGGTTGAAGGCGCATGCAATCTCGTTAAAGGCCAAGCTGTTTCTGTCTTCGGAGAAATGGAAAAGGTACAGGTTAAAAGAAGTTTCAAGGGTCATATTCCGATGACAACAGCATACGTGCGCGATGTGAGCGGCCATGTGAGATGCGTCTGGTTCAACCAAGCTTACATAGGAAAAATGTATGCGGATGGTACCCTGGTTAAAGTCTCAGGTGTCATTCAAGAAGACAGTCGTGGCGTCTTCCTCTCTAACCCAAACATCGAGAGGGTTTCGGTTCTCCCAGAGAGAACTGATAGTCTTTTTGCAACCAGTGCTAAAGATATTTCTTTCCTTACGCCAATCTATAGAGAAACCAAAGGTGTTACTTCTTTATATCTCTATACGCTTATAAAAAAAGCTGTTCAAGAAAAGGTCTTAGAAGAAATAGAAGACCCTGTTCCCGAGGACATCTTAAAAAAACTTCACCTCCCTTCTCTTAAAGATGCCCTTCTTTATATACACTTTCCTAAATCAGAGGAGCTCACCGTTGCAGCTCGTAAACGCTTCGCTTTTGAAGAAGTGTTTTATATGCAGATTAAAAACTGGAAGGAGCGAGCAGAGGCCAAGCACTCACTCTCCTACGCAATCAAGTATGACAAAAAAAGACTGACTTCCTTTATGGGGCAGTTCCCTTTTACTCCAACGGACGCGCAGATAAACGCGATTGATTCTATTCTTAGTGACCTTGCACGCAATGAACCAATGGGCAGACTACTCGAAGGTGACGTGGGGAGTGGCAAAACATTCGTCGCAGCGTGTGTAACCAAAGAAGTCATTTCGGCAAAAAGTGAAGATGGGAAGTCTCTACAGGTCGCATACATGGCACCAACAGAAATCCTGGCAAAGCAACACTTTGAAAGCTTTATCTCATATTTTAGAGGGACCGGGGTTGAGGTCGGACTCTTAACAGGGAGCGGCTGTAAGAAATACCCGAGTAAAATAAATGACGAACCAACAGACATATCACGATCTCAGCTTATTTCATGGTTAAAAGATGGCAAGGTATCAGTGGTTATAGGTACACACGCTCTCATTCAAAAGTCTGTTCAATTCGCAAACCTTGCTCTGATCATAATAGATGAGCAGCATAGGTTCGGTGTCAGGCAGCGAAAGACGCTCGCCTTAAAGAAGGGAGAATCAAACAACAAAGTTCCCCACCTGTTATCGATGACAGCAACACCTATCCCCCGCACGCTAGCGCTTACCATGTTCGGAGACCTAGATCTCACTGTCATAGATAGTATGCCAAAGGAGCGAAAGAAAATAGAAACGAGAATCATCTCCTCCTCAAAAAGACCTGCAATATATGAAGAAATAAGGCGAGAGCTACAAAATGGGAGGCAGATGTATGTTATTTGCCCTCGTATTGACGAACAAGATGAAGAGGAGAAGCAAAAAAGATTACTTAAGAGTGTGAAAGAAGAGGCGCTCAGATTATCGGAAGAGATTTTCCCAGAATTTATCGTCGACACCATTCATAGCAAAATGAAAAAAGATGACAAAGAAGAAGTGATGGAGGACTTTCTCAATAAAAAATCTGACATCTTAGTCGCCACATCTGTGGTTGAAGTGGGGGTTAATGTTCCAAACGCTACAGTAATTATAATAGAACACGCAGAGAGATTTGGGCTTGCGCAGTTACACCAATTACGTGGTCGTGTTGGGCGCGCAGAACATCAATCCTACTGTTACCTCTTCACAGAAAGTTCTGGCGAAACCACCACCGAAAGGCTGAAGGCTCTCGTGAAGGCAAAAAATGGCTTTGAGCTCGCTGAGCTTGATATGCAGCAGCGTGGTATCGGAATGCTTATGGACGGTAAGCAGTGGGGCCTAAGTGACCTCAGTATGGAAGCAATCAAAAATCCGAAGCTGGTAGAGATAGCAAGAGAAGAAGCCAGAAAGCTTGTAGAAAAGGACCCAGAACTAAGAGAACATCTCCTCCTTAAAGAAAAAGTTACCTCCCGTGAAGAAGTCCATATGGAATAATCTGTGCAGATACTAGATGTTAGAGAAAAAATTCACCAAGTCATCTCTTGTTGTAAATATATTTTCTAGAACACCGTCAATCATCAAATTTATTCCTTCCTTATTAAAAGTTCTCGTGTCAGTCATGTAACCAAAGCATTTCTTTTTAGACGCAAACGCAATGCCTAGCTCTATACACATCCCCTCATCCAGTACTCCTCCATCTAGTAAAGCCAGTATATAGTCACATGACTGAATCGCTTGTATATCTTTATCGAAGATTTCTTTTTTTAGACTATTTACTTTTGTGCTACTTTGTATTTCATCTGAAAATACTCCTCCATCTCGTTGTGGTAAATATGTAACTATACCAACTGCTTCAAGCATAGAAGCAATCTCTTCGTTCCTACTTCTTTCCATCTCATTAAAAAGCGGTCCCGCGATATATAATTTCATTAAGATAGATAAATAAGAATACTTCTGTACAAAGTGCATCCACCTGGACTCGAACCAGGGACCAGTCGTGTATAAGACGACGGCTCTACCAACTGAGCTATGGATGCACCTTGAACACAAGGTAACATTACAATAATGGTACTACTATAACAAATATCTAGAAGAATTTCATCTTACACAAAACTCTAGACAAAATAAAAATGAAGGTGCATAATAAACTTTCCCCCTAAGCAATGGTGCGTAGCGGGCACACGAGGAGCAGTATCAACATGACGATAACATCGCAAGATGTACCTGGCTTCCCTTCGGGGAATAATCTGGCAACAAGCTCAGGCAACGAGCTTTCCATCGGTGCCAGGCGCGCACTCGGTGACACGTGTGCCGGGATACCGCGGGGAGCGCTCGCCAAAACAGAACCCACAGGCTCTCACCGCCCTGACGTCGACCCCTATGCTGACAACATGGGTGGCAGCCGTTACGGTGGAGGAAGCTAGAGACGCCTTTGCGCTCAGCTAACAAAGGCCGCTTGCGCGGCCTTTTTTTATGCAAGAATTTCTTCTTTCTTCTTTGGCATGATTCCGTGTACAAGAAGCAGCTTGTCAAACTCATCTCTTTCAATACTCTCTACTTTCATAAGCTCCTCTGCTATCGCAGTGAGAGCCGCACGCCTATCTATGATAATAAGCCGAGCTCTATTCCAAGCATCATCCATGATACGCTTCACTTCGTCGTCTATTTTTTCTCCATACACCTCACTATATTCTTTCCCGTATAGTCCACGGAACTGCTCTCCATCACTCTCAAGAGCTATGGGGCCGAGGGTACTCATGCCGTACTTGGTAACCATCTGTCGCGCCATATAGGTAGCTACTTGTAAGTCATTCGATGGGCCGGTTGTTATATCACCAAATATTTCTTTTTCGGCTACGTACCCACCGAGAGACATTGCAATATCATCTAAGAAGGCAGACCGACTCATAAGTCTTCGTTCATCAATTGGAAGTTTGAGTGTATACCCCCCTGCGTTACCGCGAGAGATAATTGATATCTTGTGTACCGGGTCTGCATCAGGGAGAACAGAGGCAACAAGAGCATGTCCTGCCTCATGATATGCAGTTATTTTCTTTTCCTTTGGTGAGAGTATATGACTCTTTCGCTCTGGCCCAAGCATCACCTTTTCTATCGAACGAATAAGGTCGAACTGTGCAACCTTCTTTCTCTCTTCTTTTGCAGCCAAGATTGCACCTTCGTTCATAAGTGAATAAAGATCAGCTCCAGAAAAACCTGGTGTACGCTCTGCTACGACTTTCAAATTAACGTCTTCTGCAAGCGGTTTGAGCTTTACATGTGCCTGAAGGATAGACTCTCTGTCAGCGCGGTCTGGCATATCGAGCGTAACACGACGATCGAATCTTCCTGGACGAAGAAGCGCCTTGTCTAGAACATCTGGTCTATTGGTTGCTGCCATCACAATAAGGTTCATCGTAGGTTCAAATCCATCCATCTCTACAAGTATCTGATTAAGTGTTTGTTCTCTCGCCTCTCCTTGTCCTGTAGCGCCAGACCCACGAGCTCGTCCAACTGCGTCTATCTCGTCAATAAAAATAATTGCTGGGGCTGCTTTCTTTGCCATATCGAATAGGTCTCGGACGCGTGACGCACCAACACCCACAAACATTTCTTCGAACTCTGACCCTGAGAGGTGGAAGAACGGGACACCTGCTTCACCTGCGACTGCGCGTGCTAACATCGTCTTTCCTGTCCCTGGTGGCCCCATAAGGAGTACTCCTTTTGGAATTTCAGCTCCAATATCAGTAAACTTCTTCGGCGCACGCAAGAATTCCACAATTTCTTCAAGCTCTGCTTTTGCCTCTTTAGCTCCTGCGACATCCTTAAATGTTACTTTTTGATTAGCATCATCTGGATAAATAATCTTAGCCCTTGATTGGCCGAAAGAAAGAGCTTGCATATTTGCTCCTTTAATACCTCGCCCTAGCCACCAAATCATAAGCCCTAAGAACAAGATTGGTAGAATAATTGGAACAAGTGACCCCCAGAAGGAAAGACCTCTATCATTCTTAATGGCAACAGTAGTCGACGCAAGAGTTGAGGAACTCACTCCGTATGCACTTAGTGTCGCAAGAACGGACGCCCCAGCTTCTTTCTTTGACTCAACCTTAGTTGTGTCTTTCTTCTCTCCAACCAAGAGGTCTCCCTTTACCTCTATCGAAACTATCTCTCCGTCTTTTACTAACGCAGAGAACTGAGAGAGCGGGATTTCGGAAGATGGCTTTTCTCCAGTCACGATAGAGTAACCCCAAACGAGACAAATAAATATAATAAGCGCACCAACAAGCTGATTAGAAAAGCTCGGAGGAGTTTTTTCTTCTTTCTTTGCAGATTTTTTATCCTTAAGGGATGGTAACTTTATCTTTTTCATGTAAGCATTCTACCACAAATAGAAAGTTAGACTTTGGAATGCTTCATTGCTAGACTTGTTGTACCAGGATGAAACTCGTAGAGAATAAAAAAATAGGGATGACATATGTAATAACTGAGACAAT
>CAYXWO010000036.1:0-6928 GCA_964468825.1 uncultured Candidatus Saccharibacteria bacterium | reverse complement strand
ATTTTATATATACTAAGTACATGAAATTTGAATGTAAGAGTGATGTTTTCATAAAACTAGTGCAGCAGGTGGGTAAGGCTCGCAGTAAAGTCCAAAGAGATAGTTCTCTTCAAGATATTCATCTTGAAATTAATGATCACCTCTTAACATTAAGAGCAACCAACTTAGAACTCTTCTGTGAAAAAAGCATCCCTGTTAAAGGTTTAACTAATGGAGCATGTCTTATTCATGGAGAGACGTTACTACGAATCCTTTCTACATTCACAGCAAAAGACATAACCCTTAGTTGTGAGGTTATAGATGGTGTTTTTACTATCACTACAGAGAAAGGTGTAATTGAAATTAAAACCAATCCCTACGAAGATTTTCCAACACTTCCAAAACAAGGTGAACAAATAGGAGGTATTAAGAAAGAAACACTCATCTCTTTATTTAAAGAAGTTTCATTCTGTTCAGCAAAAACAGATATTAAACCAGAGATATCATCTATCTTCATTTACACAAAAGACCAAACTATCTACGGTGTTGCCACAGATTCATTCCGTTTAGCTGAAAAAACATTTATTAATGATAATAATCTTGAGTTTTCTTTTCTTTTACCAGAGAAGCATATAGGAGAAATTATTCAGATTATTAATGAGGAAGGGGATGATAGTATTAATATCTTTAAAAACAACAGCATTATTTCACTCTCTTCAAGTAACTTAACACTCTCTATACATACAATCACAGGGCATTTTCCTGACTACCATCAACTGTTTCCAAAAGAGTTCACTACAACTATCACTTTATCAAAAGAAGAGCTGCAGAAGGGGTTATTACTCACCACTTTTTTTAACGAACAGTACTCACAAGTAGAGTGTGTTTTTAGTGGAGATAAATGTACTCTCCATAGTAAGAACGAAAAAGTGGGACAAGTCACACACTCCTTTCCTGTAACAAAAGAAGGCGATGATATTGAAGTGAAATATAATAACAGGTTTTTCTTAGAAGCGTTGCCGTATATAGAAGGAGATACTGTTATATGTTCTTTTACAACCGCCAACAGACCTGTTTTTATTAAAGGCGTGAAAGATATCAGTTTCACATACTTACTAATGCCTCTTAATAGATAGTAATGGACGGAAATCTTTTTAAAAAATACGAGCAACGTATAAAAAAAAACAAAACAGAGAAGGGTGAGTTACTTCATTTTATAAAAGAAAAAACAGGTGTTGTTTTAGAAGAAGGGGAAATATCTCTTGATAATAAAAAAATAAAAATACAAACTTCTTCTACAAAGAAAGCATTCCTCCAAAAAGGTGGCATAAGTAATCTTCTTAAAGAAAAAGGATACAGTTTCTTCTTTTAAGGGGTAACGTTTGTAGGAGGAATGACAACTGGAGTAGAAATGGATTCGCTTGAAGAAGAGGTGGGTGAAGTGTTGTTAAAACAAGGACTGCCATTTTTACTTATCCAGTTATCGATACCCGTTTGCCAAAGACTGTACTGAGAATCCCCATAAAGAGAATTTGACGGTTGGTTCGGATTATTTTTATCAACCTGGGAGAGAATTGTAGTGATAGGACCACCTAAACAATATTCACCTCGGAGTATTGGAACAGACGATGTGTTAGGAAGTGGATCAGGGAAGTATTCTATTTGAGTTTCATTGGTAGCAAAAATCATTGCCTTTCTCCAAGTCGGAGCAAGTACAAAACCAGCAGTCTTTTTATCAATAGGGGTGTTGTCGTTATTTCCAGCCCACATACCAATAACAATAGAGGGTGTGTACCCAACAACCCAAACATCTTTATAATCGTTTGTGGTGCCTGTTTTGACTGCGACAGGGCGGTTCTGGAAGTGAAGTGCGGAATTAGACCCATAGGTTGGAGTTCTTGCGACATTATCGGACAAAACACTTGAAACAAGAGAAGTTACAGTCTCGGGGAGCACTTCTTTTTCTATTGGAGCAAACTTTTCTAAAATCTCCCCATCTTTATCTCTAATCTCAAGTATCCCCTGTTCTTTATGGTAGATGCCATTATTAGCAAACACCCCATAAGCATTAGTAAGCTCCAAAAGTGTTACTTCTCCACCACCAAGTACAAGAGAAAGACCATATCTATCAAATGTAGTAATAGTTGAAAGCCCTACAGCCTGAGCTAGTGATATTGCATTAGATATCCCAACTAGGTATAAAAGCTTAACCGCAGGCACATTGAGAGATTGGGCTAGCGCTTCACGTAAAGAGACAGGTCCACGGAAGAGACCATCATAGTTTTCAGGCATGTAGCAGTCATCCTCGCTTGCGTTACCTCTAGGGTTCCCATAAGCATCACAACGCGTACTGAACTGAGTTGCAACATCAAACAGCACTGTTTCTGGTGTGTATCCAAGATTAAAAGCTGCAGCATATATAATTGGTTTGAAGGATGACCCAGGCTGACGAGAAGCAAGAGCAATATTGTACTGCCCAGGAATCTCTGTATCAAAAAAATCCCTAGACCCAACCATCGCAAGGATCTGTCCACTTCTCGGGTCAGTTGCTACAAGCGCAGCGTTTGTTGCTTTAAACTTTTGAGCGTTTTCAAGAGCTGCATCTTTTACAATAACCTCAAACTCCTTTTGCAGATCATAATCAATCGTTGTTGTTACTTTTAATCCACCATTTAAAACCTCCTCAAGCCCATATTTTTCCTCAAGGTAATCCCTTATATACATTACAAAGTGAAGAGCTTTGCCACTGTTGGTTTCTCTTTTTACAAATACAATTGATTCTTCTTGAGAAAAATTCTTCTCTTCTTCTGTAATGTGACCAAGCTCAAACATTCTCTCAAGAACTAAGTTTTTTCTTTTCTCTAATGCGTCCCTGTTTTTACCATATGGAGAGTAATAGGTAGGGGCTTGCGGCAGCGCCGCTAGATATGCCGCCTCAGTAAGCGTCACCTCACTTGCCTTTTTGCCAAAGAAGGCAAGTGAAGCCTCCTCAACACCATAAATAGTTCCTCCGTATGGACTTTCGTTTAAATAAATTTGTAAAATAGTTTCCTTCGGCAGCTCCCTATCTAATTTTATGGAGAGAATAATTTCTTTTAATTTTCGAGAAATCTTCTTCTCCTTGGTTAAAAGGGCATTCTTTATTACTTGTTGGTTAATAGTAGAACCACCTTGAGAAAATCCGCCACTCATAATATTTGCTAAAACAGCACGTATAAAAGAAGTCGGCCTAAACCCAAAATGTTCGTAGAAGTGAGCGTCTTCTATAGCTATGGTTGCATTCTTAATGTAGGGACTAATCTCATTGATTGGAACTATCGTGCGTCGAACGTTGTCATGTATGTTATAGAGGAGAACCTTCCCTGTCCGGTCGTAGATTTTCGTAGAGTTAGCAATATTCCTGTTTTCGAAGTTATTAAAATCTGGTAACTGAATACTCGCGAGCCAGGCCAAAAGAAGTGCTGAAACAATAATTAGAGCAGCAAAACAAATCAAAAGAAACTCCTTTAAAAGCTTTCTTTTGACTTTATTTCTCCTTACTGTTCGGGTATCACTCATGTAAATAAATACTAGCACAACAATCGCCTAAAATCTCTTAGCGTGGTAGTATAAACACCATGGAAAAAGTCATTACAGATGAGAAAAAGATTGACGACCTCCTAACAAGAGGGGTCGAAGATATTATTGTAAAAGAAGAACTAAAAACTCTTCTTATGTCAGGGAGGCAGCTCCGCGTGAAGTTCGGCATTGACCCAACCGGAGCAAGAATACACATAGGGCGAGCTATTCCGATCCGAAAACTAAGAGAATTCCAACAACTTGGACATCAGGTTGTTCTTATTGTTGGAGACTTTACAGCCCAAGTTGGGGACGCTTCTGACAAGACAGAAAAGAGACCAATGCTCACCCGCGCCGCAATCGATGAGAATCTTAAAGATTATAAAAGCCAGATTTCTAAAATCTTAGATATTTCTAAGACCGAGTTCGTCTATAACAATGATTGGCTTTCCAAGCTTTCTTTCGGGGAAGTAACCACACTCGCAGAATGTTTCTCAGTGCAGCAGATGCTCGCGCGTCGTAATTTCAAAGACAGGTATGACAACGGTACAGAGATATCCCTTCGTGAATTTTTGTACCCAATCATGCAAGGATATGACTCTGTGGAGGTTAAAGCAGATATTGAAATTGGCGGGTTCGACCAACTGTTTAATCTAAAGGCTGGACGCGCAATCCAAGAACACTACGGAATGCCAAAGCAGCAGATAATAACATTTCAGATGCTTGAAGGAACAGATGGACGCAAGATGTCTACATCCTGGGATAATATTATTTCTATTGTGGACGACCCTTACACCATGTTTGGAAAAGTGATGGCGGTTCATGATGACCTCATTATTAAATATTTTAAGCTTTGCACCGACGTCTCACTTGAAGATATTCAAAAAATGGAAATTGAGCTAGAGGGCGGGGCTAATCCAAAAGATATAAAGATGAGACTAGCGAGCGAGCTAGTCGTTCTGTACCACACAGAAAAAGATGCAACACTAGCTAAAAACTCTTGGATAGAAACATTTCAAAATGGTGGTGTACCTGATATTGTTCCAGAGATACGTTTGGCTGAGGGTGATGAAGTGGCAGACGCTTTAGTAAAGGAAGGGGTTGTTGAGTCTAAAACTTCATGGAGAAGACTTGTAGAGGAGGGTGCGGTAAAAGAAGCAGATGGTGATGTCGTTGCCGACGTAAAGATGAAAGCGAAGAACACCATCTTAAAAATAGGGAAGAAACGCTTCGTAAAAATTGTCGTTAGCTAGGGGTCGTTAAGGGTTAGGGCGTTCTTCGTTAGGAGAATTAAAAAGGTGCCTGCGGCACCTTTTTAATTTGATCTCCCTAACTTTCCTAACGAATAACTCCCAACTGGGCCAAATTACCAATACCCCTCATCATTTGGATCAAACGCAATCTCAACCTCATCGTCTACGTCTTCGTCGCCTGGAGCGGTAAAAACGGCCACCTCTTCCTCTATGATAATTTCTTCGTCAAAGACAGCTTCTAAAGCATCTGGGTTCACATCTCCGGACTTCGGATCTTCTTCTTCAATAAGCATATAAATATATAATCAATGTACAGCAAGATAACACTTACCGTATTTCCTTGCAACCCCTAATTATAAACAGCTAAGAAAGTCCTTTCAAAATAAGCTTATTTTGCCTGTTTGCGCTATGGGTTAAGGCTACAGCTATGGCATCGACTTCATCATCAAGCGCCGATGACTGGGCGCCCACTTTAAGTATTCTTGAGACCATACTACTAATATCCTCCTTCGTTGCTTTTCCATAACCTGCAATAGCTAGCTTAATGTGTGCCGGAGAATATTCGTAGACATCTAACTTGAACGCTTCCGCAACATAAAGACAAACCCCACGTATTTCAGAAACAGTTATGATAGTTTTTTGGTTGGTTGTAAAAAAAAGTGTTTCGATGGATAGCTCTTGTGGTTTATATTCTGCTATTATTTTTTCTAACCGTCTCCCAGCATCAAAAAGTCTCTTACTAAAACCATCCTTTTTAGAAGTCGTGATACAGGTTGAGAAAACCAAGGTTTCCTTAGTACCCGTTTTATCTAAAATACAAACACCTAATCGGTCGAACCCCGGGTCTATTCCTAAAATGCGCACCGTTTCCTGAGACGTCTTCATGAATTATTTTTTAAAATGAAGAAGCGCCTTTTCTGTTGCCTTCCTTCCGCGTGGGGTTCGCTCAATCATCCCTATCTGAAGAAGATATGGTTCTGTGACGTCCGCAATCGTAGCTTCCTCCTCTCCTGTTGCGGCAGCTAAGGTGGAGATGCCAACTGGTCCACCATTAAAAACATTCACTAAACATTCTAGGATAATTCTTTCAGATGTCCCGATTCCGAACTGGTCAATCTCAAGAAGCGAGAGCGACTCATTTACTGCCTCCTTGGTTATCTCTGTCTTGTGTACCTGGGCGTAGTCTCGTGCACGCTTGAGGTAGTAGTTAGCGATGCGCGGGGTGAATCGTGAACGCTTAGCTATTTCATCAGACGCATCTTTTGGTAGCACTGTACCCAAGATCTTGGCGCTTCGTCTTACGATAAGAGCTATTTCCTCGTCGGTATAGTATTGGAGACGGTAGACACCACCCGAGAAACGAGACCTTAGTGGTGCAGACAAGAGAGATATTCTTGTTGTTGCGCCAATCAAAGTGAAAGGGGGAAGGTCTAATTGGATAGTCCTGGCAGACGGACCTTTGCCAATAACTATATCAAGCTTGCCTGACTCCATTGCAGGGTAGAGTACTTCCTCAATCATCTTATTGAGTCGGTGTATCTCGTCAATAAAGAGCACGTCCCCAGGTGTGAGATTCGTTAGTATCGCAGCGAGGTCTCCGACCTTCATAATCGCTGGTCCACTCGACTGCTTAAGGTTTGCTCCAAGCTCCTTGGCTACAAGGTGAGCAAGAGTTGTTTTTCCAAGCCCAGGAGGGCCGTACAATAGGATGTGTTCAGGAGGGGTTTCGCGTTCTGTTGCCGCGGTCAAAAGAATTTTCAAATTCTTTTTAATGACCTCTTGCCCAACATAATCATTGAAATTATCAGGACGAAGCGCACTGTCTAGGTGTTTACTTTCTTCTGGCGTTTCTTGGGGTATAAAAGAGGTCATAATAGGAAAGGAGAGAGGGTATTTGACAAAAGTATTTTATATGCTATAATAGTACTCATCGTAAGGGAATCGGTTACAGACAGATACTCAAGTTACGAAAGAAGTAAGAACCTTTACATCTCTAAACAGTCAGGACGTTAGTCCCATCTTCCGGTAACGAAGGACGGTCTGGTTACACTTGTTGTCTCTGGGTCTATCCTCACGTAGGAATTTTCTTCACCAAGGGGTTGTTTAGAGGTGTATGGGTTTTTATTTAAATGCTATCA
>CAYXWO010000035.1:0-7203 GCA_964468825.1 uncultured Candidatus Saccharibacteria bacterium | reverse complement strand
ATACTCATAGATATGTATATTACAAATGTACTAGGAAGAGGGATGAAAATTGTACAAATGCAGTTATTAGGGAAGAAGATTTAATTGAGCAACTTAAAGGACTGATGGACGATCTCGATATTCAAATAGTTCCAATGAAAGAGAAAATCTCAAGCGAAGTTAGGAGGTTTAAACTTTTCCAGCAGATGTTGACAGGTACGAAAGCTCAAATAGCTGTTAAGGATATTGATATACGAAATTATGCGAAGTTTATTCTCCAAGAAGGAAATATAGATGAGAAGAGAGAGTTTTTTAGATGTCTTAATTCTGATATTTTGCTTAAGGATAAGAAAATTTTCTTAACAAATTAAATTATACAAAATGTGTTAAAATAAGACATATTTATCTATGAATGAGTATTCTTCACTAGTCCACTTTCTAATAGAATGGAAAGAATATATTTTTCTTATTTTGTTTATAGGAATGATCTTTGAAGGCGATTTACTTTTATTTAGTTCTGCATTTTTAGCAAGTCAAGATTATTTGTCAGTTAGTATCCTTACTATTGTAATATTTAGTGGTGTTATGTTTGGAGACTCTTTATGGTATTTTTGCGGACATGTTCTCTATCAAAAGTTTTCTTTTTTTAGAAGGTTGTTAGATAGAATTCCTCCAAGATATGATAAGCATATTTTCGATCGTCCGTTTAAAACATTTTTAATTTCAAAATTTACATATAATATGCATCACCCAATATTATTACGTGCAGGGACAATTAATCTAGACTTCAAAAGTTTTTTCAAAAATGATTTTTATGCTACTGTCGTTTGGTTTTTCGTAGTTGGTGGGTTAGGTTATGTTTCAGGTAGTTATTTTTTTATTGTTAAACATTATTTAAAATATGCAGAAATAGTATTGTTTGCTTTAGTTTTTATATTATTTTTGGTAGAATATTTTATTATTTCTCGCAAACTAAAGCAATCACTATAATCTATGAGTAGTTTTAAAAATTTGCATAAAATAAAATATAAGCTATATGCGGACATAGTTTTAATTTTTCACGTTATATTCAATTCTTGGTTTGTTGTTGGTGCAATATATAGTATTTATAATCCATGGTTTGCGATAGTTCAGTGTGTATTTGTTTTCTCTACGATACTTGCAGTTATTTTAATGCGAGGGTATTGTCCAATAACTTTATTAGAAATACATTACAGAAAGCTACATGATCAAAAATATAATTACAAAAATAAATCTTTTTGGTCACATCATTTCTTTGGAAATTTTTTTAATATAGATATATCAATGAGAGGTATTGATATTTTTTTGATAATTACAAAAGTACTACCAAATATTATTCCAGTGGTTATTGTCTATAAGCTTTTCTTTCAGTAACTATTTTTTCATAAAAAATAGTTGAAAATATTTCTTCAGGATCATGTTCAAGTTTCTTATCTAAGAATATTTCGATATTTGGATAACACTTTTTTAGTAATTCAAAAGATGCGTTACGATGATCTGTAATGTAGTAAGTCCCTTGATGTTGAATAGCCAATTTAGTTAACTCATTTACAAGCTTTTCTCTTTCAATTTGAAAAAATGGATTAAGTTTTTCGTTTAAGTACATCATTACCGAAATACAATCTTCATTAGGAGAGTATGATAATAATGTTTCTTCATTTTTTAAAACAAAACGATTACTAACATCTAGAATTGATTTTTGGTGTTTTTTTAGAATTTGTTTTATTTTTTCTAAAAACGATTGAATTTGACTGATTGGTATAAAATATTCTTGTGTAGCTTCTCTGTTGTCAGATGACGAGTTTTTGATAAAAGCAAGAGGAACTGCAGGTGGTCTCATTGCATTTGTCCTAGAAATTTTTGATTGATTGTTTAGCATGGCTAAGATTCTTTCTAGGTTCCAACAAAGCTCCTTACCCCAGCTATAATTTCTTGCCAAACTAAGTAGAAACCTGTCACGTAGTACATTCTTCTCCTCTCCGAGTTTATGATCTGCTAGTATTCCTGTGCTGTGCCATGTGGTAATAATTGATTTAGTAAGAAAATTTAAAGGAGATGTAGATGGTTCAGAAATGTAAAAACATAAAGATTCATCCTTTTTAATTAGTTTAGAAAAATGCTTTGAAATAGTGTCGTAATTTATTACTTCTGTTCTTTGTTCGAAAACAACATTATCTACTAAAGAGATCGTACAGTCTAAAACTATGCCAAATAGACCATAACCACCGACAACTAAACTAAATAGTTCTTTATTTTCGTTACGACTAACATTCACAATTTCTCCAGTTGCTTTCATTAAATGAAATGATATAAGTCCATGAATAAACGAAGATGCTTTAATATCTCTACCGTGTATATTTGAACCCAAAGATCCTCCAACAGTAAAGTCTGATGATGATTGCATTGACTTTATGGATAATCCAAACGGTGCAACTACTTTTTGTAAATCGTGCCAAAGAGCTCCACTTTGAACACATATTGTTTTATTTTTAATATCTATATTTAATACAGAATTCCATGAAGTCATATCAAGAACAATACCTGATCGTGAAAAAGCATGCCCTCCCATATTTTTGCGAGTCCCCATAATAGATATTTTTAATCCCTCACTCTTTGCTTTGCTTAGTGCTCTAAGTAGATCTTGTTCACTTTTAACAGAGATAATGTCTCTTAAATAAGCCATATAAACATTATGACTATCATTTAATACTGCAGGTTTATTTATTGCAGAAAACTGTTTATCAAATTCATAAATAATATCTAGCATTTTTAACTGATCTTTATAAGACATCTCTAAATAAAGAGGAAGGTATATCATCTTTCCTGTTATCTTCTCTAATTTTTCTGGTTTAGAATTTTCTTTATATTTCACAACATGCATCGATGATCCTAATACGGTTGCATCAAAACCGCCATTACGTAATTTTGTAATTAAATTAGAAGGATCATCACTTAGTATTGTATAGACCCAGTATGTCTGATTATTAGCGAGTGCCCCAAATGTTTGTAATGAATCTGGTAGCTTTTCTGAAAAACTTTTACCAATAAATTGTCTTGCTTTTATTTTTTTCTTATCAAATTTGAGAAGTCTTCTTATTAAAACTGAAAGCAGGGCTTTGTCTGGTCTCTGTCGTATTTCCTCTGTTAATCTTGCCGAG
The DNA here is from genome assembly GCA_964468825.1 of uncultured Candidatus Saccharibacteria bacterium. GTDB lineage: Bacteria > Patescibacteriota > Minisyncoccia > Phycocordibacterales > UBA5272 > UBA11704. The sequence goes on along the minus strand of CAYXWO010000035.1, from coordinate 4,045 downwards.
GAAAATCCAACTGTTGAAGATGAAATTATTAAATCATAATCCTTGTTGAAAAGTTTGCACAAGAAAACAAAAAAACTAAAAATAAAAGGATTTGATAAAAATTTTAAAAAAGAGTTTTTAAGAATCCTCTGCTGGTACCACCCATTTTTGGTTGTTTTATAATTTTTTTCAATTGATTTTATCTTATTTAAAATCTCTATATTCCTTATAGTCGATATAGATCCACCTAAAGCTGTAGATGTTTTTATTATTCCAAAGCTAAACATTGAAAGATCTGCACCTTCATGACCTTTGTAGTCAAGTCCAATAAATGCTTGTGCACAATCTTCAACAAAAAGAATATTATGTTTTTTTGTAATTTCAATTAATGGATCAAGATCTATAACGGCACCTAATAAATGAGCAAAAACAACAAGTTTTGTTTTTTGAGTTATTAATTTTTCTAGGTCTTCTGGATTTGCTGTAAGGGTTCTCGGATCTAGATCAAGAGGGACAGGGATTAATTTGTGATTTTCTACAATTGTAATCATGTCATCTATTGTCATGGCAGACATAATTACCTCGCTTCCTTCTGGAAGATTTAAAGCTTGCAGGTATAAATCGAAACATGTTCTTACAGAAAGACACGCAAAAGTACTATCTTCACCTAACCAAATGTTTTCAATCTTATGAGTGGATTCGTAATAAGGAGAGGGTTTAAGTGACTTATATATTCCGTAACCAAGGTCTCCCCAACTTATATCTAATCTTTTTCTCGGATACATTTTAAGAAGTCTATGGTGCTGCATAAAATTTTTATTGCAGTACTAACCAAAAAGCATTATAACGACGCTTCTCGTGCTAGCACGTTTGGGTGCCCCCAGAAGGGATCGAACCTTCGACCGTCTGCTTAAAAGGCAGCTGCTCTACCGACTGAGCTATAGGGACAGGGATAGTTATTAGTTACTAGCCAATAGTTACTAGTAAACTTCCAATACTAATATCTATTGTGAATAACGTTCCACTATCCTAGCAAATATTTGACAGAATTTCCAGTTATCGCTTTATGGTTGATGATCCGAAAGTCTCTAGCTGCCCAGCTTCATTGGGTCCGATAAAAGGCTTGGTCTTATCGTCCCTGAGTGGTCCGCCTGTAAGATACCAAAGTATCCAGATTACCCAGAACCCAAAGAAAATTTTAAGAATGACTCCCATAAGGTAAGTATAATACAGCCATTAGCCATTAGCCATTAGCCATTAGCCATTAGCCATTTATAATTTTCTAACCCCTAACCCCTAACCCCTACGTCTGGCATGTTCTGCAGAAGTGAGCACTTCGTCCACCGATGGTTTTCTTTTCGATAACACCAGTACATTTTTTTGTAAGACATTTTTGTTTTGTTCGTAGATAGACCAAATGTTTGTGGTGGAACTCACCCCGACTGCCCTTGATATTTCTATAGTCGCTCGTTGAGTCGCCGCCAAAATCGATTCCTTTTAGAAGTACCTCTTTCATGGCTTTAAAAAGATTCTTCCACTCCGTTTCATTAAGTGATTTGGGGGTTCTCGTTGGAAGGATGTGGGCACGGTGAAGCATTTCATCTGAGTAGATGTTGCCAATGCCTGCGACAATGGATTGATCCATAAGAACGGTTTTGATGGCGCGGGTGGGGGATTTCATTACGCGTTCCTTAAAGTTGTTTTGTGTGAAAGTCGTTTCAAGAGGCTCCGGACCAAGGTGAGCGAATCGCTCAGTGTGTAACGTTGCTGTCTTTTCTACAACAATAGTTCCAAACTTTCTAGAGTCACAAAAGACTAACTGCTTACCATTTGAGAGTGTGAAGACAACGTGGATGTGGCGATTATAAGGGTCAGAGAGAGGGGTGTTCTTCTTAACAGGCACCCAGCTCCACTCCTTCCCGTTATATTTTTTATCTTGCACATACTCGCCGTACATAATGTGCCCAGTCATCTTCATGTGTAAAATAATAGTGAACCCATTTTCGAGGTCGATAAGAATATGTTTAGCCCTACGTCTCACCTGAAGCACTCTTTGGTTAAGGCTGTATTTTTTAAAATAAGAAAAGTACGTTCTGTCTTTGATTGTATTTTTCGCGAGCATAGATTCGCTCCACATGTCTGACCAGACGTCTGTTATAGAGAGTCCGGGGAGAACTTTTTGTAGGCCTGTTACTGTTGTGTGTACTTCTGGAAGCTCTGGCATGTCAGAACTATACAATAAATATTATGGTTGTAGAAGCTTCCCCAGTTCCTCCCTCGCAACCGTTGCATCATCCCAAACCTCCTTACTTCCATTTGGTCCCATGATATACGGATCAGTGCCTTTGCCTGTGATGAGCACAGTGTCACCTGGTCTTGCTAAGCGTATCGCTTTTGCAATTGCCTCTCTTCTATCTACGATGATTGTAGGAGTATGGCGTGTCACACCGGATGCTACTGCGTTAATGATGTGGAGAGGGTCCTCGTCATACGGGTCCTCATTAGTGATGATTACTTCGTCGCAATTTTCATCAGCAATTTTTCCAAGCACTGGTCTTTTCCAAGAGTCACGCCCTCCACCGGTAGAACCAAGCACCGCTATCTTACGGGAAGAAGGGAATGCCTCATATAACTTCTTGAGCGAGTCATCGGTGTGCGCGTAGTCAACTACCACAGTGAAGTTTTGTCCTACACCGACCTTTTCCACTCTGCCACGAATTGTCTTAAGAGACTCTATTCCAGACTTAATGACAGGAAGTGAGATACCGAGCTCTTCGGCAAGTTTAATAGATGAGAGTGCGTTTAGGATATTAAATTTCCCCGGGAGCGGGATAGTAATATTTGTACCTTTGTACTCTACGATTGAACTTGAGGTATTCTCCGAAAGAATCTTTACGTCCTTAAGTGAGTAACCAATATTTTTTTCTATATCGTGTATGAGGAAAGAAAAACCATGCTTGTTATCAATGTTAGCAACAGACACACGAGAAGCCTTCTTACTCTTAGACAGATGCTTCACGAGGCGCAGCTTCGCAGCTTTGTATTTTTCAAAAGAACCATGAGATTCAATATGTTCAGGGGAGAGGTTTGTAAAAAGGAGTGCATCCATTTCAATGCCGATATGCCTAAAGAATCTTGCGCCCTCGGATGTCATTTCTATAATCGCATAGTCACAGTTATTTTTAACTGCGTCATACAAAAACTTCTGTACGAAGAATCTTCCAGGCATTGTCATCTTAAATGTATTAGCGCGAGAGTCGCTTCCTATCTTAAAACGAATAGTCGAAAGTATCGCTGTCTTCTTACCTGCACCTTCAAGAACGGCATTAACAAATTCAGTGGTCGAAGACTTACCTTTTGTCCCAGTTACCCCGATAACATAGATGTGTCTAGACGGTTTTCTGTAGATGGCGGTACCAGTGAGTGCGAGCGCTAGGTGATATGCCGGCTGAAGAAAGGTGTATATTTTTCTTGGGATAAGTTTTTCTACTTTGCGAAGTATTTTTTCCATACTGTAGTTATTAGTGTAACTGTGCTAATGCGTCTTTTATAATTGCGCCGGTTGATCTGCCTTTTGACTCGACATCCTTAAGAGCGTCATGAATTTCTTTTGATGAGTAACCAAGAGCCTCAAGCGCTAGACGTACCTCTTCAAGCTCTTTGTTCTCTTCACCGCTTGCAAGATGAGAAAGCTTGCCCTTTAATTCTATGATTATCTTCTCTGCTGTCCTCTTGCCAACACCTGGGGTTCTAGAAAGTGTGGTGACATCACCATTTTCTATGGCTTGAGCTAAAGAGGAAGGGGAATTGGTAGAGAGCATTGAGAGCGCACTCTTTGGCCCAATACCAGAGACACTGATCAGTTTTTCAAAGACGAAGAGCTCTGACTCGTCCTGAAAACCAAATAGCGATAGCTGGTCTTCCCTCACATGTGTGTGAACGTGGAGAGAAAGAGTGCTGTTTTCCTGTGTGTTAACCAAAAGAGAAAGAGGTGTGAGCACCTTATATCCGACCCCAGACACCAAAAGAATCAAATGGTCTCCTCGTATATCTAGAACAGTTCCGC
>CAYXWO010000034.1:0-7284 GCA_964468825.1 uncultured Candidatus Saccharibacteria bacterium | reverse complement strand
AGGTTTAGAGTACATAGCAATCACGGTACGAAAAGCAATATCAGTCACATCCGCCATAGGCGCAACCACAGTTATTGTTTCAGCTTTTAAAAGCTTTTCGTCTATGATGCGCTGCCAGAAGCCGCGAAGCGGCTTCTGGTGTATCCTTTTTATCTTCTTACTACTCCGTAGTAGATGTAGCAGTTTCTGTAGCATGGTCGTCTATTATAACAGTCGAAGAGCCATTTTGAAATTCCCCTTCTTTACCGAATTTATAAAATACTTTATTACCAAAACGTAGGTCTATATATGAAAGATTACCTCTTTCTTTTTCTAAGAGTGTCTTAAGAGGCTCTGTGTCTATTGCACTCACGAGAGTAGACCACCCCTTATCTAGATCACTTCTAGCAGGAAGAAGAATCTTTGAAGGAGCCCCTTTTGCAAAAAGAGAAACATCTCCCCCTTCTTCTATTTTTATTATCGCAATTGGAAACAGGACACTTGTCACCTTATCAATAAAAGAACTTAGTTCTTTTAGGTATGCCTGGTCAAAAGAAGACAGCCTCTGGAAGGTTAATCCATTCTCCTTAAAGGTCTCTGTTGTCGTAGAAGAGTCGAAGTACGGAAGCTTGACTAGAGGTCTTTTAGTTGGGAAGACAACACCTTCTTGAGTCACTCCAATGCTATTTGATATCTTCATTACTGGCACATGTTCAGTAACTTCAATACGAAGACTTTGTACACTTGCCAGACTAACCACAATATCTTTTCTGCTTGGTACAACTTCACTTACGGCGCTCACTATATCGCCATGCGAATAGCTTAAGAGCTTATCTTTGGGGAAAAAATAAAGTGTCACTCCAGAAGAGAGCTTGTGTAGGCGACCGATTATCTCTTCTCTTTCTCCTTCCTCAACACCAACTACAACATACTCCTTAATACTAAACCAGTCTTTTTCAACATAGACCTTGTAAAGCAACCCTAGGGAAACGATCAGCGAAGTGAGAAAGAGCCAATTCCTAATCTTCTCTACAGTGCGTCGTTTTATTTTCATAAGGTGCCCCTCTTTTATCTGTTACGAACGAAAAGGCTTACCGAGGGTCATCTTGCCTCCCATGTACGGGATGAGAACCTCTGGTACACGAACAGTACCATCTGCCTGTTGGTAATTCTCAATAACAGCGATAAGGAGTCTTGGGGTGGCAGCTGCTGTATTGTTGAGTGAGTGAGTATACAAAAGTTTCCCATCAGCACTCTTATAGCGAATGTTAAGTCTTCTTGTTTGGAAGTCATGAAAGTAACTAGCAGAGTGCGTCTCTCGATACTTTTCTTGTGAAGGTAGCCACGCCTCGATATCGTACTTCTTCACCTGACCTTGTCCTAAGTCACCTCCACAGTTAACAACTGTATGGTAGGGAATACCGAGCTCTTCCATCATCTCTTCTGCGTGTGTGCGTATCTCTTCATGATGTTGTACAGAAGTCTCATGACTAGCCTCACAAAGAACCACCTGCTCACACTTATAAAACTCGTGCACTCTTACGAGACCTTTCACATCCTTTCCATGACTACCTGCTTCTTTGCGAAAACATGGGCTCCATACAATATATTTTTTAGGAAGCTCCTTTACATCCAATACTTCGTCACTATGGTAGAACATTGTAGCTACTTCACCTGTTCCTGCCATATAATCATTCCCATCCTTATAGAGATCATCTTCACCTTGTGGGAGATACCCTGTACCTAAAAGCGCTTCACGTTTTACAAGAGACGGCACGAGCATAGGTTCGAAACCTTTCTTACTCCACCTCTCCATAACGTAATGCCAGATAGCTATCTCAAGAAGCGCTGCATCATTCTTCAAAAAGTATCCTCGGAAGCCAGCAGTCTTAGTGCCACGCTCAAAGTCCACCATATTCTGCTTTTCCATGAGAGTGATGTGATCAAGCGGATCAAATGCGAATTTTGGAATGTCCCCCCACTTCTTTACCTCTACGTTATCTGCGTCACTCTCTCCGTCTGGAACGGACATGTCTGGAATATTAGGAACCTGAAGCATAAGAAGTCTCCACTCTTTCATTACTGTCTCGAGCTCTTCTTCTTTTATTTTAAGCTCATCTTTTACCTTGCGCATTGTTTCAATCATCTCCTGACGCTCAAAAGCTTGCGCTTTAGAAATTGCGTCACTTGAAAAATTCTGTTTAGCTCTTAACTCCTCAACTATCTTAAGAAGAATTAGTCTTTTTTCATCCGCAACAAGAAGGTCTTCAACCTTAAAAGAGGAGCGCTTTTTCTGTGCCGCTAATCGAATAATGTCGCTATTTTCCTTGATAAATTTGATGTCTAACATGCTTGCTATTCTAGCATGTTTATAGTGGAGATTAAAATAATAAAAAGTTGTTATACTGGCTATATATGATACAAGAATACAGCGAAGATATGGTTAAAGATCTTGGGGAAGTAACGCCTCAAGTATCACTAAAAGAAGAAGAGTATAGGTATACTCCGAAGACATTAAGGGATAAAGTGGCTCGAAAAATAGTACACCTCTCTGCAGAGTGTGCTGACTTTCTTTTTAGAGAGCGCTATGGACACAGGGCAATAGTACTTGAAACAATTGCCTCAGTCCCTGGAATGATAGGAGGCTTCTTTCAACATCTAAAATCGCTTCGTTTTATTCGAGATGACAGAGGATGGATACGAGCACTCTTAGACGAAGCAGAGAACGAACGCGTGCACCTCCTTGTATATAGCGAACTAGCACGACCAACAAAATTTGAAAGATTCCTTATTATGTTCGTACAGTTTTTCTTCTGCATTATTTACTTCCTCCTCTACCTCTTCTCTCCAAAGACAGCTCACCGCGTTGTCGGCTACTTTGAGGAAGAGGCGATACACAGTTACGAAACATTTCTGAAACTTGTGCAGGACGGTGTCACAGAAAACGTGCCTGCGACTGAGCTAGCGAAATCGTACTGGGGATTAAAAGAAGACGCACGTCTTACAGACATGATAATAGCTACCATTAAGGATGAGATGGTACATCGTGACGTGAACCACAGGTTCGCTAACGATAAAGAAGGCACGCGGATGTGGAGCTAGAGATTTCCTGTTTTCTTTGTTACCCTTCGCACCTAACCTTTAATTTACCTTCTAGATGAGATAGTTCTTGCTGCATACTGTTAACAGCAACAAGCATCTTTTCTAGATCAGACTTTTCTGTTTCAACATCCTCAATTGTCTTTTCAATGATTTTTTTGTCATGACGGATACCAGACATAATGATAGAATCTCCGATAAATGCAGAAACAAAAAGTCCAGTAGATAAAAGTACAACCACACCTAGAACAAGAGACCCTAGCGGAGAAAAAAGATGTGCTCCAAGTTGGGACGTTCTTTCAAAGACATCCGCTATATGCCAAACCCCTCTCCAAAAGAGAACGATACCGGCGCCACCAATAAACGTATAAATAAAAGGATGACGAGCCAAGCGTGCTCGAATATGGTCCTCCATTTTATCAAAGAGATAAACGATACTACTGATAGCTTTCATGTTACTAGAGTATAATGCTTACCTGACGCTTTCAAAAGTGGAGAATCAGTGCCATGTTAACTACTTCTCTACAACAAGCACCTCAAGGGGTGTCTTACTCACCCGACAGATAACCAGTACGAAACAATGGCTATCATAGCCATATAGTCTATGAAGACCTAACAGTAAAGTGCAACTTTGCGGTTGTGTCATTCTTCATTGAGAGTGTGGTAATGCTTTCTTCACTTAACACCTGTGGTGGTATTCGCACAAAAAAACTAAGCATGAGAAGGTGATAGCGAAAACATACTGCAGGTTCTACTTCATTACTTAAAAAGCTATAACATCTACTTCTCATCAAAAGTAAATACTCCGTCGAAGTCCTGCGCAATCTCTTTACTGTTTAATCTCTTTTTAAGCACCTCGCTTGGTATATCTCCCTCTAACATATCTGACTCTAGTAGTGCAGCAGCTTCTATGAACTTACTATTTTGATACCTAGAAAGCGCAGACTCGTATTGTTCTATAGCTATGGTGTCTAAGGTAGTAACTTCATATAAAACAACACTCCTTTGCTTCCCTTTTAGTCGCACTTCATCTAACTTACGCAAGTGCCACCCAGTCTCTAAATTGCCCCTCACCTTCTCCGCGACCTCTCCGCTAATTACAATACATGCACCGTACCGCTTAGTCACACCTTCTATACGAGATGCAGTGTTAACAGTATCGCCGAGCGCTGTATAACTTAGCCTCTCTTCCCCTCCGATATTACCAACCACAGCCTCCCCTGTATGGATACCAATACCCATCTTAAGGTTAGTGTTATTTTTGTGATTAAAGTCTAAAAGTGCTTTCTGCATACCGATAGCAGCAAGGGTGGCACGCAGCTCGTGATCCTTAACAGTTAGTGGCGCATTCCAAAAGGCCATGACTGCGTCCCCGATGAACTTGTCCACGGTCCCTCTTTCTTTAAAAATTTCGGAAACCATAAGTGAAAAATAATCATTAAGCGTACGAGTAAGATTTTCTGGTGTAAGTGTCTCGGAAAAATCAGTGAACCCACGTAAATCAGAAAATAAAATCGTTAGTTCTCGCTTTTCACCTGAGGTTGAGTACGTGTGATTTTTAAGAAGACTCTGTAATACTTCTTTATTAACATATCGTGAGAACATATTCCTAATAAAAGTATTTTCTTTACGTGAGTGAGCGTAGCGGGCAAGAGTAGAGACAACAAAAGAACTAAGGAGCGCAAGCAGCATCTCAAGAGCTGGAAGTTCCCAACCCATATCAAAGAAAATAACAACAAGTAGAGTAACAACACAAACAGTGCCGAGAAGGGTCAACATTTGAACTAATGTTTTCCGTATATAAGAAACAATAATAAACCCAATAAACATACTGCTGAGAAGAAGCATTATCTTCACAATGTTTGTAACAGGCAAAGTAGAGAGTTTGTTACTATGTGAAGCATACATAGCAGCATGAATATGAACCCCGGGTATTTTGTTACCATCTAACCCAATAAAATAGTCTTCAAGGTCAAGTGTCGTTGCCCCTACAAAGAGAACTTTATCTTTCAAAAGAGCCTGAGGAACTTTGCCTTCTAACACGTCTACCAAACTAAATTCAGGCAGTAATTGTGGATACAGGAATCTAGCGCCAGTTTCTACGTCACAAGAATTGACTGATGTAACGCTAAGAGAAAGTGAAGTCAAACATTCACCTTCTATAATAAGCTTCTCACTTAACACCCTCACTTTCCCATCTTTATCTGGGGTTACATTAACATAACCTTCTTTTATATTGTCAGAGAGCAGATACACGGGATGAATTACAGTATTCTCATACAGCTTTGCACCTAATATTACCGGAAATGGAGCGCCTTCTAGTGTAGATGCCACCTTAGTATCACCATCCTTCTGCTCTAGAAAAAGCACATCAAAAACAACACCTTCTACCTCTGAATTCTCTAGTGTAGTAATAAAATCAGCAAAAACTTGTCTATCAAGTGGCCACGCCCCTAGTGTGTGAAGCGTCTTGTCATCTATGCCAATAACCACAGCATTATGAGTAATGTCTTTTGTACGAAGTGGATCCAGAAAAGTAACGCTCGCGTTCTCAATAAGTGGCAAATAAGAAACTACTATAATAAAAGTAGAAGCCATGGCATAGCCAATTACCTGTATAGCAATTTGTACTTTTTTGCCGAAGACTTTCATTACTGTCGATATGGGTATTCATTATCAAAGCGAGCTTGTAACTTTATTTTTAAGCTTTCTTCTTTTGTCGTACAAAACTCTCCTATGTCTCTAGCAAAAGCGGTCAAGGACATTGTAGACGTAAGTGGGTACCCACTTTCTTTAGCTAATGTAAAGATTTCTCTTACCCTGTCTTCTGGTTGCCCTTTGAAAGCACATGGCTCCATTTGGTCGTCAATATAAAAGAGTCTTATAAAAAGCGGTTCGAATTTATTAAAGAACGTTTCCTCGTCCAGTTTCTTAACAATCACGGGGCTCTCTTTTATTTCCTCCTTTACATCTTCAACTACAGTCTTCTTACCTTCTACTTTCTTTGCAATTTCAGACTCTTTAGCAGAGTCTTTTATTTCCTCCGACTTCTTTTCTTCAGCAACAACCTCTTCTACCTTACGTACAAATTCTTCTCGAGTAGAAACCCTCTCTTTTGAGTCAAAAACTTCGTCCATGATGATCTCATCATGTATCATCTCCCGCATCTCTTCTTCATCCGCTGTTTTAGTGAGAGTTACAGGCCTATCTTTTGGACCAGAGTTCTCAGCGCTATTAATGGTGGCAGTCTTTCCCTCTTCCACCATGGTAAATTCTTCTAAGGGGGTGGTAGACGTACTGTTCATGTCTTCTACGTCCTTAACGGCAACCTTGCTTTCTGTCACAGCTACCTTGGTCTCTTTCTTAATTTCGTCATAACTAACAGCGAACTTAGTACCACGCACAGCAGCGAGCGTCGTTGGGGTTCTTACTTCGTATGATTTTCCAGTAAGGAGTGTCTTAACACGGTGATATGTCTTCCCAAACATCTGTTTAACAATTACATTACCATCGTCTATTACTATTACTATCTCCGTATTTTCCTTGAGGGACACTATTGAAGTATCTTCGAATAGAACATATGCCTTGCCATTTGCTGTCTTAATACTTGTTCTATTTGGCAAACGCATCTCATCTGTCTCAACTAAAGAGAAGTTATTATCCCTCTCCTTTTTGTAGAAAACATCCCCTGTAGTACGATACAGCGTAAATGTTGAAGTCGTTCCGCTTATTGTAGAAACCGGGTTACTGGTTACTGTGTCTGGCCTCATATAAAGACCAACAATAACCGCTAATAAAAGAAGGCTAAAGCCAAAAAATAGTACTTGTTTCATGTTTATAAAAGTATACACCTTGTACAAGCTTCTGAAGAAGTCTCTAGTTTCTGTAAGTGAGTACAGTTGCTTGTGTCCCTAATAATTGATATAATTGGTTTCACTTGGTTTTTAAAAAATCTAAGTTTTCGGGCCCTTAGCTCATATGGCACGAGGCGAAAGCCGAGATGAAATAATGCCGACGGTTTTTGCAAAACTGGCGCAATATGAAGTTAATAAGCTTAAACAGGTTACAAAGTTAGAAAAAACAAATACGGGCCCTTAGCTCATATGGTAGAGCGCCGGTTTTGCACTCCGGAGGTGAGCGGTTCGATTCCGCTAGGGTCCACACTAGTAGAAACCGTATCGCAAGATGCGGTTTTTACATTGAAAA
>CAYXWO010000033.1:0-7387 GCA_964468825.1 uncultured Candidatus Saccharibacteria bacterium | reverse complement strand
CTCCTGGGAAAACGAAGCTGAGATACGGCAACCCTTCGATTAAGTCAATCTTACTCCCGAGTACGAACCCGAAAACGAATATATAAAGAACTGCTGTAAAAAAAGGAGCTATGAGGGACTGCCCTATCACGCGCTTAGTTCTTCCAACTTCTCGGCGGATAAGTGTATAGAGGCCAATCCAGTTACTTAGGTGTGTTTTCATATATTTATGCTGAATGTCCGATTAAAGTAAGATACACCTCCTCTAGCTTCTTTCCGTTTGTCAGCTCTTTCATAGGTGCGTCTTTTATGATGGCGCCGTCTTTTATAATAGCGACACGCTCACAAAGTGCTTCCACTTCTTCTAGATAGTGAGACGTGAGAAGAATTGTCTTCCCCTCTCCATGTAACTTACGGAGATACTTCCATAGTGACTGGCGCGTCTCCACATCAACCCCCGCTGTTGGTTCATCTAGGATGAGAACATCTGGGTGATGCATCATAGCCTTTGCGAGCATCGCACGACGCTTGAGACCACCTGAGAGGAACTGAAACTTTTTATCTCTGTGTGAAGCAAGTTCGAAGAGTTCTAAAAGTTCTTCTCGCCTCTTCTTCATCTCATCACCAATAATGCCAAAGAACCCTGCTTGGTAGTCGAGGATTTCATCTACTGTTTGGAAGATGTCTATTGTGAAATCCTGAGGAGAGACACCTACGCGTGCTCGCGCCTCACGATAGTCCTCCACCACATCATGTCCATGCACCATGACTTTCCCTGATGTAGGAGAAGTGACTCCCGTGATACAGCTGATGGTTGTAGTCTTACCTGCACCGTTTGGTCCAAGGATACCGATGAACTGACCTTTTGGAATAGACAAGTTAATGCCGTGCAGTGTCTCACTCTTAGCATTTCTGTATGTCTTGTGTAACCCCTTGATTTCGATAGCTTGTTGCATGTATAAAATAGTTAGTATGCTAAGTATATCACATCTTGCTTGAGTGCTCCACCCTACTTACTCTTGTGATAAAGCTCCATTCTCATTCCAAAATAAGACGACCCCTCGTTGCGATATTTTCTAGAAAGCGTAAGTTGGTATAGTCCAAAGAGCGCAGTGATAATTGTAGACCAAAATTTATAGGACACCCACACTTCGTTAGAATAGAGCCTCCATGTGATTTCGTTTGTGATAGCAAGAATAAGAAAGAATATTCCCCACCTGAGCGAAAGAATATACCACCCCCTATCCTGTATATCGAACAGGCTTATAAAGAGTGGCTTAAGCATCGCTTTGCCTACTATGGCGCCCCCCAGAAGAAATATCGCGAAGAATCCATTATAAAATGTATCCTTCAGCATAAAAAGCATTGGCTCTTTAAAGATAAAGGTAATAACCCCGAACACGATAACGGAGAGCCCTGCGATAAGCGGGAACCACGCAATTCTTTTTTCTAGTACGTATGAGGCAAGGAGTGCGAGTGCGGTAAAAATAGTGAAAAGCCCTGTCGCAAGAATAAAAGCATCATCTTCACTCCCAAGAATAGAGAGTGCTACGAAGAATAGTGCGATGGGGCCAAACTCGATAGACCAGGAAATAATAGCTGCTTTGTACTTAGTAAACATTACTAGAGCATAGCACGTACCGAGTGCCTATCTTTTAGACTTTCTAATAAGGGTATAAAAGAGTACGAAAAGCAAAAATGAAGTTACTGCAGAGAGTATATCTGATAAAGTGCCACTCCTGTCAGTGGGCAAAAATAGATCAAGCTCTGTGATAGAGAAAAAATTAAATAAACTAAAATCTCCTGTCTTTAAAAAATAAGCGACCAGTACAACCATGTGTATTGCGGCAGAAAAAAGCATAAGTGCGACAAAAGCTAGAACTATATTGTTTTTACTTAAAGACTTCATATCTTATAGATTGACTTTGCCTGCTTTAGTAAATAGCGCCCCTTCCTTCTTAAGGATCTCTTCTTTACTCTTGCCACGAAGGCCGTTATACATTCCTATGCTTCCGTCTGACTTTACAACTCTGTGACATGGCACATTTTTATCCTGATTAGCTGCCATGATATTGCCTACTGCGCGTGATGCATTTTTGTTACCAGCCTTTGCTGCGACTTGGGAATAGGTCATAACCTTCCCTTCCGGAATATTTTTTACTATTTCTAAAACTTTTTCTTTAAAGGATTTCATTGTAAAGCAAAGTATACCACTACAAGGTAACGCTCTAGGCTAGAAAGACTAGGGTTAAAAGAATAAACCAAAAGAAGGAAAGCCTCGTCTTGCTGAACCCTGCCTTCTCTTCACGAGAAATAATCTTCATGACTAGGAAACCAAATATAAAATAAAATGGCAACACCTGTAGGCAAGAAAAGTGAGAAAGCGGTCCCAAGTTATCTGGAAAGTAATAAAAGATATACCCCCCAAAGAAAAGAAAGAACGTGGTGTTGTACCAAATCTCAAGAAAAATAGCTTCTAAAGACATGATCATCCCTGCCCGTCTTTTCGTATAGAGGCTGAACTTCTGAAGAACTACCTCGCTCAAATATTTATACACACCAAGTGACCCCCAGACAAAAATAAACATCTTGCTGATATGGCCCTCGTGCACTGGATACAGGTAATATACCCACAGGTACTCACCGAAAAAGTAGTTGTAAAGTGTATTAACAAATATTTCTCCGACAACACCAAACAGAGAAAATACAGTAACGTATAGAAAAAGTTTTTTCCATTCAATCCTTATCAACTTCCCGTACGCAAGCGAAGCTAGTACATAGAAGAACAAGATAAAACAAACCCCGAAAATACTGACGTTTACAACTGAGATATCAAACATATTGCAAGTATATCAAAGACGAAGAAAGTGGGGCGAGTATGTAAAGATGAGCTAAGAAACAACGACTTTCCCAGACGACTGAAAAATAACCCCCTCTTTTTTAAGGATTACTTCTTTACTCTTACCGCGAAGTCCGTTGTACATGCCTATACTTCCGTCTGACTTTACTACCCTGTGACATGGAATATCTTTATCCTGGTTACCTGCCATGAGTGTACCAACTGCACGTGGTGCATTTTTGTTACCAGCCTTTGCTGCGACTTGAGAGTAGGTCATCACCTCCCCCTCCGGAATATTCCTCACTATTTCTAAAACTTTTTCTTTAAATGTCATAACTTTGTATTCCTTGAGTTTAAAATGAGTTACTCTTTAATGTTTAACTTCCTTTCTGAGGGACGATGTCGCGAAATTAGTACCAAAAAGACGCTTCAACTTCTGGATTCTTGATACAAGTATACAGAAATTGAGGAAAATGCATAAGGAGTACCCTGAGTGGTTTGAGGCCACTAGACCAAAATCTGATAAAAGGAAGAATGGGATTGATTATTCTCTATCTAACTAATAAGATTCTTTGATTCCATCTATAAATTCATAAATCAAATCGTTAGAAATGATGATGCCAAGGCTCTCATAGTCATCTCCATTTACCATCGCTGGCACTCCGATTCTACAGCCGTCCTTGTCGACTGCGAGGCCTCCTGAATTGCCGTGACTGATTTTTGCGGAGGTAAATATCAAACCTGCATCCGACATTAAGCTGCTCACCACTCCGTCTGTAACTGTAAGTACATACCCACCACTAATTGCTGGGTATCCGTAGATTCTTACAGACTCGCCGAGCTTCACATCCTCGCTTTTGCAATATTTATTTGGATCATAAGCAGGAAATACTTTTGGATACTCGCCATATGCCTTCCCTTCTTTATGATCATAAAAAACATCATCCACTTTTACAAAGGCCAAGTCATACTCCTCGCTTAGCTCAGGGACCACGATTGGGTAAGCGGTATATATCTCATCAGGAGAGCCGCTGGTAGGATCGGGCAATATAACAAGACAACTGACAGTGTCCTCTGCTCCTTCTGGAATTATGTGTGCATTAGTAAGAATTAATCCTTCTTCAGTCAAGATAGTGCCTGACCCGCCTGAATCTTCTTCTTCAGTTTCTCCACTGCAGTAAATATTAACAACAGCCGAAGCTATCTCCAGGTCCTTCCTGTCTGTATCAGAAACTGATTCCTGGTCTTTGCTGTAATAAGCAAAAGCAGCAATTGCTGCGGCAAGAATTGCTACTATGATTCCCGAAACAACCAGTTTCTTCTTTGTAAAAAACTTCGTGGGCTTTTTAGGAGTTTTTTCAGCTTCAACAATCGTTCCGCATTTCGTGCAAAATCTCATTTCTTCAGCTATTTGATTTCCACATGATTTGCAAAACATATATTACTGGGCAGTGCCGCAATTTGCACAAAACTTTGAACCAGCATCGAATTTTGTGCCACATTCCTTGCAATAACTTCCTAAGGTTATGGGTGCAGTTGCTGCCATTGGTATGGTCTTTTGACGCTCATTCTCAACCTTTAGTGCCTTGGCAATGACCGAAATTCCAATAATAAGCCAGATGATAGAACCCCATATGCCACCTGACTGGTTTTCAACAGTGAGATATGCAGTATAAACCTTTTCAATTACCCAAAGTATCATCAGAGTAATCATTGCCAACTTATGGCCTTTGTATACAAAAATAAGAATCGGAATGTAGATGATGAGACTCCACATCAGGTCCCCAAGAGCAATAATGCCAAAGAAACTTAGAATGACAGAAAGCGCATAAAGACCCCCGAATAGCAAAACCACCTGACCACGAGCCGACTGAGTAATACCCATGGTATAGTAGTTTTCTACTTGCCTTTTAAGCTCTTTTGTTTCATCCACTGTTTTGTTTTTTTCTTTATCAGACATTTTATTTTAAGAAAGTTTTTTAAATTCTCTCTTCCATTGTGGACATTGTCCAAAAGCAACATACAAGACTGAAACTTTTATCAGTCTCAAAACAACCATATAAATCACAAGCGTGAGCAGTGAGTACCAGAACGCCTCTCCATTCGATCCATAGCAAGTATAACCAGAATATGAAGAGCTATAGCAAGACTCAGCATTCGACACCCATACTGCTGGGACGATACCAAGCAAAGGAAGATAAGCGATCACATACAGCACCTTCAAAAGTCGATGCCACCATTTATCGCCGAGTGACAATGTTGAATGTTGTACTGCTTCAGTCTGCGTCTCAGCAGGCACGCTTGAATGACCGCACTTCGTGCAAAACTTGTGACCTTGCTCTAGTTTGTTTCCGCAGTGTTCGCAATACATATTAGTAGCCATTAACGTAATCTTTTACTTCTTGAGGAACCGGCACTCCCCCATTAATAGCAATTCTCAGATAATATTTTGCGTTGGTCGGCTGCTCATCTCCCACATATGCAAGGCCGAGCCAATATGCGAGGTATGGTTGACCGGCAATGTTGTTTAATGGTGACAGTGTGGAAATTGCCAGTTTGTATTTTTCATTCAAGTGATAAGCGATACCAAGGTTCTGCTTCGTGATATCTGATGGCTGGACCTGATCCGCTTTTAGAGCGTAGGTGAGTGCCTTTGCAACGTCTGAGTACTGGGGACGTTCATCCGCTATATCCAAATAGAAGAGATTAAGAGCGTTATTTATTTGAAAATTATTCGGGTCTTTCGCATATCCCTTGTTGTATGCGATCAATGCAGCATTTGGTTTGCCTTCCAACAGCGCGATCTCTCCTGAAATTAGGTAATAGTCGATACTACCTGTCGAAGCAAGTGGTAGTGCCTCCTTAAATGTGGCGAGGGCGAGATCGGTTTGCCCTTCAGATGAATACACGTAGGCCAAGTTTACTTTTGTAGTCATCTTTGTGCTGTTGGTCACAGCGTCTTGCGAGGCTTGCTGTAGTTGGCTGATTGCCTGATTTGGATCACCACCCGATTGCCAGGATTCCTGTGCAGCGTTGTTTTTGTCGACTGCTGTATTATCGATTGAGTTGATTGCCCCCCATCCAAATTTTAATAAGATCAAGCCTCCAAAAAACACTGCAGCTAATATAGTTTTGATAATCCTACCTGTTGTCCACTTTTCCTTTGGCATTGGAGGTCGAACTGCTCGAGGGGCTGCTTCAGCACCAGTTGCAGCAGCTACTGCAAGTGCCGTACCGCAATTCGTGCAGAACTTTTTCGTGCCATCTGATTTTGTGCCGCAATTTTTACAAAACATTAATTAAAATTAATATTTTAATATTATACCACACAGCATAATTCTAACTTGGGCATCTGGCGGAGAGGTAGGGGTTCGGTCACAAGAGCACTCGCTTTGCTCGAGAAGCGCTCGCGACCCCTATTCGAATCCCCACAAAAGCCGAGCAGTTGGCTTTTTCACCCAGCACTCACTTCGTTCGTAGCAGAGGCATATGCATAGTCGTGATTACACTCCTTGCAATGCACTGTGCAAAATCTGGTCGCGGATACGCTCGCGATTTTGCAGAGGGTGGGGGATTCGAACCCCCGAAGGCTTTCGCCTTGCTACCTTTCCAAGGTAGTGCACTAGGCCGCTATGCGAACCCTCTATGATAACTTCTTGTATTGAAGATTTTAATTTTAACATAAACAAAAACGAAGCTGAAGGGCTTCGTTTTTGTTTATTAACCAGACACATTGCAAACTAATCACTCCCCTTCGGAGCCCTCTCATGTTGCTCTTCAGTTTCACTTCTTTCTACGTGCATATGTGGCGCCCGTTTATATTCATGCTTCTTCTCTACGAAGAAGTACACGGCTGGACCAATTACTGGCACCCCAACAACGAGCAAAAGCCACCAAAATCTATCCTGCTTACCTGCGTCCACTACCATCCATAGCGTAAAAGCAATGACGACTATGTAAAGTGCATACACAAAAACAGACAATAGGAGAGCAAAGATAAGACTTACGAAGACCATAAAAGGAAACATACGTTTGAATTTTATTTACTTTGATTAAGTAATCTATTAACACGCTCCGCGACTGGAGGGTGAGTCATGAAGAGTTTTTGGAACCAGCTAATCTGTTCATGATCACGTACCTCGCTCTCGTCATTAACACCACTAGGGTCTGAGATAAAGATATGAGAGATAGCTGCATGTTGTACACGCATAGGTTGATGGAAGTTACTAATCTTCTGTAGAGCAGATGCTAATCCTTCTGGGTAACGTGTAATGAGTGCACCTGTCGCGTCTGCCAAGAACTCACGTTCGCGAGAAATAGCGAGCTTGATAATCATCGCAGCAATCGGAGCCAAGATGACTGCTACAAGTCCTAAGATGAGGAAAATTGGATTTTTATTCTCACCCTCCTTTCCTCCGAACATTGTCGCATGGAGCATCATATCAGCTACGAATGAAATCATTCCGGCGAAAACAACAACCACAGTCTGGATGAGCATATCGCGATTACCGATATGGGCAAGTTCGTGCGCAAGAACACCTTCAAGTTCGCTCTTGTTAAGAAGAGGCA
>CAYXWO010000032.1:1284-7467 GCA_964468825.1 uncultured Candidatus Saccharibacteria bacterium | reverse complement strand
TTCCCACACGAAAGGCGGGAATGTACGCTTTCGGTCTGGTTTTCCTCTTTGCCTTTTTCTTCGCACAAAAGAGGGGGTTACGCCAGATCGGTATCTATTAATAGATGGGGATAATACTACAGAAAATATCGTGAATAGTCAATGGCTAATAGTTGCTAGTTCAGAGGCAAAGATATAGGATATGAGCGGCTTAGTTCAAACCGTGCACTAAAAAAGCACACAACCAAAGAAACGAGGTTAGACACATGAATTACCTGAGCACACGTGGTGGCGTAAGGCCGATGCGTTTTTGCGAGATCCTTCTCGAAGGTCTCGCACCTGACGGCGGACTTTTTATACCCGAACATTACCCGCGTTTCGACGCAGGCGAGCTGAAAAGTCTCCGCCTTGCCTATGGTGATGGTGCGGACGGCGGTTATGCCAGATTGGCGTTCGCGCTTCTGTCTCGTTACATCGACGACATTCCCGCCTCTGATCTGAAGCGTATCTGCGCCGAGACATATACCGAAGAAATCTTCGGTGACGCCGCCATCACGCCGGTTACACCCTACGGCGAAGACGGCCTTGTCGTCAACTTGCAAGAGCTCTCCAACGGTCCGACGCTTGCGTTCAAGGACATCGCGCTTCAGCTCGTCGGCAACCTGTTCGAGTATGAACTCACGCGCCGCGGCGAAGAGTTGAATGTTCTCGGCGCAACCTCCGGCGACACGGGAAGCGCTGCCGAGTATGCGCTTCGCGGAAAGAAGGGGATTCGCGTGTTCATGCTCTCGCCGCACGGCCGGATGAGCCCGTTCCAGCAGGCCCAGATGTACAGCTTGCAGAACAAGAACATCTTCAACATCGCAGTCGAAGGGACTTTCGATGATGCGCAAGCTGTTGTGAAGCAGGTCTCATCTGACCGGGCGTTCAAGGGTCGCTACTCGATCGGCGCAGTGAACTCCATCAACTGGGCGCGCATCATGGCCCAAGTGGTCTACTACTTTGCTGGGTACTTCCAGTCGACGGAGTCCAATGGCGAGCAGCGAGCCTTTGCTGTCCCGTCGGGGAACTTTGGGAACGCGTTTGCGGGGCACGTTGCTCGCATGATGGGTCTCCCCATCAGCTCCATCATCATCGCCACCAACGAGAATGATGTGCTCGACGAGTTCTTCAAGACGGGGGTATATCGGCCGCGCAGCACATCAGAGACGCTTGCAACGAGCAGTCCTTCGATGGATATTTCGCTTGCGAGCAATCTCGAGCGATTGATCCACGTATGGTTTGGGCCCGAGATGACCTACTCCATGTACGTTGACCGGCTTCCGGCGCGTGGCCAGTTCGATGTGAGCGAATTCCCTGAGTTCGCGAAGATCAAAGAGAAGCTCGGCTTTGTCTCTGGGAAGAGTACTCATGCCGACCGGATCCATACGATCAAGATGGTCCACGAAAAGTACGGCATCATCATCGACCCGCACACTGCAGACGCCTGGAAGGTGGCAGCCGAGCATGATTTCTTCTACGGCTCGGTCATCGTCCTTGAGACCGCGCTTGCGGCCAAGTTTGCAGACACGATAGAGGAAGCGCTCGGTATCGCAGTCCCGATACCGGATCACCTTAAGGACCTGGAACAACTACCAAGAAGGGTCGAGGTGCTGCCACCTGATGTCGATGTCATCAAGCGATACATTGCCGACCACTGCGCGTGAGCGTCGCAGGAAGGCTTGAAAGGCGCCCCTGCGGTGCCTTTTTGTTTTGGGTAATTTTTGATAAGATGGGAGACATGATTATCACTCACTTTGGACGCGAACATTTTAAATTACAGGTAGGGGACTTAACTATTGCCATTAATCCAGTTTCTAAAGACGGTAAGGGGAAAGTGGCTAAGTATGGGGCTGATGTGACGCTCGTCACCGCCAACCACCCTGATTATAACGGTGTTGAACAGACAGAACATGGAGAGAAGACCCCTTTTATCATCAAGGGCGCAGGGGAGTATGAGGTAAAAGATATTTTTATTAAAGGATTTTCTACAGAAACAGAACTAAAAGAAGGGAAGACTGCGAAGAAGTTTCAAAACACATCATATGTGTTCACATTAGACGGTATCCGAATCACATTCTTAGGCGCACTTTCTCAGAAACTCGAACCAGAGCATAAGGCAATCATTGATGAGACAGACGTACTCTTCGTGCCAGTAGGGGAAGATGGATTCTTGCTTAACGCGTATGACGCACACAAGCTTGCAGTTTCTCTTGAGCCTAAGCTTATTATCCCTATGGATTACAACGAACAGTCACTTCCAATTTTCTTAAAGGAAGCTGGTTCAGAAAAAGTAGACCCGGTAGAAAAGCTCACAATTAAGAGGAAGGACATCGAAGGGAAGCTCGGAGAAGTGGTACTTTTTCACGAGATGTAGGAGGGCTCAGTTTTAAGCTCTCAGTTATTAGTTTTAAGAGGGAGGAATCAAGGCGGCCGAAGGCCGCCTTGATGTTTCTTAAAACTCAAAACTTGAAACTTATAACTGAAGCCTTGGTATACTATCTCGTATGTCGAAAAAACATTCTTTCGTATCCCGTTACGTAAGTCATGTGCGTAGGTCTTCTAAGCATGTGCAGCAGATACATGCTGTGGCTTTTTCAGGAGGGATTACTATGCTCTTAGCATGGGGAATTCTTTATTTTGATTACGGGTTTTGGCATGAGCGCTACGATAGCAAACGCGTTGCTGTAGAGGAAAAAATTGAAGAGACATCAAAGTCTCCTGTGGAGATTTTTTCACAGTTCGTTACAGAGGTTGGAAACAAGATTGATGTTTTAAAATCAGGAGGAAACGCTCTCCTAGAAGGCAAAGAGACCTATTCTCAAAAAGACGAGTTTCTCCTCGGATCAACTACTACAGAGGGGCAATAACTAGCTTCCAGGTCTTTGTTTCTGAGTCATTTTTGTGCTATACTTAGCATACATTTTTCTTACACATATATGGCAAAAAAGACGGCAACAGCAGGAGGGAACGAAGAGAATAAAGGGGTGCCAGCGCCACACGTAAGTTTTCTACCAATAAACATTGTTGATGAGATGCGTACTGCGTATCTTGATTACGCGATGAGTGTTATCACTTCACGCGCTCTCCCTGATGCGAGAGATGGTCTAAAGCCAGTGCACCGAAGAATTCTTTTTGCAATGAATAACATGGGTCTCACCGCTGGAGCTAAGTTCCGTAAGTCTGCAACTGTAGTTGGTGAAGTGCTTGGTAATTATCACCCGCACGGTGACGCGTCCGTTTATGATGCTATGGTAAAAACGGCTCAGGATTTTTCATATCGCTATCCGCTCATATTAGGCCAAGGTAACTTTGGCTCACTTGATGGTGATGGTGCTGCTGCGATGCGTTATACAGAAGCAAAGATGTCCAAAGTTTCTATGGAGATGCTTCGCGATATAGAGAAAGACACTGTTCAGATGGAGCCTAACTATGATGGTACAAAAAAGGAACCTCGCGTTCTTCCAACGGCGGTGCCTAACCTCCTCCTTAACGGGACTCTTGGTATTGCTGTAGGTATGGCAACTAACATCCCTCCCCACAACCTAAGAGAAGTGGTTGATGCCACTGTGCATCTCATTGATAACCCTCACGCTACTAATGATGATTTGTGTGAACATATTAAAGGGCCAGATTTTCCTGTGGGAGGGGTGGCTTTTGGGCAATCAGATATTCGTACCGCGTGCGCAACAGGACGTGGTGGCGTAGTTGTGCGCGGAGAGGCTGAGATAGTAGAGCAGAAGAATGGTCAGTTCCAGATTATTATTACCTCGCTCCCATATCGTGTTGTTAAAAGTAACTTAATTGAAGGGATTGCCGATCTAGTAAGAGAGAAGAAAATAGACGGCATCAAAGGTCTTCGTGATGAATCTACTAAAGATATTCGTGTCGTTATTGATCTTAAGTCAGGTGCTCAGCCTCAGAAGGTGCTTAATTATTTGTATAAG
The DNA here is from genome assembly GCA_964468825.1 of uncultured Candidatus Saccharibacteria bacterium. GTDB lineage: Bacteria > Patescibacteriota > Minisyncoccia > Phycocordibacterales > UBA5272 > UBA11704. The sequence continues at coordinate 3,502 of CAYXWO010000032.1, read as the reverse complement.
CATACAGAACTCGAAAGTACTTTTCACTATAACCTAGTAGCTCTCGTTGACGGTATCCCGCAGACGCTTTCTATAAAACTCGCCCTTGAGTCATTTATAGGTCACCGAAAGGAAGTAGTACGTCGTCGTACGGAGTTCGACCTTAAGCGCGCTCTTGAGAAGGAGCATATTTTACTTGGTCTTAAGAAGGCTCTTGATCACATAGATGAGATTATTAAAACGATTCGTGCAGCAAAAGATACCCCTGATGCGCATGCGGAGCTCATGAAGAAGTGGAAGTTCTCAGAGATTCAGGCAACGGCAATTCTAGAGATGAAGCTGCAGCGCCTAGCAGGACTAGAGCGTAAGAAAATCGAAGATGATCTAAAGGCTGTCCAGCTTCTTATTGCAGAACTCCAGATGATTTTAAAGTCAGAAAAGAAGATGCTTTCAATAATCAAGGATGAACTAGGTGACATCAAGGAAAAATACGGAGACGATCGTCGTACTAAGATAGTGAAACATAAGGCGAAGGAATTTAATCCAGAAGATTTGATAGTAGAAAGAGAGGAAGTGCTAGTCTATACAGCCGGTGGCTACGTGAAGCGTACAGATCCAGATGAGTTCAGAACTCAGAAGCGCGGCGGAGTAGGAGTGGTTGATATGAACACTAAAGAAGAAGACTTCGTAACTATTTCTCTTACAACGTCTACTCATTCAGACGTCCTCTTCTTTACAGATAAAGGTAAGGCGTATCAGGTTAAGATGTACGACCTACCAGAAGGTAAGCGCGCTACTCGTGGTAAGTCAATTATGAACTTTCTTCAGCTCACTGACGGTGAGAAAGTGACCTCAATTCTCCCAATGCCAAAGGATATCAAGACAATGGATGGAGTGTCTCTGATGATGATAACCAAGGGAGGAACAGTAAAGAAGTGCGCAGCAGAAAGCTTTAAAGATGTTCGTCGCAACGGACTCATTGCTATTAAGCTTGATGATAAGGATGAGCTCCTAGTTGCGCTTTTTGTAACAGGAAAGGACAGCGTTATTCTTACAACTCAGGATGGTCAGTCAATTAGATTTTCACATGACGATGTGCGTGAGATGGGGCGACAGGCAGCTGGTGTTATAGGTATGAAGCTTGATAAAGGGGACGTAATTGTAGCTGCGGATAAGATAGTAGAAGGAGTAAAGGCTGCTGAGCTCCTCATCATGACAGCAAACGGCTACGGTAAGAAGACCAAGCTCTCTGAATACAAGATACAAAAGCGCGGCGGCTCAGGTATTAAGACAGTAAAGGTGACAGAAAAGACAGGTAAGTTAATGGTCGCACGTGTAGTAACTGCTGAGAACGAAGAGCTCCTCGCTGTATCGAAAGATTCTCAAGTGATTCGTACTGAGATTTCATCTATCCCAACACTTGGTCGTGATACTCAGGGTGTAAGAATAATGAAGTTGCGCGACGGGGATTCAGTTGCTTCGTTTAATCTTTTATAACATATCTAAAAGTAACAAGCGCGACCTTCGGTCGCGCTTGTTACTTTTAGATACACGGCGTATCCACTAGCAACTATTAACCATTAACTATAAACTGGTTGTACTATGTTTCTTACACCCGATCATCTAGTTCGTGAGTTATATGTAAAGCCAGGGGATAGAGTGGCAGATATTGGTTGTGGTACTGGTGCGTACACCATCGCATTAGCTAATGAGGTAGGTGTAACAGGGCAGGTATATGCTGTTGATGTTCACCGAGATGCGCTCCACACACTTGCAGCTACGCTTGATAGGAAAGGAATCATAAATGTTGAAATGCTTTGGGCTGATGCAGAGAAACAAATTCCAATAGATGCTTACAGTTTAGACGCACTTGTCTTTTCTAATGTGCTCTTCCAGTTTGAACATGCAGAGAAAGCGATAATGCTCGCAGCAAAGCTCATTAAGCCAGAGGGGCAGCTCTTGGTAGTTGATTGGAGGGATTCTTTTGGAGGGGTTGGCCCACACCCATCGCATGTTATTCAAGAAGAGCAGGCAATTCAGATGGTCCAATCACACGGCTTCAGACTTCTTAAACGACTTCCGGCAGGTGATTATCACTACGCCTTTTTGGCGCTGTCAGTGTAGAGACCAGGTTAGGGCGTCAGGAAGTTCTTCGTTAGGAGTTAGGAGAATACAGAGCATGGAACGCAGAGCATAGCTGTATACATAAAAGACTTATTCATAAAATAATTCATTTACA
>CAYXWO010000032.1:0-1184 GCA_964468825.1 uncultured Candidatus Saccharibacteria bacterium | reverse complement strand
CTACTGGCTACTGGCTACCCGCGGGCCCTGTCCACTAGTAACTAGTAACTAGTAACTATATACTGTGTTGTAATGTTAAAAAATATCTTGCTCGGAGTTGGTATCTTCGCAGTGATTCTTTCAGTGCTTATTTTTTCTGGGAAAATTTCTATCGGGAGTAAGGCGTCTGTCGCGCAGGGTGATGTGATTATGTGGGGGACAATTCCAGAAGAGAGTATGAGTGACATCATTCAGTCATTTAACCCAAAAGCTAAGTCCTATGCAGTTAGATACCGTTATGTACCAGAGAAAGATTTTAATCAGAGGCTCTTAGAGGCACTCGCCAGTGGCACAGGGCCTGATACCATTCTTGCTCCGTATCAGGTAATATTGTCACAAGCACACAGGATCAGTCCTTTTCCTGTTACTAGTCTCGGTGAAAAAGATTTTAAGGACACGTATGTAGACGGAGCTTCAATACTATATTTTGCTCGCCAAGGAGCACTGGCTTTGCCTGTTTCTATCGAACCAATGGTACTTATCTATAACAGGTCTATGCTTTCTAAGAGAGGGTTCCCTTCGCCGCCTGCATACTGGGATGAAGTTACCGCTATGACACCGGCTCTTACCATCAGAGAGAATAACCAATTCGTTGAGTCTGCTATAACGTTAGGCACTCCAGAAACCCATTATGCGAAAGATATTCTCATGGCCATAGTCTCTCAGTTAGGACAAACACCAGTTGTTACCGTATACGATCAGCTAGGTGAACCATACCTAGCAGTAACCGCAAATGACCCATCTGTCGTTGACCCGTCTATTCGACCCTTAACGACAGTAAGTAGATTCTTTACACAGTTTGGTGACCCAGGTCAGACCACCTACACATGGAGTGATTCTTTAGGAAAGGCTGATGATAGGTTCGTTGCCGAGAGAGTGGCTATGTATATTGGATATACTGGTGATTTACTCTCTTTTAAATCACGTAATCCAAGAGGAGAATTCGAGATGACGACTCTCCCTCAGACAAGGGGCTATAATACATTCACAACAGGGATGCGAATGTATGGAATTGCAGTGCTTAGAACATCAAGTAATCCAACAGCTGCGTTCACTGTTCAGTCGCAGTTCTCAGGAGGCGAGATATCTCCGTCTATTGCAGCGCTCGTTGGTGGGGTTACAGCGCTAAGGTCTTTTGCATCAAC
>CAYXWO010000031.1:0-7501 GCA_964468825.1 uncultured Candidatus Saccharibacteria bacterium | reverse complement strand
CATTGCGCGCCCACTCGCTCCTCGTGAAGACCGACCTCGTCGTTCTTTCTAATTAGTTTAGGAGAAGTAAAAACCTCACAATTATGTGAGGTTTTTACTTTCTTTGGTTGAGATACTATAGCGAAAAAAGTGCGAAATACTCTTGGTTACCATCACCTCCAGCAATCACACTCGGGACTATCTGCAATTTTTTAACCTGACGTTCCAAGAGAAGAGTTTGATACTCGTTAAGAGTTTCCATAACCAGTTTAGTATCTTTTACTACCCCTTTTTTCGTATTCCCTTTCCCAACTTCAAACTGCGGTTTAATTAATATAAAGAAAAATGTACCCACGCTTCCAAAAGTAAGAATGGTGTCAATAACATTTCTAAGCGCTATAAAAGATAGGTCAGCTACGACAATGTCATACTTAGTCTCGGATGAGAAGTTGCGTATGTCTGTGTTTTCGAGGGATAGTACCCTTTTATCCTTTTTAACACTTTCATGAAGCTGTCCAGTACCCACATCAACCGCAGTAACAGAAGACACCTTGTTTTTTAGTAGAAAGTCCGTAAAGCCACCGGTAGACGCCCCAACATCGAGAGCACTCTTACCATTTATAAAATTGATCACCCCTTCTTCGTCTCTAAAAATAGCTGCAAAAGCACCAGCGAGTTTCTCTCCACCCCTAGAAACGTACTTCCTGGTAGAGAGAACTTTAATACTCACATCTTCTCGAATATTCTTACTCTGCTTTGTTAAGGGTGTTCCATTAATAGCACATGCCCTCTCTCAATTATTTCTTGAGCTTCCTGCCTTGTAGCACAAAAACCTTTCACCACTAAAAGCTGATCTAGCCTCATATATGCACTAAGATGCAGAAACCCAACCTCTAGCAACTAGAGCATTTCTTGCGGCAGAAGTTTCAGCTTCTTGTTTACTTTTACCTTCTCCCTCTGCTACCTGTTCTTCACCAAAGAAAATTGCAACCTTGAAAAGTTTGTCATGATCAGGTCCTTCTTCTGATATGACTTTGTAAGTGGGGGTGAAGCTGTATATTTCTTGAGACTTTTCTTGAACGTAGCTCTTAGCATCTTTATGAAGACCCTTTCTAATTATTTCCTCAGTTTTAATGAGAAGGGTTGTAGCAATGAATCTGTGAGCAAGTTCGTACCCTAAACTAAGATATATTGCCCCAATTACAGCCTCGTAAGCATCAGCTAATATAGAAGATCTCGCTCTGTGAACGTCTTTGGCCTCACCCTTAGATAGACGTATAAGATCATTAAACCCAAGAGATGTTGCGACTTCGCCTAATGTAATTGCATTGACAAGAGCAGATCTATACGCTGTAAGATCCCCTTCGTTCTGGTGAGGGTACTTTGTATAAAGAAACTCTGTTACGACAAGCTCTAAAACGGCGTCTCCCAAGAATTCTAGACGCTCATTATGTGTTGTTTTTGTACGAGGGTTCTCATTAATATAACTGCGATGAATAAAAGCCTGCTCAATAAGAGTATCTTCCTTAAAAGGTAGGTTATTTGATTCTTTAAATTCTGCTATTGTCATACCACCAGTTAGGCGTTAATTTTAGCTACGGCCTTTTGGATAAGAGGTTTAATGTCGTCATACATACGAAGTGTTTGAACCTCATCCAATGAAAACCACTTGACCTCATCAAGACCACCCTTATTCTCTAAAACAAGCTCAGTCCTCGGAGAAGAAGCAAGAAAATAACTAACATGCTTGATGACTTTACCTATTTCTGGCTTGTTGGCGATATATTCATTCTCGCCAATCTTTTCTACCACAGTAATGTCTAAACCTATTTCTTTTTTAATCCCCCTAAGTAAACCCTCTTCTTCAGTTTCTGTCTTTTCTATATGCCCTTTAGGGAGAGTCCAGTATCCAAAAACATCATGCACAAGGGCTATATGATGCTTGTTGCTACTACTAGAGTAAACAACCGCACCCACCAAAACCTCTTTCTTAGAAGCGTCCATGTCGATATTTTTTGGCTTTGTACTTTGGGTTTTCTCCGGCTCACCCATCTCCTTATAAATAGCCCCGAGCACGCCGTTAACAAAACGCCCCGATGTTTCTCCTCCATAAGCCTTAGCGAGCTCAATCGCTTCATCAATAGCTACCTTTGGTGGGACCTGAGCCCTGTCACCAAAAAGTAACTCCGTGAGTCCTATTCGCAGAACGTTACGATCAATTGTACCTATCTTGTCTAGTGGCCAATCGGGCGCAGCTCGCGTGATGATGTCGTCTATGGTTATACGCCTTGAAAGAGCACTTGTTAAGATGCCTTTTGCGAATGTCATATCCTTTACCCCCTCACCAAACTCTTCCTTATTTCTATCTAAGATACTTGCGACCGAAACCTGGTCTGCAGAAAGATTTTCCTGCATATCTAGCTCAAAAAGAGTCTGTAAAGCAAGTGTTCGAGCAATGTGCCGTGTACTCATATCTTAGAAATTGTGTAAGGAACGAAGTCTTTTAAAGAGCTGATAAAGTTTTGTAAAGTTTAAGCCTTTTGAGCTTTAGCCTTTACGGCTACTACTTTTTTACCTTTGTAAAAACCACAGGCACTACATACTGTATGCGGTGTGTTAAGTGCTCCACAATTACTACACGCTACCAAATTAGTCGCTTTTAGGGCGTGATGGCTGCGTCTGTTAGCTGTATGCGCACGTGTATGTCTCATTCGTACTACCATAATTTAAGTATTATACATGAAAATCCTATAAATAGCAATCCACAGACTACTTTCTTCCTTCTACCAAATTAACATATCCATATACCATTTTTGATATGAGTGACATATGCTTAACGGCCACACTTTCTGTGTCTTGGACAAAAATACAGAGTATATAAGGACGGAGTGGAACATAGACAATACCACAGTCTGTATAGACCTTTTCCGTTGTGTCAGCCCTACTAAAAACCCCAATTTTATGAGCTATTTGGACATCTTTTGGGACACCAGCAGGTATTTTGTCGTGGAAAATAGTTCTAGTAAGGATATCTAAAAGATAGTTTGACTCCTCTTCTAAAAGAAATGACGCTAGGTAAAGACTTCTAAAAATTGACGAGTAAGACTTGGGAGAAACTAGCGGTGAAGAAGACGCTATATTAACTTCGATCTCGAGATTCTCATAAACTTCCTCTACTTCTTTGTTAGTAAGCAAGGCATAAAGTGTCTGATAAGCAGTATTATCTGACTCTTGAAGACTGAGCTTAACAAGTTCCTCGATGGTAATGGGCGCCCCAGGCCCTCTTTGCCAAAGACTGCCAAATCTGTTGTCTAAGTGCTCTTCTTTTAGAAAAACTCTATCCGTTAACATTATATCCCCCTTTTCTACTTTCTTAAGAATAGACATTGCAAGCGGTACCTTAGAAAGACTCGCAAGTCTAATCTCTTCTGTGGCGTTAACACCTATTGAAACACCTGATGGCAAATACTCAAAGTACACACCTACTTTACCCTCTAGAGGGTCAACATATCCCCTTAGGGCTTTTCTAAGTGGTACGAAGTTAATAATAACATCGTTAGGATTTTCTAGAAAAACTCTCTTTGAGACTAGTGGGAATTTCTCATAGTTATCTACGTGGTTACCCATTTGATTAAAAAGGAAAAGAACTGTAAGTGCTAAAGTTATCACTGAAAGAATTCCAAGAATGACGAGAAGGATGTCAATATTAGACTCACTCCAACTTCTCAATCTATGAATTAACGAGAACCGAGAGTCGGTTATTTTATTTTTTTCTGACATTTATCAGTGTTATATGTCATCTAGTATATCATTTTCCTTTATTTAGTAATCCACAATAGAGTATTGGTTAGACTCTAATTCTACTCAGTGACATCTGGCAAAGTTATAGTATCTACAGGAGTAGCCTCTGGCTGCACTGAAGCCTCTGTAGGAGTATTTTCTTGGGTGGTCACATTCTCTTCTGAGGGAGCTGAAGGTTCGTCTACCTCTTGTGGTAGAGTCTCCTGGTTACCACTTGACGCCCCATCTGTACTCCCATCATTACTCTCACTTCCTGGTTCTGGGTTAGACGAAGTAGTAGCTGTCCCACCGCTCTCAGAGGAGGCATTTTCTTCTGTTGCAGAGCCGGATTCAGTTGAAGACGCTGTACCGTCGTCAGACTGAGTACTTGTTCCCAGACTTACTCCTTGTTGTCCCGAAATGTTAAGTATATTGGTAAGGGTGTTTTTATCGATACACAGATCCTCAAGACAGAGCACTTTAGCTACGATACGACCATTCTCATCAATTGACCAAGTACCACTCGCAGATGCAATTGATTTAACATTTAAGATTGCTACACCATTTGCGTTAAGGTCCACATTTCCTGTTGTGAGCATGCCTGTGGTTGTTGCGTTCTTTCCTGCGATATCAAGTTTCTGGAAACTGTTTTCCACTAACATGAGAACCTTATCTCTACCTTCTGCATAATCTGAGAGTGCACGACCGATTGACCTGCCCTCACCTGTAAGTTTCATCGCATGCCCTGGCTGTGTCAAGGAAACTGTAAGGTAATCTCCTTGCTTAACTTCACCATTTTCAGCAGTAACCTTAACCGGGATTCGACCCTGGAACGCCACAGGCACACCATTTTTAACATTCTTTCCTAGAATGATACCTGGGTTGGTAGAAATAACTCCTACAGCCTCATAAGCATTTACTGCTTTACGAACGGTACTCATAGTATAAGTGTCATCGTCTGTTGAAGTGCCGTTCACTGACCACTGTGTTGTAGAGGTACTGAAGGCTACGATTGTTCCGGCGTCTACCGCTTCTACCGCTTCAAACTTTTCAGCAAGGTCAGCTGCTGCATCGATATCAAATCCAGTAGCTCTGACACGTCCTGAGACTCTTAGGACTTCGTCATCAACCTGACTACCATCGTTACCGATACCGATAACATTCGTAGCTGTGTTAACAATAAGTGTTGGAAGTGTACCAGTACCTACCCTGAATCCTCCCCAAACGTCAAGCGTAGTAAGAGCTGACGATGTTCCGACTCCAACAAAACCGTAATCATTAAGTGTTAAGTAAGACGTCCCCGAGGTAGATGCAAACGAGAAGGAACTAGCGGTAATGCTACCTGAGACGGTGAGATCTGCGTTGATAGTTGAGGTACCGTTTAGAGTGATCCCGGAGTTAGCTATAGATAGAAGTGATGATCCACTAACTGAGGTAACATTTACAATAGTTGACGACGCAGACCCTTGGATGTAGAACGTTGCTTCTTGTGTAGAAGTACCTATAGCAACCTTAGAAGAAAGTGCATCTACTTCAAATGCTTTGTTAGTAGTATTACCGACGAGAAGAACACCTTCTGTAGCGATGCTATTTTCTGCAAAGACAGAGCCTGAGGTGACTGTTTGAGCTACTGTAAGATTACCTTGTGTGAGAATGTCTCCGAGTGCAGTAATGCTTGCCGCAGTCACGTTTCCTAAGAATGTACCGTTACCAGCCGCATCAAGGGCGATAGCCTCAACACTGCTTGAACCTGTTGTAATAATCGAGAATTTCTTTGTAGGTGAGAGTTTAACTTTGATATCATCATCCGTTGCTGAAGTAAGAGTACTAAGCGAAACTTCACTTGTAACAACCTTTGGAGTAATAACTTCAAGTGCGGCACTTAGTCGATCAGTAATAACTTCAGATAGATTCAGTGACTGAGCTAGGTCATTTGCCTTAGCTACGAAGTGGATGAGGGCACGTTTAGCAACCGATAGTTCTGGTGAACTTGTGGCAGTGGTTGTGGCATTCTCCGTTGAAAGCAGATCTTCAATGTCTGTTCCATTATAGTAACTAGTCTTAATGAAGGCGCCAACAGTTCCTGTGGCCACACCAGAAAGCGGAGTCATAGCTTGGCCGATTATCTGACCAGCCTTTGTAGCTTTCATCGCGTACCCAGGCGTTGCTGATGTTGTTAGGAGGTCACCTGGTGTAATGTCACCATTTTCAGTACTAACGAGAACTGGTACACGACCAGAAAGAGCAACAGGAACTGGAGCGTTAACGGTGTTCGATGTTGGGTCAAGAAGAGTAAAGCCAGGTTTTGTAGAGACTATACCAATAGCTTCTCTGTCATAAGGTTTGTTAGTTTTCTTAATACCTGCAGATATTTCTGAATCTAGTGCAACAACCATACCAGCTGAGAGCGAAAGATCTTGTGTGTAGTAGAGCTCAGCAAGGTCGGCACCAATATTTACCCTAGTAGCTTTTACATTACTTCCAGCAAAAATAGTAACAGCGTTTCCTGCACTTGTTGTGTTTTGTGCCCATCTAAGCTGAACCGTACCTGCTGTTGAGGAAGTAATATAACCACGAATTGTTATTGGCCTTACGTTACCACCATCAGCAGCTGGTGTTACTGATATTGTTGTTGGTGTGCCGTCACAATCATTTCCACTAGCACTTACGGTAGTAGGGGCGTCATAGTCATAAGTCATTGTATAGCTACATGTCCAACCTGTCGCACCAAGAATATCGACTTTAAAGTCTGGTGTTGCACTGTTGTTATTTCTGTAAAGAAGATTAAATTCAAATGATGTTGTCTGACTTGCTGCAACCGGCCAAGAAAGATGGTTATCATTTTGGATTGTATTGTTAACCACTTGCTCGTTAGCTGACTTAACAATATAAACATCTTCCAGTCCAAAGTGACAGTCCCAAGTAGCTGTACTTGATGCCCAACGAAGAACTTCACCGTCAGAGCAACCCCTTAGCATTCCGAGAGTCCCGTCAGCGTAAACTGTAAGACCTGAGGAGGATGTTGTTCCTGTGATAGCTGTACCCGAATTCGAAAGTAGTGTAGTACTAGCCATCTGAGTCCACCCGCCTAATGCATTTTTGATTTCTATTACCCCGCCATTGTCACGGAACCCGTATCCAGATGAGCTAGTTGCTGTTCCAAAGTTTAGGTATCTATTTGAACCTTCTAGAACCAAGTCACCGTAGACTGAGAGTTTAGACATGGCTGTACTGGTACCAAGAGACAGTCTGTCACTAGCTAGAACCATAGATGCATTACCTGCGGTGTTACCGAATAAAAGCCTTCCTGTGGTGTTGCGATAAACGATGTCGTTAGTAGCTGAGTTTGTAAACCATTGACCAGCACCAGCTGCGTAAGCGATAAAAGGATTTGCTCCTGCACCTCCAGAACCGATACCTGAAGGTCCTGTGGTCGGCATATTAATCCAAGAACCTCCCGAAAATGCTGAAACTGTCATTCCTCCTGCAAACGTTGACGTACCTAAGAGGTAAGACTCGTTAGTTGCGGTGAATGTCGTCGCTGTGGCGTTAGTAAGCGTTGTCTTTCCTGTCACATTAAGTGTCTGAGCGAGAGTAAGTCCTCCGGTAGATGAAGCAGAAGCGAAGTAGAGCTGACCTCCAACAGTTGCTGCTCCTGTGGTAGAAGAAGTGGTAAGAGTAGCTAGACCTGCCTGGTTAACAGAGAAGAGTGACGTACCAGTAGATGAAGCGATGGTGAGTG
>CAYXWO010000030.1:0-7731 GCA_964468825.1 uncultured Candidatus Saccharibacteria bacterium | reverse complement strand
TCATTACTAATGCAACTGCAACAAATTTAGGTGTCACTAACTTAAATGTAGCCAACGGTAGTTTCACTGGATTGACTGCTACTAATGCTACTGCTACTAATCTTGTTGCGACTAACGGTACTACAACTAATGCGTTTGTAACTGCGCTTTTAGCCACAAATGCGACTTCGACAAATGGATTTTTCCAGAATCTTTCAGCAGCACTCGTCTCTCTTACAGATGTGTCTATTACTAACGGGACTACTACTAATTCTGTTACGGTAAATAGCACGTCAACTAATTCATTCATTTCCTCACTAGTTGCTACGCTCGCTAATGTCACTGGTCTCACTATTACTAACAGTACTACTACTAATGCGGTGGTTACTAACAGTACTACAACTAGCGCATTTATTACCTCCCTCATATCTGCGAACGCTACCTCAACTACAGGGTTCTTTAGTAATTTTGGAGCAAGTATTGCGGCTATAACTAACCTCACGTCAACTAACTCGACAACTACTAATCTAGTAGTAACTAACGCAACTTCAACAAATGGATTCTTTAGCAACCTCACTGCTACAATCGCTTCTTTGGCTGATGCAACATTTACTAACAGTACTTCAACTAATCAAGTGACCACTAATAGCACGTCAACTAATTCATTCATTTCCTCACTAGTTGCTACGCTCGCTACTATAACCGATCTTAGTGCTACTAATGCAACTGCGACTAACCTCGTTGCTACTTCCGCTACTGCAACTAATATGTTCGCAGCAACTGGGGTGCTCACTAATCTAAGTGCCACAAATGCTACAACTTCAGGGCTGTATGTGTCTGGAAGCTCTACGTTCGTTAATGCGCCAGTGTTTTCTGCTCTGAGCGCGGGTTCAGTTGCTTTTATTAGTACAGGAGGAGAGCTTAAGCAAAACTCAACCAAGTTCTTTTGGGATGAAACCAATAATCGTCTTGGTGTAGGAACAAGTACACCTTTTGAAACCCTTACAGTGGATGGGACGCTCGCAGTTACAGGCATTGCCTACAACACATCAGGAACATGGTCTATGTTTTCTGATGAAAGACTAAAGAAAGATATCACTCCGTATACTAAGGGTCTAGAATTTATCTCTAGTATCAAGACAAAAGTATTCTCATACAACGACTTATCTGGAAATGACACTACCAAGCGCCATGTGGGTATCTTAGCTCAAGATGTAGCTCCTCTTGCTCCTGAGATGTTTACTAAGAAGCTTATGAACATAAGTGGTCAAGAGACTGAAGTGTATGTCTATAATGGCGGTGCAGACTTTATTTATGCACTTATCAATGCTGTACAAGAGCTTAGTCAAAAGCTCGTTAACCTCAAGAGTGACCGTGTGGAGACAAAGACTCTTTGTTTGGAAGATATATGTGTTACCAGAGAACAGTTCTTACTTATGGTGCAGAACGCAGGTGTTACTCCGGTAGACTCAAATGTTCAAGTAACTGTATCAACAGCACAAGGTCCAAGTGAAACTCCGGTAGCTGAGTCTCCTGCTCTAGTTGAGACAGAGATAACAGAAGAAGTGGTTACTGAAGTGATCACAGAAACTACAGAAGATGCTCCGATCGCTACAGAAGCATCAGATGTCGCAGAGTCCCCGACAGAGTAGGTATCTTATTGAAGGGTAACAAAATACACAGCCATAAAGGCTGTGTATTTTGTTACCTATACAAAGCGAAGTTACGTGCCACTTTTTGGTGAGACTCGTCACTTGGTTTAGATAGCTGTTTTTAGCATAGTTTCTTATTTACAAGTGCTACTATCTACATTAATACAAAAGAGTCATTAGTTTCTTAAGCCAGTCATCGTGGATATTGATATTAAAAATAAATCGAATTACTAAAATCGGGTCACCACTAAAATTATGCTTAAAACAAGAAACCCGCCGAAACAAGGTTCTTGCAGCGACGGGCAGCGTTAAACAGTAATGAGAACAATCAGTACGTCTAGTACTGTACATGCGACCCAGGCCGTCACAATAAGAGAAGTGCTAGCCAGGCGCTTTTTCTTTTTGTCAAAATAGATCACCACCGCCATGCCGACAGCATTTACAGCTGTGAGAGTGAGGATAGTTTTGAGCATCATTCATGCCTCCAAATAAAACAAATAGTATTGTATAATAAATAATAATACTTGTCAAGTGCTGGCTCTAGGAGAATAGCTCGCGATTCTCTCGTATCACACGTAGGTGTGACGCTATTCGCGCATGCCAAAATTAAAACAACCAGACAAGAAGTCTGGTTGTTTTAATTTTGTGGACATCGTCGTCAAAAGTTGGAACCAGATAGAAAGCTATATATTTGATACCTACAGGGTTCTTGAACAATATCAGAATGTATAAAATATGCTTGATTAGCATAGAGTAAGTATCACAAGAATGTATTAGAACTAGATTTGTATATATGTTAGTATTATTACATGACATTATCTGACCATAATAAAGCACTAGAATACTATAAGAGCCATCAAGAAGAGCTTGTCAAAATGTATAACGGGAAAACAATTATTTTCCACAGTGACGAGATTCTCTCGGTTAAGGATAGTTTGGAAGAAGCTTACAATTTTGCGCTTAAGGAATATGGTATTGGAAATTTCTCTTTGCAGGAAGTCGGTCCGACCGCTAGTAGTTATACCGCTTATATTGCTTCGCCTGGGGTTATTGTATAAATGATATGTTGAGACAGGAGGCGCTTACAGTTAACCACAGTGGACTAGTAAACAAAATTATCATTCCTGTAACGGTTACAAATGATAAAGGAGTCAGTAAGGTATTCCCTGGGCTGATAGATACAGGAGCCACAAACACATGCGTCTCTTTTGAGTTAGCTACCGAGCTTGAACTTACTAAAGTCGGCGTAATTGACTCTGGAACAGCTGGCGGAAAAGTCAAGGCTAATCTCTATATTGTTGATTTGTCTTTATGTGACGGACGTATCATTTTTAAGACTCACAAAGTTCTAAGTGCCAATCTTACAGAACAACTTGGCGTAGAGATGCTTATTGGAATGGACATACTCCTGTGTGGCGACTTTGCCATTACTCACAAGAATGGAAAAACCAAAGCAAGTTTTAGAGTGCCCTCATTAGCTTCATATGATTTTGTTGCTGACGCAAATATTAACAACAAGTTTGAAGAAGAAAAAGCTCGACGTGATGCTAATAGACAGAAGAAGGGGGGTAAAAAAAAGAAACATAGGTAGTTTTCGGACATCGTATAGGATGCCTGTTAAACAGTGAAATAACAGGGAGAGGATATAGGAAAATATAGGAAAAAGGAGTTTTTGTAGCAATACGCGCGCGAGGGGTTTGATTTAGAGTTTTCCGACGTTATAAGTAGACATCTGTCAAAACAGTCCAATAACAGGCTCTACGCTGTTAGAACAGCGTAATAACAGCGTAGTAAAGAAGTTGAAAAGGGGGTAGAATACAGGTATATGAAAACAACCAAATTAGTGGTTATGGGCACAGTTCTAGTTATGGGAATGACTTCTTCTGTTTTTGCGTCTTGGTGGAATCCAACGACTTGGAAAGTATTTACTAGAAAAAGTAGTCCAGCAACACAAAATGTAGTTGTAGCTACAACATCAGAAAACCTACTTTTATCGTGCAACGGATCAAAATATAACAAGTGTTCGGAAGGTCAGAATTTTATATGTCCAACTACTGGAGAAGATGGATTTTGTGAAATCAAGAAAGCTGAAGACATAAAAACACCTATAGTTAAAGTCTTGTCCAGTGAGACACCTCAACTAAAAAAAGAAGCAGTAGTTACAGCTGTTAAAAAGGAGACAGTCTCAGTTTCTCCAAAAAAACCTGTAGCGCAACTAACCACAAAAACTTGTTTAAATGGTGTGACGATATTAGTAAGCGAATCCTGTAAAAAGATTTGCCCAGACGGTGAAGTCGTAGTTGAAAATGTGGCTTGTAAAACAAACATCCCTACTACAATTACTCAGGCACCTCAGCAAAATAAAACAACAACTTCACAAGACCTAAATAAAGCTGCAAACAATAAAGCAGAAATAGTAAATTTGTTAGCTAGTAATGTTGCCAGTCGACAAAAGCTATTAGATGATTCAACAAGTGAGATAGCACGATTTGACAGAATATTAACTCAGTTAAACAGTTATACTGGAGGCACTATTTTAAGCACGGCCAAAGAATATACTATTGCTAACAGGAATGTGCAGTTAACTTTTCAGAATAATGACCGTGCTAATCTTGAAACAGCAAAAAGTGTGAAAATTAATATGGAAAACAAGGACATCTCCGCTTTCCTAGATGGAAATTATGTCAGTGAATCTAGAAAAATTATTAATGAGAGTATTACAGTAAATTCTAATTCAAGCCATGAGCGACTACTAAAAAAATATGAGTATGACGACCTTATGCGCCAGACAATTCCTTCCCTCAATCTAAATCCTTAATATTGGTATGTCGACCATAAAACAGAACTTAGCACTAGAAAAAATGGTGGAAAATGGTGGAAATGTAAGCCAAGCCATGCGAGATGTTGGGTATAGTGAAAACACAGCTAAGACACCTCAAAAACTGACTGAAAGTATTGGGTTTATGGAGTTATGCGAAGACAAAGGGCTGACCAATGACTTACTAGTTAGTGCTCTTATTGAAGATATAAAAACAAAAAAAGGAAATAGGAAAGCAGAGCTAGAACTGGGCTTTAAAATAAAAGGTCATCTGGTCCAAAAAACTGGAAATGGAGACAAAAATGCTAATGATGAAGTTAGGTCGTTAAGGATAGTTTTTGATAGGACTTTTAAAGAAAAAGAAGATAATGAAAAGGTTAATAAACTGATAGATAACTGTTCGGTGACAGGGCGCTAGCAAAGTAATGAAAAAAGGTATCCAAGAAAGTAACCCCGTATTAGCACTTTGGCAAAGAATTGTTCTTGATGGACAGATACTTAAATTAGCTACAGAATGTAGAGAAAAAGTTGATATACCTAAAAATGGTTTTAGTTCATCGGCCGAGGTTGATATTTGGTATAAGAAAACTAGAGATAAAAATTTTAATTTAATTGTAGAATCAAATATCAAACTCTTTATTGAAAAAATGAAGAGAGTTGCCCCTTATGAGGGTATAGTTTCCGAGATGACTTTTGAAATGTTGGTGCTTGAATTTTTGATGTATAAAAAAATTGAAGATGAATATTTTAGTTCGTTTAGTAGTGATGGCATGAATACATATGTTATTAAAAATGGCAAAACTTACAATAGATTAGCAAAAGAGTTTTTGGCAGATATCGATGACGGTATCTATATTAAGATAAATCCTTTTTCCTCAATAGAAAAAATTATAAAATTTATAGAAAACAAGAAGAAAACAATTAGAAGTAACCAAGAATTTTATATTAAAAAAGAAAAATTACAGAAGCCCAAAAAAATAAAACTTAGCTCTAATTTTAGAAGAGATTCAACAATTTTAACCATAGGTGATGAATGGTCTAAAAAAGAGATAGAAAGCAATTTTAATATTAAAGCTGATTACAAGGAACAAGCAATTAGTAATCTAATGAAAGCTATGGGTTTTAAGAAAGTCACCCCTCAAATTGTTAAAGCTGTAAAGCAAAGAAGGAAGATTAAATAAAAAAAGAAACACATTACTCGGGTAGAAAACTGAGGCTATTTTGCCGTGCTTCTAAGTGGGAAAATTGGACTAGACTCGTTGATTTAGATGAGTCTGGTATCCAAAATAAAGCCTATTTCTAAATTAACAGGTCGTTTGGATACCGCCTGTTAATTTACAAGTAGGTTTTTTAATTAATATAAATTTATGGAAGGTAAGATTTCGTTTAAAAAAGAAACAAAGAAGGATTTGTTTCTTTTCATTATAAAACTATCTAACGGTGATAGTGGTAAATGCTGGGTTGTAAAAGGTTTTAGAAATGACGCATTGTGGTCTGGGTTAGAAAAAGGTGACCATGTCGACGGGCTTAAATGGAAAGATAAAGACAGCGGTATATTAGATGCTGATTCACCAATAAGTCGTATCTAGAAATGATTAGTGTTGAGAAGTGTAGAGAGATTCTCGGAGAGAACATGCCAGACCCTGAAGTTGAGAGACTTCGGGAGTCTCTTTACGCCATGGTTGACTCAATACTTGATAACTATTTTGAAGAATTTGCTACTATTAACTTATGCAAAAAGCAATCATCTACTGTAGAGTCTCCTCTACAAAACAAAGCACTGAAGGGCATGGGCTCGACAGCCAAGAGCATCGCTGTAGAGAGTATGCGATACAAAGAGGTTACGATGTTGTAGAAGTCTTTAGAGATAGCTATACAGGAGCTGGTGATTTTATGAATAGACCAGCGATGTTTTCTTTGTTTGGATTTCTGGATAAACATCCAGCAACTAATTATGTTGTTATCTTTGACGACTTAAAACGATTTGCTCGCGATACTGTTTTTCATCTAAAACTGAGAACTGAATTTAAGGCGAGGAGTGCAAAGGTGGAGTGTTTAAACTTCACATTTGAGGACACACCTGAAGGCGACTTTGTTGAAACAATTTTAGCGGCACAAGGAGAGTTGGAGAGAAAGCAAAACCAGAGACAGGTTATTCAAAAACACAAAGCTCGTCTTGAAAACGGTTATTGGTCGTTTGTTCCACCTGTCGGATATTGCATGACCAGACACCCCCTACATGGCAAAATTTTGACGATAGTTAAAGAAGAAGCTGAGATAGTAAGAGAAGCTCTAGAAGGGTTTGCATATGGAAGATTTGAGAATCAAGTTGAGGTTCAAAGCTTCTTACAGTCTAAGAAGTTTCGTGGGCTTAATGAGTTCACTTTAGACTCAGTAAAGAAACTCTTAACAAGACCGCTATATGCTGGGTATATTGAATATAAGCCATGGGATGTATCAAGAAGAATTGGACACCATGAGTCAATAATTAGCCTAGGCACTTTTGAGGCGATACAAGATAAGTTGAATGGAAAGATTAAGGTCTATGCCAGAAAGGATAATAGTAAAGAATTTCCATTGAGAGGATTTGTCTTGTGTCTAGAATGTGAGAAACCAATGACTGCAAGCTGGACTACAGGGAGAAGTGCGAAGCACCCATACTATCACTGTAAGACAGAAGGCTGTGCTTTGAAGGGAAAGAGTATTAAGAGAAAACTAATAGAGGATGAATTTGAGGCCATATTACGCTCTATAAAGCCTAAGGAGAAGACTTTGGCGCTTACTAAGGAGATTCTGCTTGATGTATGGAATAAGAGAGTGTCTGAGGTTGATAGCATCAAGAGAAGTCACGAGAACAGTTTGGATGAGGTTCGTGCGAAGATAAGAAACTTTCTCGACAGACTTTCAAAAACAGAGAACGAGAATCTTGTGAGGACATACGAGAAGGAAATAGAAAATCTCACCAATGAGGAGCAGATTCTAGAAAATCAGGTGGCAGTCATGCGAAGTAGAAGGCCAGAGTTTGGAACCGCTCTTGATGTAACGTTTAACTTTCTTAAAAGTCCTTACACTTACTGGATGAAAGACGATTTAAAAGCAAAACACCTAGTTTTGAAACTAGTGTTTGCTGACAGAATTATCTATGACAGAGAAAACGGATTTGGAACCGCTAATCTGTCTTTACCACTAAGGGTTTTTGAGCTATCTGACACTACTAACTCTCTTGATGTGGACTTCGATTTTGTTTTTCTGAACCAGATAAAGAAAGAACTTGAGTATCTG
>CAYXWO010000029.1:0-8249 GCA_964468825.1 uncultured Candidatus Saccharibacteria bacterium | reverse complement strand
CATGATGCCAGATTTTGCCCTGGTTTCATTTCTAAACTTGGTCTGGAACTGGTAGACGTACCTAGGAAGGTCTTTGTAGCTGCGTACAAAGTTAGTCATCATCTGAGTTATCGGTTCTTCGTGTGTCACACCTAGCCCGAGCTCAGTGCCATTCTTGAGGTGCGTCTTGAACCATACGTCAACTACCTCGTCACTATAACGGCCAGTCTTTTCCCAGGTGGTCTTATCTTGTAGTGCTGTAAGAGTTATTTCCTGTCCACCAATTTTATTCATCTCCTCACGGATAATCTGGACTATATTATTAAAGGTCCGTAGCCCAAGTGGAAGGAGTGTGTAAACACCTGCCATTTCCTTATGAATAAAACCAGCTCTAATTAACAGCTCTGCATTCCTTGTTGTCTCGTCGGCCGGAGCTTCTTTTCTTGTTTTAGTAAAAAGATGTGATTGTCTCATAAGTTGTGTATGTTTCTTATTTTCTTTATTGTACTAAAATTTGAATAAATAAACACTACGTCCTACTAAAGTCGTTAATTGTCACAACAACTAAAAGTAATATGAGGAGGAAGAAGCCAGCCACGTTAACCCATGAGTAATAATTAAAAGGAATCTTCTTTCTAAACAATGCCTCGATAGTTACTACCACGATACGTCCACCATCAAGTGCAGGAAGTGGCAAAATATTGAATATCGCAAGGTTAATAGAAAGAATAGCGACGAGGGTTAGAACTGCGACATACCCATATTCAGATGTTTCGTCCACGATCTTAGCAATCCCAACCGGACCTGAAAGTGATTCAATAACACTCTCACCCTTAAAGAGAGAGCTAACAACACCAGCGAGACCAAGAGCTGTGAGCTCCGTCATGTTCATGGTTCTTTCCACGCCGAGTACGAGTGACTCGCCTAGCGTTGTTCTCACTGTGCCAACTGTATCTAGTGCAATCCCTAGAGCTTTCTTCTCTGGAATAATTCCATAGACAGCTGCTATCGTTGTAGATTTTGCTTCACCATCTGGAGCTATGTATTCTACAACAAACGATGAGTTCTGGTTTTTCTCTATGAAAGAGATGGTCGATGTTGCTGTAGTGATGTCAGCAGCCCTGCCGGCACTCTTCATCGACGTGATAACAGAACCAGGTATAATACCTGCCTTAAATGCAGGGCTTTCTTTTGAGACATCAGTTACTACAAGCTGCGCATTCTTAACACGAGAACCATAGATCGGATCGTCGGTGCTGATTCTAACTTCTCCGTATGATATAAAAATAAAAATAAAGAGCGCTAAAACCACGTTCATGGCAACCCCCGCAAACAACACCACTAGCTGTGCCCAAGCTGGCCTATTCCCGAAAGCTCTTGGGTTAGTGGCCGCACCATTTTCCTTTCTGTCTTCCTCACTACCATTTTCTCCCCATATAGAAACATACCCGCCAAGCGGAATAGCATTAAAGGCGTACACAGTCTCGCCCACCTTTTTACTAAACAATTTTGGAGGGAATCCAAAAGCAAATTCGTCAACCCTCATCCCTGTAAGCTTGGCTGCAATGAAGTGACCGAACTCGTGAACTATGACAAGCACTATTAGTATCGCGATGAAGAGAAGTATTGCAGATATGGACATAGAAGTATGTTTTGACCCTATTCACCCATTACTTCTAATTCCTTCTTCTCAAAAATTGCTTCCAACTCCCCGTTTGCTTCGTCTACAATCTTTTGCATATCATCGCGGTACCGCTTCTTGTCGTCCTCACCATACTCCCCTTCTTTATTTCGTTTATCAATATCCTTGTTAACGTCTTCTCTTAAAGATCGTACGCGGACACGCGCGTCCTCTAATCTATCCTTAAGTAGTTTTACTAGTTTGGTTCTCGTTTCAGTTGTAAGCGATGGGAAGTGTACACGTAGTCCCTCGCTGTCTGATGCAACAGAGAGACCAATGTCAGCCTCATTGATAGCCTTTTCCACTAGTCCTAGTACTGACTTATCCCACGGAGTGACACGAAGGGTGCGTGGATCTTCGATTGTGACACTTCCTGTGTGCGCGATGAGCGTTCTCGCGCCATAGACATCGATTGCTATACCGTCTAGAACGGCTGGGGTTGCTCTACCAGTTTGTATAGCCTTGTACTCGTTCTTGAGCCACTCGAGTATAACCTCTTTATTACTTTTGGTTGATGAAAAATCGTATGCCATGTATAGATATAATTACTTTAATTTGTTGTTAAGTATAACATAAGTCCAGTAGTCAGAATCGCTCCATGACTATTTATTTCACCTCAGGCAAAAGTAGCGCTAAGTACTCTATAAGAGCTTTCGTAGAAGAAGAAGGCAGTCCAGCGTAAGATGCTACCTGTAATGTCTCTGTGATGTAGAGCGCTGGTACGTTCGCATCTTTTAAAGCTTGTACTAAGTCCAGAATAAAAAGTCTCACAGACTCTCTGTCTTTCCTTTCACCTTCGTCTAGCCTTCCTAAGAGGTCTATTATCTCAGGTAGCTTCATTCTCGTCTGAGGTGAGGTCTTCAAAAACACTTTTACTACTTGGTTCCCGGAGATCTCCTCACTCTCGTGTTGTACGTGACTTAAACGAGAGAGAAGTGTTGGTAGTAGACCCTCTTTATTACTTGTTACAAAAATAAACTGAACCTGTAATGGAGGCTCTTCTACTATTTTTAGGAGAGCATTTTGCGCCGGTATGGTAATGCTGTGAAAAGAGATAAGTCCTATCTTCTTCTCGTCATACGGAGTATTTGCCCATGATTGTATCGAGCGAGCTGTATCTATGTCGAGCACAGTGTTGTCAAAAAATGTATGAGCAGGAGAGAGTTTCTGTAGCGTACCCCAAAAGTGCTGAGCAGATGTCTTCCTGTCGTTTTGTATTAAGAGGGTCGCATGGTGCGACAAGGCGGCAATATCAATCATCATTATCTAAGTATACCTAAAAAGAGGAATACAGCGTACACAAAATTACTTCTTCGCGAAGATGCTTCGCTTGTAGGTGTCTAGGTGCTCCAGTGCAACACCAGTCCCTTTAGCTACACAATAAAATGCATCATCTGCTAGCACAGCTTTCACACCTGTTCGCCTCTCTACTAGATCGGGAAAATGTCGTAGCTGCGATGTTCCCCCACTCATAATGATACCGTTATCAATAATATCAGAAGAGAGCTCTGGCGGTGTCTCCTGTAGAACATCGCGGATAGCTTTTATCATAAGCTTTAGTTCCTTGTCGATCGCTTTTACTATCTCATTGGTTCGTATCTCAACGGTACGAGGAAGGCCTGCTACGAAGTCACGACCCTTCACCTTAAGAACAAGCTCATCTTCAACTGGAAGAGCGGACCCAATCTTTATCTTTATGTCTTCTGCCGTCTGATCACCGATAGCTAGGTTGTATGTCTTCTTAACATAATCAACAATTGCCTGGTCAATTTTTGTGCCAGCACACTTAACAGAGGTACTGCACACGATTCCTCCTAGAGAGATGACGGCGACGTCAGTTGTACCTCCTCCAATATCTACAATCATTCTACCTTTAGCTTCGTGTATTGGAATACCTGCACCTATTGCTGCAAGAATTGGCTCCTTCACTACGTACGCGTTACGAGCGCCTGCCTTAAGAGCGGCCTCGATAACAGCTCGACGTTCGGTTGATGTTACGCCGGCAGGAACCGAAACCATCACATCTGGTTTGAAGAGATTGAACCCGCCTATCGCTTTGTGAATGTAGTACCTAAGCATAGCTTCTGTCACTCGATAGTCAGCAATAACTCCATCTCGCATAGGGCGATACGCGATTATTGAGTCAGGTGTCTTCCCAATCATGTCTTTAGCTGCTTGTCCTACAGCGAGAATCTTGTTACCGGTCTCAGATATCGCCACAACAGAGGGCTCCACTAGGACAACACCCTTACCTGGCACATAGACGAGAGTATTGGCAGTACCTAGGTCGATTCCGAGCTTCTTGAAGAAAATTCCCATATACGGCTGATTATAACATATTTCTGATGAAAAAATAATTTAAAAAACCTTGTAATTATAAGGTTAAAAGCTATTTGTGTGAAAACTCCACCGACCTATTTTCTGGTATACTGTCATACATACAAAACGATACGTATGCAACTGCTAACAGTCTCTCCGCTAGTGAAAGGTATACCGTACGAAGAGCTTTCATATTTCTCAAAGCTTCCGGTTGCTCCTGGTGATCTGGTCGAGATAACAATTAAAAAAAGAGTATGTCGCGCACTTGTGCTTAGGGTTCGTGGTGTAGAAGAGGAAAAACAAAGTCTAAAAAATGCATCTTTTGTCACCAAAAAAATCTCTAGGGTTATTACCCCTTCATTTTTAGATAAAAAAGTTTGGGCCGGGGTTGAGTATGTATCATCATGTCTCATTCGCCCCGTTGGGACTCTTATATATGATCTTATAGGAGAGAAGGCGTATGACACCTTGAAAGCAATTCATTCACCAAAGGAAGAGCGTGGGCACGAAGTTCTCCTGTTAGAACAGAGCCATAAGAATAGACTGCTTCGTTACAAGACAACGATACGCGAAATGTTCTCTAAGAAAAAAAGTTTAGTTCTTTTCTTTCCAACTGTAGTAGACCTCGAATACGCAAAGGAGGATTTGGCAAAAGGAATAGCAGATCATGTTGTCCTTCTCCACGGTGCACTCACTGAAAAGCAGTTTAGTGATGCGATGGGCAAGCTTCTTAATCAGGAACACCCTCTCCTTATTCTCTCAACCCCTTCACTGCTTCCATGGGTAAGAGAAGATCTCGGACTAGTTATTATAGAACGTGAGCATAGTCACTACTACTACACTCATGGGAGCTCAAGCTATGACATGAGGTTCGTTATGGAGGCGCTCTCTAGGTTTACGAAGATTCCCTGTCTTCTCGGATCTCACATGCTTTCACTTTCTGCGCATAAGCGTCACGCAACAAGAGATGCGTCTGAGGTGATGCCGCTCCTTTATAGAAATGATACGAATATTTCTGTCGTGCCGATGGTAGAAGAGAACCTTACTTCATCTCCATACCTGTCACGACCAGCCCTTAAGCTCTTAGAAGAGTGTAAGCGCGCACAAGCTGGACACATATTTTTATATGCTCACAGAAAAGGAATGTACCCAAGCACAATCTGTAGTGACTGTGGTGAGCTTTTTACTTGTAAAAAATGTAACAGACCATATGTTCTTCACAAAATAGCGGGCGTCAGAACGTATGTGTGCCACGGGTGTGAGGACATCGTACAATTATCCGGTGATACCACTCTTGCCTGTAATTACTGTGGTGGGTGGCGTATGACCACACTAGGGATTGCAACAACTGGCGTAGAAGAAGAGTTGCAAGCACTTAACATCCCCCTCTTCGTAATCGATGGAGAAAGAACCCCCACCAAGTCCAAAGTAAAGAAAGTATATAAAGAGTGGTGTGATGCTCCCTTTGGTGTTCTGATTGGCACAGAGATGGCGCACAATGTGCTGACTGAGTGCGATGCTGCTATTATTATGTCGCTAGACTCACTCTTTTCTCTTCCTGAGTACCGAACAGATGAGAAGATTCTTTCTCTTGTAACCGAGATGGCAGAAAAGGTTACGTCACCGCCGTCTTCTTTTAAGACATTTATTCTTCAGACTCGTCTAAAAAATACATCTGTTTTGAAGCAGCTCGTTTCACCCTCTTTTAGGGATGTGTACGAGACTCTTTTAAAAGAGAGGGAGTCTTTTCTCCTTCCGCCTTACTACACAGTTATAAAAGCATCGTTTGAAAATCTTGCTGAGGACTTACGAGCGCGATTACAAGAGGAGCTTGAGCCTTATACTGTCTATTGGTTCGAGCAAGGTAAAGGTATTACACTACTTTTTGTGCATATAAAAGAGTCTACCTGGCTTAACAATCCTGAAGTACGAGAGAAGGTTAAACGTGTTGTGCACGACGCCTCTCCTTCGGTTAATCCACTTTATTTCTTTGCGACATAGAAGGTATAACAAAGTTTTTGTTCTTAGTAAGTTATGATAGAGTATTGGCATGAAGTCAAGACCAATTATCCAAATCGATAATAATAAAGACAATCCACTTAGACTGACGGCAACGCCTGTCACTAAGGAGGAATTCGGGTCGTCAGCTTTAAAGAGCGTACTGTCAGATATGGAGAAAGCTCTATCTAAAGAATCAGATGGTGTTGCAATAGCAGCCCCACAGATCGGGGTTTCTCAGAGGATATTTCTAGTCTCTCCAAATGCATACGAGGAAGATGCAAAATTTAAACCACTTGTTTTCATTAATCCAAAGATACTCAAGCGTTCTAAGAAGACAGCTGTTATGCAGGAAGGATGTCTTTCTGTGCGGTGGGTATATGGTAAGACTAAGCGTTCTATCGGGGCTACTGTAGAAGCGTATGATTTTGAGGGTAACAAATTTACTTACGGAGGCGGAGGACTATTGGCGCACATCTTCCAACATGAAATAGACCACCTAGATGGTGTGCTTTTTATTGACCACGGTTTTGATTTGGAGGAGCACACAGAAGAGGAGGTAAGAGAGTCCATGAAGAAGAAGTAATTGAAGTCTATATTGCTTATGATACAACCATACACCTATGCATTTTTTGGAACTGGGGCGCTCGCTGAGAGTGTTCTTGCTGAACTTTACCGTAATGGCTATATCCCAGCGCTCGTCATTACCAAGCCAGATGCCCCGCAAGGGCGACATATGGTTCTCACAGAGCCGCACATTAAGACATGGGCAAAGATTAAAGGAATAGAAGTCTTCCAGCCAGAGTCGCTAAAGGTCCTTCCTGATAATTCACCTCTTCACGCGCATTCATTTGATTTCTTTGTTGTTGCATCGTATGGGAAAATCATTCCCGACGACATTCTAAGTATTCCGGCACATGGCGTACTCAATGTGCACCCATCGCTTTTACCGAAATATCGTGGACCATCCCCACTTGAATCAGTCTTACTGAACGGAGACCCAAAAACAGGAGTTTCAATTATGAAGTTAGATAGCGAGATGGATCACGGGCCGATTCTGGCACAAAATGAGTTTACGGTTTCTCTTGAGTCGACAACAGGAACCCTTGAGGTCACTTGTGGTCAGGTGGGCGGTGAGATGTTGGTACAGTGCCTCCCTCATTATTTAGAAGGAACTCTCATTCCTAAAGAACAGAACCATGGCGAAGCAACGATTTGTAAAAAGATTACAAAGGAATTAGGGCTCATCACCCTCTCTGACGATATTAGAGAAGTAAGACGTAAGTACAGAGCACTCACACCGTGGCCAGGGATTTATTTTTTCACGAAGCGTGGTGACAAGGATATCCGTGTAAAGATTAACGGGCTTGATTTGGTAAATGATAGAGAGACAACTAACGTAACTGAGTATATTCTCTCTGTTACACCAGAGGGCAAGAAGCAGATGGACTTTGAAAGTTTTAAGAGAGGATACCTCTAGGATGGTTAGTTGTTAGTGGCTTTTCTAAATAAAAAAATGGAGACCGAAGGTCTCCATCTTTTGTATTTGTTAGAAGCTTTTAACTAGCTTACTTCATTTCAATATTCTCGATAATGATATCTTCTAGTGGTTGATCACTAGAGTTGGTTGCTACGTTCTCGATAGCAAGAGCAATCTCAATACCTTTTGTGACGCGCCCGAATACAGTGTATGAAGGAGGTAGAGGCACGCCAGGCTGAGCAGTAACGATGAAGAACTGACTTCCGTTAGTGTTAGGCCCAGCGTTTGCCATAGCAAGAGTTCCTAGTGTGTACTGTTCGTTACCTGTTAGCTCATCGTTAAAACGATACCCAGGCCCTCCTGTGCCCCATGTACTCTTATTAACCACATCTTTTGAAAGTGGATCACCCGCTTGGATCATGAAGCCTTTAATTACACGGTGGAAGCGTACACCATTATAGAATGAGCTCTCTGCGAGCTTGCCGAAGTTGCTAACAGTTAATACTTTTGATGTATCGAGATCTACTTCGATTACTCCCTTGTTAGTAGTAATAACTGCCTGTGTGTATGATTTATTTTCCATAGTGTTTGTTGTAGCTGATGCTTGTGAGTTTGCTTGGGTTTGACCTGCTGCTTTCGTACGTGGTGTAGTGGTTGCCACTTCCTGCTGCACAGAGTCTTTAGAAAGTGTACCGCCTTGTAAGACAAAGACTAGCCCAAGTAAAAGGACTACGAGGCCTCCGATGATTCCGTATGTAATTTTTGTCTCACTATCCATATGTAATAACTTTT
>CAYXWO010000028.1:0-8382 GCA_964468825.1 uncultured Candidatus Saccharibacteria bacterium | reverse complement strand
TCCGAGATTAAACTCCTCGCCAAGACTGCAAGTGAAGTCCTCCTCGCAACCGACCCCGACCGAGAAGGAGAAGCTATCGCTTGGCATATAAAGGAGGCATGTAAGCTACCAAAAGCAAAACGTGTTACTTTCCATGAAATCACAGAAAGTGCCATCAAAGAAGCGATTAAGCATCCTCGTCTCATCGACGAGAACCTAAAAGAGGCACAAGAGGCACGTCGTGTGCTCGACCGTCTCGTAGGATACGACCTTTCGGGTATCATCTGGAAGAAGGTCCGCTACGGACTCTCTGCTGGGCGCGTACAATCCCCTGCTCTTCGTATCGTTATGGAACGCGAAAGAGAAATCAGAGCGTTCATTCCTATAACATACTATGTTATCTCCGGAGAATGGAAGACTGTTGGTAGATCAAAGGATAGTAAGCGCTACCCGCTCGTTCTTGAATGTGTAGAGCAACCAAATAATAAAGACGAGGCAGAGAGAATCGTTCAAGTCGGGAAGACTGCCACATGGGAAGTAGTAGGGGTGGAGGGAACAGATGTGTCGCGATCACCTAAAGCACCGTTCACTACGTCTACTCTTCAGCAGACTGCATCATCACGTCTTGGTTTTGCTCCATCACGTACAATGTCAGTTGCGCAGAAACTCTACGAAAAAGGTCTCATCACCTATATGCGTACCGACTCTACGACACTATCTAATGTAGCGCTCGGTGAAATCGCCAACACAATCGAAAGTCTTTTTGGTAAATCACTTCTAGAGGTGAGAACATACAAGACAAGGGCGAAGAACGCTCAGGAAGCCCATGAAGCGGTAAGACCAACACATGCGAGCACTCGCTACGGCGGAACAACAGACGACGAGAAGCGACTCTACTCTCTTATCTGGGAGAGAACAATTGCGAGCCAAATGGCAGACGCTAAGCTCCGTCGTACAAAAGTAATTGCTAATATTAGAGGTGGCGCTCAGCCTATCCCTGACTTTACTGTTACTGGGTCTATTCTCGTATCACCTGGCTGGCTCACCGTTGACCCTGATGCTCGCGGGGAAGACGTAGAGCTCCCTTCACTTAACAAGGGTGATGACTTGGACCTACAAGCGCTCGCACACGTTGAAAAGCAGACGCAGCCACCGAACCGTTATACAGAAGCTGGGCTCATTAAAGAGCTAGAGAAGCGGGGCATTGGACGCCCTTCGACATATGCGTCTATTCTTTCAACTATTGAAGCACGTGGTTATGTAGAAAAAGTGAATAAGGCTCTCATCCCAACTGACACAGGAGAAGTTGTGATTACATTTTTGGAAGACAACTTAGGTGAATATATCTCTGACACCTTCACAGCAGAGATGGAAGAAAAGCTAGACAAGATAGCAGACGGAACAGCAACATATCTAAAGACTCTCTCTGATTTTTATGGTCCATTCCTTAAAGATGTGAAGAGTAAGGACAAGTTAGAAAAAGCCACTAACTTAGGCGATGCGCCGGACGACCTTCTCTGCCCGCTCTGTAACGCGAAGATGGTGATCAAACTTGCTAAGAACGGAAAGTTTTATTCCTGTTCTAGATACCCAGAGTGTATGGGCGCTCGTAAACTAGATGGGACTGTTATGGAAGGACCAAAGTCTATTGGCCGTAAGTGTCCTAAGTGTACTGACGGCGAGCTCATGGAACGCGAAGGAAGATTCGGCAAGTTTATCGCGTGTAACAACTACCCTAAGTGTAAATACATTGAACAAGACGAGGAAGAGAAGAAAAAGAAACTAACCGGTGTCTCTTGTAACAAGTGTAAAGATGGACAGATGGAAGAACGCCGTGGTCGCTTTGGACTATTTTATGCATGTACCAACTACCCTGACTGTAAGCACATCATTAAGACCAAGCCTACGGGTAATAGGTGTAAGCTCTGTGACGAACTCATGATGGAGGGGACAAAAACCATACCCGAAAGATGCTCTAGTAAAATATGTCCAAACCATAACCCTCATAAGCTAGATAAGGAAAAGAGGTAAGCTAAACCCTTTCGGGTAGCAAGCAACCTGCGTTGCTTGCGGTGGTTTTTGTCGGGCGGAGCGTTATGAGGCTAGCAAGCCGAATCGCGAGCCTAGGTAGCGGAAACTTTGAGCGACGGCGAAAGGTTCTCTGTGACCAAAGACGATTCCAGAGCGTTGTTCAAGCAAGACATGTCTCATGCACAACCTTCATAAGATGGATGTCAAAAAATAAAGACTATTATCTATAAGAAAAAATGATGCTTGTTTGCATCATTTTTTCTTATATACAATAAGCTGTGCAAATTTATACAAGCTTCTTTAAAATAGGAATCAGGTTCGCTATGACCTCGGTTCTTTGGACCACCTCTTTAACAGGAACCCAGATATGCTCGTCATGATCTTCAGACAAGGCTACCTCTCCTCTCACGGAAGTAATTTTGTAAAATAATCTAACAATGTGCCATACCTCATCCCCTTTTTGATTGAAAGTATCATGTACATCCACTAACTCGCTTTGTTCAAATAGTAGCCCTGTTTCTTCTCTAACCTCACGAACAAGCGCATCATTTAGCGACTCACCTGAATCTATTCTTCCACCAGGAACATCATATCTACCGATGTTGGTGCCATCTGCATATGAAGAGGCCTCACGCAAGAGAAGCACTTCCCCTTTCTCATTCAAAATAAAAGCTTTAACAGCAACAAAGAGGCGTATGTTCGGATTCATACAAAAAGTATACTATGCCCACTGAGCTTTTAAAGAAAAAACAAAAGCGCCGCAAGTGCGGCGCTTTTTTAGTTGGACATCTTTCCTTCTTATGAGGGGACGCCGACCAGCGAGAAATGGCATGGGCACACAAGCCTTACCACGGCGTAACCAAGTGCGATTATTTCTTCCCGAGACCCGGTCTTGAGGACGGCTGGCTCGTGACTGTGGCCAAGGGCAAGGATTTTTCTTCTCACACTATGAGGTGAGTCATCGAGAGCCGCCGCCAGTCTGTCGACTTTAGCCAATGTGCAACGAAGACCCTCGGCGCTTTCACTGAAATCGCAGCCTTTTGCCTGGAGTATTAACCTCCACGTTGTTGAAGACGTCTGCTGGAGCTCAGTGAGACCGGGACCCGAAACAAAGTCTACTCCATCTTTTCCAATGTACATCTTTTGAACTCCTTATATGTTGTTCCTGCCGATTATCCTATCACGCTTTTTTCTACAACAAAATACTTCAAGAACTTGAAGCAAAATGATTCTCAGAGTATAGTTATAGGATATGCCTCACACTAAGGATACTAATCCCGATAAGATTTATGCTCTCATTCCGGAAATGAATGAGGAAGACAGGGCTCTTATTCGAAGAGCGTGCGACTTTGCTAAAAAGGCACATGAAGGCCAACTCCGTAAGTCTGGTGAGCCCTACTATAATCACGTCTTCGCAACTGGAGTCAACTTGGCGACACTCAAGATGGATGCAGAGACAATAGCAGCCGGCGTTATGCATGACGTCCTCGAAGATACCTCTGTAACCGAAGAAGAAATGACCAAAGAATTCGGTGAGCATATCACTAAGCTCGTGTGTGGGGTTACCAAGCTCGGTAAGCTCCGCTACACAGGAGCAGAGCGTCACGTCGAGTCTCTCCGAAAGTTCTTCGTAGCAATGGCAGACGATATTCGTGTCGTTGTTATTAAGCTCTGCGACAGGTTACATAATATTGAAACATTAGAGTATGTTGCTCCTGAGAAGCAGCGTCGTATCGCACTTGAGACTCTTGAGATTCATGCCCGTCTAGCTGACCGACTAGGAATGGGACGCCTCAAGGCGCAACTAGAAGATGCTGCTTTTCCATACGTTTATCCAAAGGAATACAAAGAAACAGAGAGACTCTTTGAAGAGATGCGTCCATCATCAGATGAACAAATCGAGAAAGTCGTGAGCACACTAAAAGAAGAGCTCTCAGTCTTTGATGTGGAGATTGAACGACTAGACTACCGTATCAAACATCTCTACTCACTCTGGCAAAAACTAAAACGTTACCATATGGATGGGTCAAAGGTTCATGATGTTGTAGCTCTTCGCATCATTGTGCCTGATGTTAGCCACTGCTACCAAGCGCTCGGCGTGATACATGGCCTTTATCGTCCAGTGCCAGGACGATTTAAAGATTATATAGCGGTACCGAAACCTAACGGGTATAAGTCGCTCCACACCACCATTTTCATGGGAGATGGCGGAACACTTGAAATACAGATCAAGACACAGGAGATGCATAGAGAAGCCGAATTTGGTATCGCTTCTCACCTTTCATACAAAGAACTTGGTAAGAACAAAAGTAAAGATGAAATAGAAAAGAAGACCGGTTGGACCAAAGACCTTCTAAGATGGCAAGAAGAGATAGCTCATCATAAGGATTTCATGAGAGATCTGAAGAACGACTTCTTTGAGAACAGGGTATTCATTCTCACTCCTAAGGGTGATGTCATCGACTTACCAGAGGGATCGAGCACGATTGATTTTGCATACGCAGTTCACTCAGATATTGGTGATCACATCTCTGGGGCTAAGGTAAATGGGAAATTAGTACCACTTGAAACACTCCTTAAGAACCGAGATGTTGTAGAGATTGAGGTAAAGGACTCTGCTTCTCCAAAGCGAAAATGGCTCGACTATTCAAAGACCACCCTAGCAAAGAGAAAAATACGTGGATACATTAAAGAACACGGAAGTACGATCGACAGACTGCTTACGAGATAAGCGCTAGTTAATACTGTGGGAAAATCTCTTTTTGATTTCTCCTTCCCAAGAGACTTCTTCTGCCCACTCAGATAATGGTCGTGTGAACATTTCTGCATGAGCATCTTCGTAAAGAGGCTTATACACAACCATCCAGATATCGTCATTTGAATGGATTGCTAGGCCGACAACCTCGTACTTATCGCCATTCTTATAATGTTTATATACTTCCCCTTTCTTTGGAAAGTCTTCTGGTAAGTTTGGAGTTACATCTTTTGACATATCTCTAAGTATATAACAAAGGGCCGCGCTTCGCGCGGCCCTTTGTACACTCTCACAACTGCTACCGCCTAACCTCTAACAGATTTACACACTAAAATTCTTAATACTATACAAATCCTCTTCCTGTTCATCTGCCTTTACCTCGTCCAGTGACCTGTCGTCTTCTGGCATCTCTTCAAGCGGATCTACCTCTATTGCTTCACTAGAGGTCATAATTGGCTCGTATGATGCGGCTGCTAGCTGTGTGACTTCTGTCTCCCTTACACCTCCTTCATGCGTTATTTCCGTAATTGGTGGAATATAACGAGGTGAAGGCGCAAGCTCTTGGAGTACCGTCATATCTTCTTCCTTAATGCGATCGAACATTCCCTTGTGTGTTTTCGCTTCTCCTGCTTTTCGTATAGCTATTGAAATAGCGAGCAGCTCTTCATGAGAAAAATAATCAATAGATATACGTCCACCTTTTTCTCGTGGCTCAATTTGCACCCTCGTACCGAGAGAATCTGCAAGTCCTTGTTCCATGTCCACAACTTCTGGTGTCATGAATAGATCCTTCTTACGCACCTTTTCAAAAGCAATACGTCTGGCGATAGACTCAGCCTCACGAACCGTCATCTTTCGTATCATCATCTCCTTAAAGAGTGTCATCTGCTCCTGTGGTCTATCGATGAGCATGAGGAGCGGACGAGTATGTCCTTCTGTTATCTTCCCCTTAGAGAGAGCATCGAGTATATCCTGAGGAAGCATAAGGATACGTACAGTATTAGAAACATACTCACGACTCTTGCCCACCTTCTTCCCTACCTCAGTCCAATTGAGCTTGAACTCCTCTGCTAGTCTCTGGAATGATTGAGCGCGCTCAACTGCGTTGAGATCCTCTCGCTGGAGGTTCTCAATAATCGCAAGCTCGAGCTTCGCCCTACTGTCATCCCCTGTGCGCACGACGACGGGCACCTGCTTTATCCCTGCAAGTTTAGAGGCACGCAATCTGCGTTCACCTGCTATGAGTTCGTATCCGACTCTTACGCTGCCATCGTCCATATGTGTCTCTTGGCGAGATACCACTAGAGGCTGAAGAACCCCGTACTGACGTATACTGTCTGAGAGCTCCTTTAATCTGTCTTCGTCGAATTCTCTTCGCGGCTGGTACGGATTAGGCACCACCTTATCTATCTCTATCCAAAATATTGCTGATTCTATTTGACCCATATGCTCTTTAATTAGTTAGTGAAAGTATAGCATAGCAGATGGCTCCAAAATCTTCTCTGTGAATAAAGAAAATGGGAGTAAAAGTGTGTTGTAGTTTGTAGTGTATTGCTATAGAATCAAAGGAATGAAGCTTCTCCGTAAAAATAAACTCTATATAGCCTACGCCTTTTGTATTATCTTTGTCATTGGTCTTTTAGCTGTAGTAGAAGATACTTCCCACGAGAATGTGCTAACAAAAGAGAAGGAGCAGCTAGTTGCATCTTCTACTGTAGTTAACTTGAATCCAATGGTAGAAAAAGCAGAGGAAGAACCCGCTCCTTTATATCAATATATAAAGGTGACTGATAGTTGTGGCACTGCATATGACGGAGTGTGTGTGAACGTGCGCTCAAAACCAAGCACAGAGGCATCTGCGGTATTCAAAGCAAGAAATGGCATGGTATTGAAAGTTAAAGGAAAGGTAGAAGGAGAGGAAAGAGAGTGGTATCGTATTACCTTTGATGAATGGCTCCGCTACCCAGAAAGAGTAACTGGCGAGATGTATATCGCTGCTGATTTTGTCACACCATTTGTAGATGAAGGAAATGTAGAGATTACCAAGCTAACCAAGAAAACTGACAAGAGAATAATAGTAGACAGAAGTGAGCAGAAGCTCTATGCGTACGAAGGAGAGGAGCTTTTTATGGAAGAGGCTGCGTCTACCGGCTTAGATACTACCCCCACTCCACGAGGTACATTCACGGTGTTTAAGAAACGTCCGAGTAGGTATATGCAGGGACCGATTCCAGAAATAAGCCAAAAGTCCTATGACCTACCTGGCGTACCATGGAATCTTTATTTCACTGAACAAGGTGCGATTATCCATGGCGCATACTGGCACGAACACTTTGGTGAGCAGTGGTCTAACGGTTGTGTTAATTTACCAATGGATAAAGCGGAGAAATTATATAGATGGGCAGATGTGGGGACGAGGGTGATAGTGAGGGATTAGAAAACTGCACTGTATTGCAGTGGCATTTTCTTGTATATGTGCCGAGGGAGAGGACTGAACAACCTTCATTCGCTGTCGCTCATTCAAGCTTCGGAATCCTAAAGTTTCGATTATATTAAAAAGAAAAACCCGCCGGCACGCGACGGGTTTCCCGTTGATGCCGGCGAGCTGTGAGTTCACACTGCCGATATGAGAATGAAGAGCATGGTGGCGATGACAATCGTGTTATACATCGCATGATAGGTCGTACTAACCATAACGGCCTCGTCTTCGGCTTTTTGGTGGCCCATCACTTTCACATTGATGTCGAAGGTACGTTTGTACTTAAGTCCGTAAAAAAGACCCGAAAGGATGAGGGCGATCCCTGCCGCGAAAGGGACACCGAACAGACAGTGGACGAGTCCAAATTTGATCGACATCACACTAATATCATCCCATTCCGTAACACCTTTGCGAAAGACTTCTTCCTCATTTTTCGCAAAAAAAGGAAGTGCGATTGCGAGCGCTATGAAGAAGACGACTACCAGTAAACGAATCATCTCATTTGAGGACTTTGACCCTTGGTACACCGACTTAAGCAGAATGTTCCCACCGGTGTCGGAAAACAGGCTGGTCCAGCCCCAGCTGAGGCCGGGAATCTGCCACAGCAAAACGACCGTCAGAATCGTCAAGGCGATGAGCGTCAGACACTCAAAGAACATCTTGACTCGAAATCGCCGCCAAACCGACCAAATGAACTGGTAGTTGCGACG
Source organism: uncultured Candidatus Saccharibacteria bacterium (assembly GCA_964468825.1). Lineage (GTDB taxonomy): Bacteria > Patescibacteriota > Minisyncoccia > Phycocordibacterales > UBA5272 > UBA11704. The sequence goes on along the minus strand of CAYXWO010000028.1, from coordinate 428 downwards.
CTCTACTATGAATGGGGACGCAACCGTAGCGACCGCGATAACGACAAGCATGAACTTGCCGAAAGAGAGTAACGCTTCCATCTCACACCTCCGTATTTTAAATGAACGTATGTATTATATAATAATATAGTGATTTCGTCAAGTTTACGCAGAGAGGGCCACCTGAAACAATCTTCATTTACTCTGTCGCTAATTCTCGGTTTGGGAACGCCTCGGTTTCCATTCTTCCGCCACTGGAAAACTAACCCCGTTTTCCCGACACCTTTCCCCGTTCGAGTCTCTCCCTCATCGGATACTGTATAAAAGAAAATAGCCACGCAAAATGTTGCTGAGGCATTTTCTTGTATATGTGCCGAGGGAGAGACTCTGTCACAAGTTACTAATTGCGCTAATCACACTTCGTGTGAGTTGCTCATAAGTACTCGCGA
>CAYXWO010000027.1:0-8841 GCA_964468825.1 uncultured Candidatus Saccharibacteria bacterium | reverse complement strand
TAAGAAATTTACCTGCTTCAGTTTTAAACTTAACATCATCATGTAACCAGTTATACACCTTTCTACCACTCCATCCATCGTAACCAATCTTCTCAAAAACTTGTTTAATAATTGGACCTCTTTCTTTGTCGATTACTGATTCACATTTCTGATCCATTCTTTTAAACTTTGTATATCCAGTAAGTGGTCGACATGGCCACAACCCCATCTCTACTCTCGCTTTTAATCCACGTTTTACGTTAATACTTTTGTTATCATTTTCTAGCTTTGCCTGAGAACATAAAATCATTAGTAAAAACTTCTCGTTAGGAGAATTAGAAAATGTTTGGCCATATGTCTGTATATGAATTAATTTTCTTTGATCCATTAAATCAACAAGCGACCCAAGATCACCTGCGTTTCTACTTAATCTGTCTGGTGCCCATGTTAGTACTCCATTAAATTTTCCTTGATCAATTTCTTGTAATAGCTTTTTATACACAGGTCGCTCTCCTGAAGCTTTAGCAGAATGAGATTCTTTTTTAATCTCAATTACATTTAGGTTTAAACGTTCTGCAATAGCTTCCATTTCCTTAATCTGTGAATCAATTGATAAGGCTTGCATTTCGTCTGACTCGGTTGATTTTCTGGCATATAAACAATATTTAACCCTTACTTCTGATAATGATACTGTTCCTTTTATTCGCCCAATTGTATTTGTTTCCATAGTATATTAATGACAGAAAACACTAGTCTTGCTTTGATGAGATTTTAAATATTGCAGATAACTATTGTAAAAATATTGTTAAAAAATAGTTACAGTGAGGTGTAACTTTATAGGTCGAAGATGTGTCACTTTTGTCACTTTTTAATGAGCGCACGAGAAGGGTCGAACTGATATACTAAAAATTACCAAACGGACCTTGTGGGGTAATGAACAGCGGAGGTCGTGTCACGTTTCGGGGCACATGAAAAGAAAACTACTCCATCCGTGGAGTATTTTTCTTTTCACATACCAGAAGGAATCGAATAGGCGAATCAGCAGATTCGGTTCTTGGAACAAGCGAAACTACTTCAAGCGAAGCGAGTGCTCTTGTGACCGAGCCCCCTTCTGGGCCGCAAGTACTTATGAATGTAGTGAACAAGTGCGGCGCACGCGGTTAGTAACTCGTGACCACACACTGGTCTGGGATTCACTGCTATACTTCGACTATGAATAAGCAACTTCTCATCTCTTTGTCTGTTGTCATAATCGGAGGATCTCTTTTACTCGGTCTCGTCTATTGGAACAAGAGCAAAGACGTACATGAGATGTGTCCAAACGAAGTAATGTTATGTCCTGATGGATCGACCCTCTCAATGAGGGGTCCAAACTGTGAATACGGAATCTGTAAGCAAGTCGAGCCCCTTACAACTAGCGAAACGGTCCAGAGCGAAGCCCTCTCTATAGAAAATGAGGTCACGAACCCAAGCAAGTCTTCCACCAAACCCTCCCCTGTCTCTCCAGAAACACCAAAAGAGAAGCCTTCTCTTTTCTCAACGATAATCCAAAATATCGTTCAAGCAACAGGGAAGGTTACCAGTTCCCTCTCTTCCGACTCACAACAATCTCAAGCGGATAATACACAACCCAACCAACCAGAAGGGATTACTACCCCAACCCCACAAGTAAACTCTTCTTCGCTCAATGAAGAAAGATTCACTGTTAATAACGATTCTATAATAGATTCTTCTGGAAACACAGTCGCAACAATCCCTGGATCAAGCTCATCAAGCACAGGTACAACTTCTTGGGAGACAACTATTGTTAACGCAATTGAGGTGGGTCAGACCCCTCCCGTTGTTAATGGTGTGCCAGTTATTGGTGCCACAGGAAAATACTATGTAAGTGAGAATTCGTTTGGCTCAATAGCAAACTGTGAATTCTCTAACAGAATTTATATTTTAGACACTGTCGCAGAAACATACACCCTCCTCTTTGAAGAAAACTCTTCCACCCTTTCAGGAGACGACCCCCGAGCATGCAACAGCGAAATCTTCCTCCTCGCCACAGAAGACGAGAAACTCATCCTCAAGTATCACACCCTCAATACCAATATGACTTGTGAAAGTACGTGGAGTGAGCCAGACAAGACATGGTATCTGGATGTCACCAATCTGTCGTCACTAATGAAAAGATATCAAATAACTTCTGAGCGCTACTCACAAGCTGAAGCAGAAGAGATTACTTGTCGCACTGCTCTAGGAGAAGAAAACTAAATATTCTAAAGCGAGAGGATGAGTTTCTCAAGTTCTTCGTCAATATCCTTTTCACCTTTATGAGCAAGGATAGCTGATCTGAGTAATCTACCCCCAAACTCTTCACATTCTGTTTTGGTAAAAGCAGTCTTCCTCCCCTCCAGGGTGGCTTGCCAGACTTGAATAAACTTCCACCAAAGAGCGCCCTGAATTGCCTCACCCTCGTTACTCTCTTTTAGATGAAGCCATGTAGCCCAAGCATTTTTTTTATCTCTCTTAATGAAGTAGTCAACTAGATTAAACACCTCGTAGTCTTTGGCTTTTTCTTCTCTGGCGTCGAATATCTTTTTGGAAAACTTTGCTAACTTATTAGTCTTGTTTGCATCAGCGAAAGGTTCGTCAATAATAAAAATAGTCTGCGACTCTGACATCTTCTCGAGAAGGTTATAGGCTCTTTCTTTTGCGGCTGCATTGTCTAATAGCTGGACACACTCAATGACAGAAACATCACCAAAAAGGCTACTAATGTCAATAAGCTGCTCGAGGTCTGCACTCTCTTCAGCATAAAGTCTCCTCGTGACCGACCCAAGACTAGCGAGCTCACTCCTTGCTTTATCTCTAACACTTTTATCTGTGCCAACTATTGTGTACAACATGGTTATAGGGACTTAAGATTTTTACCAGAGCCAGAAGAAACAACTAGCGGAAGTGTCGAAAGTCCTCTTGTTGAAAGTACGCCTTCTAAAATTTTTACCAACTCCTTCGTCACACTTTCTTCAACATCTTCGTCGATCTCAAAAACAAGTTCATCATGAATTTGAAGAAGTAGTTGCACCTTGTCATCTAATTTGTTCTTTTGTATGAAAGTGTCGGCGTCTATCATGGCGAGCTTCAAGATATCTGCACTAGTCCCTTGAATTGGAGCATTAATTGCGATTCTCTCCCCTTGTGCTTTCAAGAATGGTAGAGGACTCTTAAGGAGCGGCACCTCACGCCTGCGTCCAAGAAGTGTGAGTGTGTGCCCGTGCTTCCATGCATACGCTTTTACTTCCTCAAGATACTCCATAAGGCGTGTGAAGGTGGCTTTATATTGATCATAAAATTCCTGCGCTTCCTTCCTCTCTACTCCCATACCCTCCTTAAGAGCTGTAACCCCCATTCCGTAAAGAATACCGAAGTTGATCGCTTTTGCGTGCCTACGCATAAGCGGTGTTACATCACTCTCCTTCACATGGAACACTCTTGCGGCAGTCCCTGTGTGAACATCTATCCCCTTTTCAAATATCTCAACTAAATGTGGGTCACCGGATAAAATAGCCGCAGCACGAAGATCTACTTGAGCATAATCACAAGACAAGAGCACTTTACCCTTCTCTGCGATAAATGCCTCCCTTACTTTCTTTCCTAGTTCTGTCTTTATTGGAAGGTTCTGTAGGTTGGGATCTTCACAACTGAACCTCCCTGTGCCTGCTCCTGTTTGAACGAACTTTGCATGCACTCTTCCATCTGACTGTATAAAAGTAGGGAGAGTGTCTACGTATGTCGACAAGAGTTTAGTAACTTCCCTATATTCAAGAATAAGGGGAACAATCTCATGTTCGTCTTTTATTTTCTCAAGCTCAGATACATTGGTACTCTTCTGCCCTGTCTTAGTTTTCTTTATCTTACTCCCCAAACCTAAGTCATCATACAAGACATCTCCGAGCTGCTTTGGTGACGCGATATTAAATTCTTTTCCAGCTAATGAATGAATCTTCTTCTCTAAGCTTTTTACCTCTAGATGAAGTTCTTCACTCATCTTCTTGAGGAACGCGGCGTCGAGTTTGATTCCATGTGTATGCATCTTTTCTAAGATAGTGATAATCGGGAGCTCTACTTCATTAAAAAGCTTAGAAAGGTTTTCTTTCTCTAAAAGCTCAAGTAGAGTCTTTTTCATCTCCTCTTTTTTCATGTCACCAAAGGTTTGCTTAATATCTGCGAGTGTTGGGTTGGTCATCTCGCTGTGAAGGAGGTTCGCCATGACTTTTAGCTCATCGAGATCTCGTTCCTCAATCTCCTCACCCTCTTCTTCCTTCATCTCGCCTCGCGCTTTCCCAATTCTATTTCTGAGTGAGCGGAACTCGTAGCCGTCACACATCTCTTGATACTTTTCGACGTCGATAGTGTCCATCCACTTCTGTGCAGGTTCTTCGTACGTAACAGGTGCGTCTCTTCTGATGGTTGCTAATGTCTTTGAAAAAAGAGCTTCGTCTTCTCCTTCTTCAATTAACGTAACAATACGTTCCGTGAAGCCATCTTCAAGTAATGTGTTTCGGTCTTTCCTAAGCACCTCGTACATCCCTTCTATTGAAGAATACTTTTGGATGATATTTGTCGCAGTTTTGTCACCTATCCCTTTGATACCGATAATATTATCTGAGCTATCTCCTGCGAGACCTTTGTAGTCTGGTATCTGAAGTGGGAGGAATCCGTATTTTTCTACCACTCCTTTTTCATTAAAGAGTGCAGCGTCATTTCCTTTCCTGAGCGTATAGACAACAACCTTATCACCCTCAATAAGTTGGAATGTGTCCATGTCACCACTTGCTATCACAACACGAGTGCCTTCTTCTTTCTTTAACTGCTCTGCGAGAGTCCCCAGGAGGTCGTCGGCTTCAAATCCCTCACATGCATAGAACGGTATGGAGAGTGCTTCGCAAAGCTTGGGCGTTGCCTTTATCTGTTCAATGAGGCCATCGTCTGACTTTTGACGCCCTGCTTTATACCCTTCATAACTATCGTGACGAAATGTTGGCTTAGGCAGATCAAAGCACGCAGCTATATAGTCTGGCTTTATCTCTTCATAAATACGTAACACCATAGTAACGAATCCATAGAGTGCGCCTGTAGGCCTCCCGTCGCGGGTAGCGAATCCCCCCATTGCATGATATGCACGGTGAAGTATCGCGTGTGAGTCAAGCAGCACCACTGTCTTTTTATACTTTTGGGTCATACGGAGTGTAGTCTATGGTTATGTTTCTTGTGGTATCTCCTTCGTGATTAAAGGACAGCGTCATATCACCATCTGTGTAGCCCATCTTAGATGGCCATTCAATAACTATGAGAGTGTCTCTGTCTTGCAGGTCATCTTCTAGTTTTAAAATTTCCGCTTCTGAGGGGTCATCGAACCTGTATGCATCTATATGAACAAGTTTTCGAAAGGAAGGATGACTCGTCTTGTACTCTTTCTTCAAAATAAAAGTTGGACTATGTATGTCGTCATACGGAACACCGAGGGCTTTCCCTAACGTTTTGGTGAATGTTGTCTTCCCAGCCCCTAAGTCACCTTCCAAAAGAAGCAGCTTCGCGGTGTCGCTTCCGTGCTCCGACAGAGTCTTTATAACATCAGTCGCCAAGTCGTCTAACTCTCCTTCTTCGACCAAAAATGTCTCTTTCATTCCTTAATAATAGCACATCAAAGGCCGCCCCTTCCGGGGCGGCCTTTGACTTTTTGGCATTTATCTTTGAAGTCTCTCTGCGCTTTGCGTCACTTAAAAAGTGATACTAGTGGTGAGCACTATCCCCTTCCTTGTAAGAAGCATAAATACTTCTAGCGAGAATGAAGATGATAAAGATGATAGCTAGGAGTGCGAGCCATTCAATGAGGCTGTTAGGGAGGAATCCCTTACCTTCTGCTTTTGCTCCGATCACCTTCTTCTCTCCGACACTAGCAGAACCAGTGTCTCCTACAGGCACCACAGATCCGATTACATATGCAGTGACTTCGTCCTGAGTATTGGTTCCTGGGACAGTGTACGCAATATATGCATTAGTGACGATTGTCTTTCCTAGAGCTGCATCTTTAGCAACAACACCAGTGAAGAGAATTGTTCCTTCTGTGTATGGGTCGAGGGTATTCTGATTAAGTGTAATAGTTCTTGTTGCTGCATCATACATACCAGCACTTGTTTCGAGGAGTCTTATTTCTTCAGGCAACTTCACCTTAAGAACAGTTTCTGTCAGACGTGAATCTGTGATGTTCTTGAAGCTAACCTTAAACTTTACTATCCCTTCGCTTGCAATCTTTCCTTCTGTCTTCTCTACTCCGAGAGTTACAAGCTTCTGTCCGTCAGCTAAGAGAGTAGCTGCTGACTGATTCTTCACTGAGATAGTAGTTCCGTCTGAACAAACTACTTCGTTCTTAACTGGGGTCTTGATTGCTGTAGGTTTCTTAACAGGTGTTGCAGGTGCAGGCTTTACATATGTTGTTGCCTTTCCTTTTGTTGTAAAACTAACCACCTCCCCCTTCACAATACCGTGCTTATTCTGCATTACTGCACGACAGTAATATTTAGTTGACGGCTTAAGGTTAGTAAGGAGATTAGAGAATGGAGCAGTATCAGAAGAACCGATATTTGCTGAAACGGTTGTGCGTCCTAAGTTAGCAGTCTCACCATACTCGAACCACCCGGTTGATGGAGCGCCTTGTGCGATGAGTCCAATACCGTTACAACGTCCTTGGTTCTGTGTTACTTCTGTAGCTAAACTAGTAACCACGTTGTTAAAGACTACTTTTATTGGCGAAATAACTGGGGTTGTAGCTATGTAACATGTCTGATTGATTGGGATACTGATACCGTTTGAACACACTTTGTACTGCGGAGCACAAACAGAATGAGTAGGGATAACTGACCCGTCCCAACATGTCTGATAAGTTACGACAGGTTGAACGTTACTACTTACGCAAGCGCTTCCGTTCCAGGTTGAGTTCCATGGACATGTGGTGTTAGTTATCACACTACCGGTTACCGTCTGCACACAGTTATTTCCATTCCAAGTAGTTCCACTAGGGCAGTTGGTTTGTGTAATCACAGTCCCAGTTACAGTCTGAATACAGTTAGTTCCGTTCCAGGCAGTTCCAGTTGGGCAGTTGGTGTTAGTAACAACTGTGCCTGTCACATTAGTAACACAAGTGTTTCCGTTGCGAGTTGTTCCTGTAGGACAGTTCACATTAGTGATGACTGTACCATTCACGTTCTGAACACAGTTAGATCCATTCCACACGGTGCCTGATGGACAATTGGTCTGAGTAATAACTGTTCCTGTCACTGTGCTTACACAATATGATCCGTTCCAGGTTGAGTTAGTTGGGCAGTTAGTCTGTGTAACAACAGTGCCTGTATTTACCCAGCCAGTGTTAACAGTTCCTGGGTTTACCCAAGTGTTATTAGTAGTAACCCATCCTGTGTTTGAGATGTCGGTGTTCCAGGTAGTATTGATTGGTGTTGTTGACCAACCGACAGTGCCATAACCGGTTGTATTAGTGGTTGGAGTGGTCCAAGATACATCATTGTATGTTGGGGAAACTGAGGTCCAAGACACGTCATCATAGGTAGGAGAGACCGAGGTCCATGAAACATCATTATACGTTGGTGAGACAGAAGTCCAAGATACATCATTGTATGTTGGGGAAACTGAGGTCCAAGACACGTCATCATAGGTAGGAGAGACCGAGGTCCATGAAACATCATTATACGTTGGTGAGACAGAAGTCCAAGATACATCATTGTATGTTGGGGAAACTGAGGTCCAGGATACTTCTTGTGCACCCACAAAAGAGAGGGTTGTTGCCACAAGAATAGCTACGATGGATTTTTTGTAAAATGTGTTCATGTTTTTATTATTATATTACTATAAATTTAGTTTTTTTATTATACCATACTATATACTATCTTGTCAATAGACACCAAAAGAAAAGGCCGGCGCTTGCGCGTCGGCCTTGGTTGGAGCGTTGTGTGCTCCTGACTACTTCGGATTTTCCTGGTTGACATTGAGGCCTCTTATGGCCTTGTCTCCCAGGTTCTTTCCGATCGCGATGCCGTAGGAGGCAGCCATTCGCTTCGTCCACGCCTCTTCATCCTCCGTGAATGGTGCAAGGGTGCCGTCTTTTCGCGGCAGACCCTTGACCCAAGGAGTCTCAACTTCGACTTCGCTGCAGGAGTTCGGCTTGCTGCCGGACACCGCCTGAGAAGTGAAACACTTCTTTGGTTTCGCTGGGGTCGCATCGTATGGGATATTCCCCCACACCTTCTTGGCGGCCGGGGCCGTTGCCTCCTTCTTGGGGAGGGCTGCCTTGTCGGTAGTCGGGCCCTTCTTCTGCACCTTCACAGGCTGAGAAGCTGAGGGTTTGGACGAACCGTAGATGGTGACGTGCGTTTCCTGCGTGACGCAGGAACCGTTCCCCGTTGCGGGGGCGGGCGCAGCCGGCAGGCTCGGAGCTGTGACCTGCTTCTTCTCGCAGGCCTCCAGTCGCACCTTGAGAGCGTCGGCTTGGGCGCGAGCAGTCTGCGCAGTGTTGAACATCGCGAAGACCAGGGTCACCAGAAGGAGGGTGACGCAGGCGGCAATGATGGCGATGATGCCGTTGCGCTTTGCAGCGCGCTCAGCGGTGGCGAGTTCCTCGGTGGGGGTTGTCATGGTGTCTCTCCTTTGCTCTATGAGCAGAGTGGATCAACCGTGAGGCCGACCCGGGGTTGATGTGAAAGTGCTGCTAGGATTCGTGGATTGTGCTTAGATGTTACTCTTTACACCTCCATAAGATATATTATACATGAATTATATAAAAAGTCAAGCCCCCTTCACCTT
>CAYXWO010000026.1:0-9052 GCA_964468825.1 uncultured Candidatus Saccharibacteria bacterium | reverse complement strand
GGTCGCTAAAAAGTGGTCCATCACATGACGCGCAATAGGTGAGCCCTTTGTGCTCGAGGGAGTCTGCGCCAGGTACTTCAAGGCGTCTACGAGACGAGCCTGTTGCAACGAGAATAGTTTTTGAGTAATGAAACTCTTTTTTACCTTCGATAATAAAACCACCTTCCTCTCCAGATATCTGACCTACCTCATCTTCCTTAATCGTGAGGAATGTTCCTTTGTACTCTTCAACATGTCTGCGGAGTGAGTTGCCGAGTTCTTGTCCTGAGATATGTGGTGTACCTATCCAGTTTTGTATATCTTCAGAAACAATTGACTGACCTCCCCACTCTTTTACTATGAGCAGAGTCTTTAGTTGCTTGCGCGCAGCGTACACTGCAGCAGCAGAGCCTGCAGGCCCGCCCCCTATAATAGTAAGATCGTACACTGTATGGTTTTCTGTTGTCATAGTAGTAGTGTTTTAGTAAATATGCTAAGCAGTGTATCGTATTTCTTCTGAAAACTAAAAACTTATAACTTAAAACTCTCCGAAGGAAAAAGTAATTAAAAAGCTCCATCTAAAGATGGAGCTTTTTAATTACTTTTTCCTTCGGAGGAACGGTGGGAGTGCTTCCCAGTCATCGTCATCTTCTTCCTCATCAAACTTAAAAGAAGGTTTCTTAGTAGGGGTGGCAGGGCTAATAGGTGTTGTCTTTTTGTCTTCCACAAGCTTAGTCTCACCTTCATTCATCTCTAAATCAATACGCTTGTCGTCAGACTTTTCCTCCATGATTTCTTTAACAGTTTCAGTCCTCTCTAAACGAGGTTCCGGGCGTGCTGCTTCAACTCTTACTGGAGCAGGCTCAGACGAAATGTCTCTTCCTCTATTAGAAAAGCCGCTAGGGAAGCCTGTGGCGATAACAGTGACTTTTATCTCATCTTTCTTAAGTGTAGGGTCGGTTGCAATACCAAAGATAACCTTAGCATCTTTATCAACTGATTCTGTAATAATCTTCGCAGCTTCTTGCACTTCGAGCATTCCGAGGTCGTCTGCGCCGTAAATAGCAAAGAGAACACCTTTGGCTCCATGGATAGAGACGTCAAGGAGAGGGGAGTTAACTGCAGCGGTTGCAGCTTCCTTGGCACGGTTTTCTCCAGTTCCGCGCCCTACACCCATGAGAGCAGTCCCTGAGTCCTTGAGAATTCTCTTGATGTCGGCGAAGTCGAGGTTAATGGTCCCTGCTGTTCTTATGATATCTGAAATGCCCTCAACTGCCTGGCGGAGCACTTCGTCACACATCTCAAATGCTTGCTTAACGGAAGTATTCTTGTCGATAATGGAGAGAAGTCTGTCGTTAGGGATAACGATAAGTGCATCTACCTCTTTCTCAAGTTCCTCTAGTCCACGCTCTGCTAGCTTCATGCGAGACGCTCCCTCAAAAAAGAATGGCTTAGTAACAACACCGATAGTAAGGATGCCTTCGTTCTTCGCAACGGATGCAACAACAGGTGCCGCCCCGGTACCTGTTCCACCTCCCATTCCTCCGGCGATGAAGACCATGTCTGTTCCTTTCATGATGTCTTGGATTTCTTCGCGAGTTTCTTCAGCCGAACGCTTCCCAATCTCAGGGTCCATCCCGGCGCCTAACCCCTTAGTGAGATTCTTCCCAATATGAATTTTTTTCTCTGCGAGTGAGTGGTGAAGATCTTGAGTGTCTGTGTTCATTGCAACGAACTCAACCCCTTGTAGTTTGGAGTTGATCATGTGATTCAGTGCTCCTTTGCCTGAGCCTCCGATACCGATAACTTTAATGCGAGCGAAGCTTTCAATCTCTGGGTTTACTTTTGCCATGAAGGATTTTTGGGGACGTTACTTGATAGTCCTCTAACTATACCAACTTGGAAGTATTTTTGCAAAGATGCTTTTTAGAGGCAAAAATTCGTAAAAGTCTTATTTTTTAAGGTAAAAATTTAGAAATGAATTTCTTGACACGAGTAAAAACTGATGTTATCAACTCCTTCAGTACGTCTTTTTCAGTGTCATTCGGCGCAAGGAAAGTAAGTCCGTAAGCGCGTGCCCATGAGCCATCTCGCACTGTGTCACCGGTCAACTTCACTAGCTCGTTAGTAATAACTTTTATTGGAAGCTTCAGCTCACTCCTGAATACATATTCAAGTCTAGGTACATGTACTGCTGAACCAGTGATGATTACTCCGGCAGGCAAGAGTTCGGATCGCATAATACGAGAAAGTTCTCTGTTAATTTTTGCACATAAGTCTTCTAGGCGAGCTTCTATGATTTCCTCTACTTTTCTTTTTGAGTATGCGTATGTTGCTCTGCCATTTTTTATATCGTCTGCTTCTTCCAGTGTGACTTTCATGCCAAGGGCGATATCCCTGGTAATGTCATCACCACCTATTGGAATGGTTGAAATAAGTAAAGGAATATTTTTCTCATACACCAAAAGTGATGTAACAGATTGTCCGATGTTAACGAGGGCAACGCCCGCAACCTTCTGTTTCTTAGTGAGAAGGGGAATGCTCTCGGCAATTGGTCCAGCTACGATGTCAGTTACGCGCACGTCTGCATTGTCTAGTGTTTTCTTAAGAACATTCATGCACTGCAGAGGGTACGTGACATACAGTGTCTTGGCCTCAAGTTTATTACCACGAACGCCGATGATGTCGCCTTGAATTTTGTTACCGTCTACTTTGTAGTCCATTGGTATAGCGTGAATGACTGACTTGTTACGGATATCTGCTATTGCGCGATGACCATCTTTTATAGCGTTATCAATATCTAAGTCAGTAACAGAAGCATCACCACGAGAAACCTGAGCATATCCGCTTGCGTGATACGATGAGAGGCCGTGTGCGCCAATTGAGATAAGTGTGTGTATTGCTGTAGTGCCTGACTGTTCCTCTAGTTCGGCGATCGTCTCTTCTATTGCCCTAGTTACTTCTTCAATGTCAATAATATTTCCTTTATCGACACCTTCGAGTGGTCTTTTGTGAGTGGCTATGATAGTTGGATACCTAGATTCAGCGCTTCTAGTCGCACCAATAGCGCGGATATTACCGCTTCCTAAGTCGATTCCGATTATCATTGTTTCTCTAGTTGCTGCCACGGAAAAATTGTTTTAAATACTTATATTCTAGCTCCTCCATTGTACTACCATGGTCGTGTCCTTTCAAATGAAGGCACCCATGGATAAAAAGTAAGTGAAGAAACTCTTCATATGTCATTTCGAACTTCCCTGCGTCACGTCGTGCGATAGAAAGGCAGATATATATCTCACCTTCATTCTTTTCAAGAGGGAAAGAAAGAATATTGGTCGGGTAATCTTTCTGACGATATGTCTGGTTACGCTCTTTTGACTCTTTTGGAGAACAGAATATAACAGTCAGGTCGTAACCCTTGCCGAGAATTTTTTCCTTTATTAATAAGAAAGGAAGGCTTGGTATAGGAGATCCTTTTCGCAGTACTGTTAGGTTCTTTTCTTCAATGATAGACATATGTGCAGTATAGCAAAAGAGGCGCCATGTGCGCCTCTTTTGTTAGTATTATCTTCGCTTCTTCTTTTCTACAAGCTTGCCCATTTTCTTCGCTTCTTCGTACTTAGCGAGGCCAGCTAATTTTTTCATCTTAGCCTTCTTTACCTTAAGAGGAGAGAGAGCTCTTTCGCTGTAACGGATACTGCGGACGCGAGGTAGTACCCCTGATTCTTGAACTCGCTTCTGGAAGCGGCGTACTAAAGAGAGGACATTTTCGGTCCCGTTCTTTTTTACTTCGACGTTTATCTTTGACATAGTGGTTGCAATTATAGCACAGCAATTAGCAATTAGCAATTAGCTTTTAGCGAAAATATGGCTTACTACTTAATATGTTTTATGTAGTCAGAAAGTGCGTCTATCTTAACGGTATCTTGAGATCTCGTCTTCATGTCTCTAACAATCACCGTGTTATCCATCGCTTCCTTTTGACCAAAGATGATTACGTGAGGCACTTCCATTTTCTCCGCCATGGCAAGCTGTGTACCGAGTGAGTCCTTTGATATTGATTGGTAGACAGGAACACGAGCTTTACGCAGGGTCTCTACTATACAAAGACTCTTTAGCTTTGCTTCAAATCCAAGCTGAATAAAGTAAACCTTAGGGGTCTTCATAATTCTTGGAGATGGAGCCTTACATTCAGGGAACATCATGATACGTTCCATTCCAAGACCTGTTCCAACTGCAGGAACCTCCTTCTTAGCGCCCATCATCTTCGCAAGGCCGTTGTAACGACCTCCTCCTGTTATTGTTATTTCTTTCTCCTTTCCATTCTCATCAACATCAAGCTTAATGATTTCAAAAACTGTACGTGAATAGTAGTCCAAGCCTCGCACGAGAGAATTATTAATCCTGTATGTAATGCCCATTTCCTCGAGGTACTGAAGGACCTCCTTGAAGTGGCTCCGAGCATCGTTAGAAAGATACGAGAGTGAAGAAGGTGCGTTATCTTTTAACGGTTGACATTGCGCCTGCTTACAATCAAGGAGACGAAGAGGGTTGGTCTTAATACGTTCATGACAGTCCTTACAGAGGGTATCCAAATGCTTCTTATAGTAGGTAACGAGGTCCTTTAGGAAAGGTGCGCGATTTTCTTTGTCGCCCATTGAATTGATGTCGACAATGAGGTCTTTGAAACCAAATTCTTCAAGAATAGTAGTAAGAGTCCTTATGATGAGGGCGTCTGCAATAGACTTCTCTGTTCCAAGTATCTCTAGATTGAACTGCCTGAACTGCCTTAGTCTTCCGCGCTGTGGATTCTCGTGACGGTACACTGGGCCGTATGAGTAGAGCATTACTGGCTGAGGGAGTGTCTGCATACCGTGTTCAAGATATGAACGCATGACAGACGCCGTGTACTCTGGACGAACTGCTATTCGGTCGCCACCTTTACCTCTAAAGGTGTACATTTCTTTATCAATAACGTCCGTTCCTTCTCCGAGAGCTGAAGTGAACACCTCTTCCTTTTCTAGTACAGGTGTTTCTATTGGCTTGAAGCCATAGTAGACAGCAACCTCTTGAGCTTTTTCAAAGAGTCCCTGATAAGCGTAGTAGCTATCCTCCATGAGGTCGTGCATACCCTTAAGAGAGATAGGGGCTTCTTTTTTATTTTTGTCGTTATCATTCATATGCTTAATTGGTTACTACTATTTACTAAAACTATACTGCCCGGGCTCGTACGCAGCAGAGCCAAATGGGTAGACACGGAAGAGCACTTGGCCTTTTATCTGTGAAGCATCGAGCGGTCCCCAGTCACGGCTGTCATAACTCTGTGATCTGTTATCACCCATTACAAAGTAATGATCTTTGTCCAGCAGGATGTCTACGTCTTTACTAGTCTCTTTATAGCTGACGAACGGTTCCTCAATAATGAACCCCTGAGGATTCTCTTCGTTGTAGATTGTTGTCACTCCGTTTAGTATCGAAACTCTTTCTCCGGGTTTACCAATGACTCGCTTGATTAAATACTTGCCCTGGTAAGGATTCTTTTGGTTTTCATAGAGTCTAAAGATGATGACATCTCCACGTTTTGGTTCACCTAGTCTGTAAGATAGCTTGTCGACGAGAAGGAATTCTTGATTATGATATGTTGGAAGCATCGACCCACCGTCTACTATAAATGGCTGGATAAGAAAAGCTTGTATTAATTTAACAACAACAATAATTCCAATAATCCAGATGAGAAGTGACGCAGGAGCCTCATCTTCTTCGAGGAGTTTCATCTTAACGAGCGCATACCTCCAAGAGGGATACACGATTGCAAAGAGAAGAGCAACGATGAGTAAGAACAGAAGTCCAAAGATGGTCATCGAGACTGGGTTTTGGAGCATGTCGGAAAGTGAGCTGAAGATTGCGGTTGCTACCTGTGAAAACATTATGAGCTTCAGTATATAGATATGGGTTGCTCTGTGCAAGCAGAGAACAGTTTTAAGTTTTCAGTTCTTAGTTTTAAGTTGGAATGCATCCTGGCTACAAAGTTTTCTTAGAACTTAAAACTGAAAACTTAGAACTTTTGCTAGTGATATACTATGTATCATGAAAATGTTTACACTCGTGCCGCTCGGTAATCCAGGGGACAAGTATGCTCGCACACGTCATAACATCGCACGGCTACTTCTTTCGATGATCAAGGATGAAGTGATGAAGATAGACAACTGTGAGATTATGGTTCCTCAGACATTTATGAATGAAAGTGGAAAAGCTGTTGCAGAATACCTGCGCTATCACGAAGGAAGAGACGTAGTTGTTATATATGATGATAAAGACTTAGCATTCGGCACTTTTCGTATCTCACACGATAGAGGTGACGGAGGGCATAATGGACTAAAAAGTATTATTGAACATCTAGGAAAGAGAGACTTCGTCCGTATTCGTGTCGGCATAGCACCTAAGGAAACTGATGGGGAACAGGTGAAGCCACCACACGGTGAGAAAGTGCAGGGGTACGTGATGGGGTTGGTACAAGAAGAAGAGGAGGAGCTTTTGCGTAGTATTGCAGCGAAAGTGCTCGGGGCTATTCAGACCATAGTAAATGAAGGGCACACTAAGGCGATGGAGAGGTATAATTAGTAGAGAGTAGGTTGTAGAAGTTGTTAAAAATAAAGATTAGGTGGAGACAAATAAAAATTAAAAGGTATACTTTCATGATGCAGTTTCAGCAACAACCAAAACAAGCAACGCTTGAAGGAATGCATTTAACCCCGGAAGTAGTTCGTCGTCGATTTGACGAAAGTCGCATACCTCTAGATGGCTCATTTTCTGCTCTCTATTCTAATTTTCAAGACGACATTGCAAGGACAGATAATATGAAAAAGGTTTTTGAGCAAGAACTAGTTAAAGAAAGATCTGGATCGGTTGCTGAAGCTTTAGTCTTCTCTTGTATTAAAGATGGAGCGCTTGGATCTAAGATTACAGCAAGAGGGTCCTCTCTTTATGACGATCTTTTTAAAGGAGCAGACATTATTATTGAAAGTGGTGTGAGACAGATGAGAGACCCTATTATTTCCTCCATTGACGTAACCACCCATCAGCAAAATATAGCTGACCCAGGATATTCTGCTTTCGAGAAAGGAGGAGTTATTGAAGAAGTTGGTTTAGATAAAAAGTTAAGGAGAGTGAAGCGACACCTTCACTCTATAGCAGATATTTCCTCTGAGGAGGCGATTGGGCTTAATGCTTGGATTCAGAGTGGGGGACTTTCTCAAAAGCGAGGGTCTAATAATGAGAAATTTTTTAGAAAAGCTGAAGAGGTTATGCTTCTTAAGTATTATAAAAATCCAACGAGTTCAGATGAGCCCGATAAACCGCACGCAGTTTTGGCTGGCCCTCAGATAGTCGTAAGCCTTGATTCAATTTTTGTTAATAAGGTGTTTCAGGGGTCAAGTCAAGAAAAAGCTTTAAAAGATGTTTCTATGTTACTACAGGCTGAGGTTCCTTTTGCTGTTGCTGTTATGTCTCAATATTTAGAAAAAAAAGCTGTAGAGATGCGAAGGAAAGGTAAGAACTCTAATATTTTCTTTGATATGACAAGATCTGCAACTAAGGCTTGGGAGCTGTCTTTCGATGACTCTATCTATCAGCACAGGGTTCAAGAAGCCCTCCAGTACTGTCTTAAAGATCGTCAGCTCAGTCAGCAGCTAGGGGTTTATAGAAATAGTATGATGGAGGAATTTGGTTCATAGTTTTCTTATGTGTTTCTAAAATGAAATATAAAGAGCGGCGCCTACGGCGCCGCTCTTTATGTATTTTCTACTGTTTACCTTCTACGCTCTACAAGCGAAGCGGTCTTTTGTCTTACTTCTTCTCCCCAAATGAAAGTGTCATTCTTTCTTCGTCTGCATCAAAGAGAGTGATTGCAAACTTGTAGCTCTTGCCGAGTGAGAGAGTGGCGCGGAGTGCAGCCTCATCACCAAATTCAGAAACGTGCACGAGCCCAGCTACTCCTTCTTCGATAGAAACGAGTGCTCCATGCTTATTGAACTTAATAACAACACCATTCACTTCGTCACCCTTCTTATACTTCTTCGCAGCTTCCTTCCAAGGGTTGTCCTTAAGGGCCTTAAGTGATAGTGAGATCTTGCTATCCTTTATCTCGATTATCTTAGCGCGAACTTTTTCACCAACACGAGCGTGAGCACGAGTATCTTCTACAAGACCCCAATCAATTTCACTCTTGTGTACGAGTCCTTCAACGCCATCTGCAAGCTTGATAAAGATACCGAATTCAACGACACCTGTAACTGTTCCTTCAACGTCGTCGTTAACTGCGTAGTTACCGAGTGCGATTTCCTTCGTCTCCTTTACGCCACTGCCATCCTTCTCAGAGAAGATAAGCTTACCTTCCTTAGGAAGAGCAGAGATAATAGATACAGAAATACGCTTCCCGATAATCTTCTTGAGTTCACGGAGAATCTTATCCTTATCTCCATCTTCAACGCGAGGGTAGTTCTCTTCCTTAAGCTGTGAAGCAGGGAGGAATCCAGAGATACCTTGCCAGTCGATAATAAGACCACCTTTGTTGGCGTCCTTGATAACAAGGTCCATAACACGCTTCTCCTTGATGGCGAGTTCTGCGTCGTTCCAGATGAGAGCCTGACGAGCTTCCTTAAGTGAAAGTTCTACATAGCCTTCCTTATTCTCCTTTGTAATTATCTTCGCAGAAATCGTATCACCAATGTTGATACGCTTGATAACATCACGTGCATTCATGAACTCGAATCCGTAGATGATACCAGTTCCTGCAACACCTAGGTCTACGTAGAGCGCTGCCTTTTCAATCGCAACAACAATACCTTCTATGATGTCTTCTGTTTTGATAACTATTGCACCTTCTGCAAATGGAGCAACTTCTTGTTTTGTTGTTGTCATAAATTTTTATAATAAAATTTTGTTCTTAACATCGTTCGAACGTTATGAGCATGGTTACATGCTCGCAACGGTCCTCACTTGTTAAGATAAAATGTTAAATTCCCACACGAAAGGCGGGAATGTACGCTTTCGGTCTGGTTTTCCTCTTTGCCTT
>CAYXWO010000025.1:0-9131 GCA_964468825.1 uncultured Candidatus Saccharibacteria bacterium | reverse complement strand
GTTGGATTAAATGAGAACGGCATGTTTTAGTTTAAGAAATGAGTTTTTTGAGCGCGCACCCGACTGCAACAGCATATGAAGGACCGATGCGCTCCATCATCTCTGCCAAAAAATCAGGAACAACAACTTGTTCAAACGGAGTTACTACTCTTCCCGCTATGTGTACAGTTTTACTATATGCCTGCAACATACCAGGAATCCTAGCACCGCCCCCGGTTAGTATTATTCCTTCTATTGTTTGATTATACTTTCTTTCGAACATCAAGGATAGCCTCGCAACCTCACCGAACAGTGGATAACTAGATAGTTCGAGCACATCTTTAAAGTAAGGGTTGGACTCATCTCCTTTGTAGCCGAAAGTTCTCTTAGACTCCTCTGCGGTATCTAATGTAATAGAAAGAGCCTTCGCCAATTGCATAGTGCCGTCTTGTGAGCCGCGACTTATGACATGCATATCAAGCACGATGCCTTGGTATGCGAGCGATAGCGCAGTGCTCTGTGCTCCTATATCTACATACAAAACCATCTTATGGGTATGGGGTGGAGCACTACGTAGCAAACTATACCCATGTATCTCATACTCTACGTTTGTGAGTGCTAATTTTTTTACCAAACTATCATACCCCATAAGAATAGTATTACTTACAGCGGCTAACACCACACTCACCGACTTGTTATCACCACGAAGCCTCACCGTCTGCGGGATATGCCACCAATCCATTTGGACTTCAGTAAGGGGCATTGGAATATATTTCCTGGCTTCAATCGGCATCATGGTGCGTAGCTCGTCATCACTGACCTGGGGGACAGTAACAAGTGATACAAAGGCTCCGCTTGGGTCAATTGCCACAACGGTGTTTCTCGCAGTTACCTTAGCCTCCTTAAACAAGTCCTGTATCGCCTCTAACAACTTCTCCTCTCCAAGGTGAATAGCTTGTCCTACTTTTAGGCCTCCATACGGACCGAGAGCAACTTCTCCGTATGTATCTAAAATAATTCTATTTTTCTCTTTACGAAGTTGCACAACCTTTACTGAAGATGTGCCGATATCTAGACCAATTGCTTGAGCTACTTCTTCTTTCTTAATAAAGTCGAACATATGTACTTCAGTATACACTTACTATTGTAAAAAAATTCTATACACTACGATTAAGGATGTGGATGATGCACTCTTTTCTAAAAATACTTGATACTCTATTTTTTCCTTGCATATGTTTTGTGTGCAAAAAAAATAATGAGACTATCTGCACTTCGTGTTTACAGTCACTACCAAGACCGCTTGATACTCCAGAGAATTTTATTCTTTCTCGTTTTTCATACAAAGACAAAAGGGTAAAGAAAATAATTCACGCCATAAAATTTTTTCATAGAAAAGATCTTATCCAGCCGCTAGCAAGTGAAATGACACTGCCACTTAATGAGAAAGATACTTCTCATTATATTGTAGTCCCTATACCCATGCCTTATACGCGCAAACTCTTTCGTGGGTACAATCAATCAGAACTACTGGCGAGAGCTCTAGCGCAACACTCTGGGCTAGAGTTAGATAGTAGCGCTCTTGTTAGAAAAAGAAGTCCATCACGTCAAGTTACGACCCTATCAAGAAAAGAAAGACTCACTAACCAAAAAAATAGTTTTAGGGCAACTGTACATGGAGAAGGTAAACACTATTTGCTCGTAGATGACGTTACGACCACAGGTGCAACACTACGAGAAGCTCGCCAAGCACTCGTAGATGCGGGCGCAGCTTCGGTGCATGCTGTAACCATAGCTCACTAAACTATGCACTGCAAAAGAAAAACATCCGCCACTTCTCGGATGTTTTTATTTCTTACACAAAGCCAGCTAGTGGCCTATTTTATCTAACCGTTGTCGAATCTATTGTTGTAGTAGCACCATTGACTGTACTTGTAGCTACAGTAGCCACTGGTGCCGCCTTCTTCATTTTTGCTGGTGTACGAACCTTGCTGACTATTGTAGTAAAGTCTTTGGTTATTATTTTAATATCACTACCAACTGACTCTATAATAGCTTTACTAGTAGTACCGTATGAAGCAGGAGTAAGTGTCGCCGTCTTCTTAAGGAGCTCATCTAGCTTGAACATATCTTGAGCAACGAGCACTTTTGCATCATCTAATCCTTTCTGCCAAGAAGTAGTATCGTTACCTTTGGCCTTTTGCTCATCAATCTTTACTTGCAACTTAGAAAACGTTTCTGAAAGCGTTGCAGCATGATTCTTGAGCTGATAGATACGAACGTCTAGTCGTACTTTTGGTATAACTACTCCGTAAATACGGTAATCACTAAAAACAGAATCAATAAGCATCTTGGTGGTAGTTGCGCTTGTAGAACTAGCTACAGACACATTGAGAGCTGTTAACTTAGTTACTTCCGACTGCAGTGTGGTAGTAAGTACGCTTTTCTGTTCTGTGGTTAATTTTTTATTCTTAGCAATTACCTCACTGTTGCCTTCAAGAGACTTTATTCTCTCGTCAATTATTTTTGAAGCTCTTTTCTTTGCTTTTGCTTCGTTATTAGTAACCTTTATCTCTTCTTTGTTTTCATTAACATGATACACAGAAGAAAAGGCAGGAGCCTGCGGAATATAAATAGTACCAGTGTCAGCAAAAGCACTCGTTGTGAGTGCAATAGATGACACTAGTGTTGTGATAAGTATCTTTTTCATGGTGATTTTTGTGGTGTATATATAACGAGACAGTGACTGCGCATCATACATTCTCCTTATACTTATATAACAAACTGGCGATACTTTTGTGACACTTTTACCAAACTATTTCCTCTTTCTCGTGTTTTCTCAAGTACTCATTACAGCGCGAAAAATGCTTACATCCAAAGAATCCAGAGTGGACAGAGAAAGGTGACGGGTGCGGCGCTTCAAGAACTAAGTGTTTAGTGGTATCTATCAAACCTCTCTTACCTCTAGCAAAATTCCCCCACAACATAAAAACAACATGCTCCCCCTCGTCAGATATTTTTTTAATAACTGTATCAGTAAACTCTTCCCACCCCTTTCCTTTATGAGATGCAGGCGTACTAGCGACAACAGTTAGAACAGCATTAAGCAGCAGAACTCCTTGTGAAGCCCACTGCTCCAAATCTCCATTAGAAAAATCCTTCTTGATGCCAAGGTCTGATTCAACCTCTTTATATATATTTTTTAGTGACGGAGGAACTGGCACTCCTTCCGGAACAGAAAACGATAGCCCATTTGCTTGACCGTCACCATGGTATGGATCTTGTCCTAAGATAACTACTTTTACCTTAGGAAATGGAGTAAGTGAAAACGCCTTAAATAGGTTTCTAGGTGCGGGAAAGACTTTTTTGGAGAGATATTCATCCTTGATGAAGGAGATCAGTGTATTAAATGTCTCAGTCTCAAAAAAATCTTTCAACTTTTCTTTCCAGCTTTCCTCAATCGTTACCTCTTTATTCATACAAAAAACTATATCATAACCAACTCTATCACCCTATCTCAGGGAATTACCTAAAATTTCTCGCAGCCTTCTTTCTGTTAACTCTATTACTATCTAAAAACCATAGTCCCGCCATCCTTCTTAAGCGTAAGAACAAGTTCGCCTCTTGAGGTAAACAAATATCTCTCTACATCTGCTAGCATCGCCCCAAATTCTGTCTCTTGTGACCCTTCACAATACATCTTGGTAGATGCAAGCGGGCCAAATGAAAGCGTGTCAGTAATTGTTGTATATTCCGCATTCATACTATTACAGTCAGTCTTAAAGGAAGCCTCACCTTCTTCAGTAAAAGTCATCAAGAAAGCATCTTTTTTTGTTGGGAAAATTTCTTTGTCTTCATCATACGTTGTCTTAATCCACTTCCACTCCTTCATACTGAGCGTCATCTTGCTTGTATCTGCGTCTCCTTCAAAGTCTTGCACCACTTCACCGAAGTCTAGCGCGATGGTATCTAGCTTAAGCCTAAGAGTTTTGCCCACAGATGGCTGCACAGTGAAAGCCTCACCTGTCTTTCTGTCTGCATAGTTAACGAGAATAATTCCGTCACGTACTTCAGTAGTCTGTGGAGCTATCCTATCTCCAATTAACACCGCCTTCGTACCCTTCGGCAAAACATCTGTTGCAAGCATTCCAACAAGGTAATAGAAGAGGCCTGTTCCACCAGTTTCCTTTGTTACCAAAAAGACTGTATCCTCCTTACCATCACCGTTTATATCGCCCTTCGCTTCGTTACCAAAGTAGCGAATAGTATCCTTAGCCACACTTCCAGGTGCAACCTCCTTCACGAGCACTCCATCAGTTAGAGTTACGGACTCACCATCTACTATAAATGTTTGCTTACTCGCATCTTTGCAAATGGTCAAAGGCACTCCATTTTGCTCGAAGGTAAATTCGCCCTGATGTTCCCAAAAGGAAGTTACCCCGTCTCTTGTTGCGAACTTAGCACCACTTGCTGAAACTGTAGCAAGCATTAAATATTGTTTAATATCCTCCCCTTGTGCGGTTACAACAAGTAATCTTCGCATCAAACCATCCTTCCCTGCATCGTAATATGTAGCTTTACCTGAATAACCATTAGAACAAAGGAGTCTGATTCCTTTTGTATCTTCTGGCGGCATAAAATCAACATTCTTCGACATCTGTATATAGTAAACAGCACCCACAACTGAGCTTAGTAGTACGATAGTAGCAATCACTATGATAATAACTTTTTTCTGAGTAGACATATACACAGAAGTATACACGACGGTGAAAGGAATTAAGCCTGACAACCCAGAGACAGGAACTAGTTTGGCGCCGCTAGTACTTATTTCTTTATAAAGAAGATCGTTCCAGTATCCCCTGAAAGACGGAGTTGGAGATTACCTGATTCATCAATACTATAACGATCAGCATTAGCGACTGCTCCAGAAAACTGCGCCTCTTGTGAGCCATCGCAATACATGAGCGTCATACCAAATGGTCCGAACTTAATGAATCCATCACTTCCAAATGTGTATGTTCCAAAGAATCCGTTACAATCAGTCTTGCCAGAAAGGTTTCCATCGGCGCCGAAAGTAAGGGTGAACATCCCTGGCTTATTTGGTGTTACTGCGCTTCCGTCTGACATTACTGTCTTCAGCCACATCCATGTATTGGCCTGAACATCTTTTGTATTACCTGCGGGAGCGCTCCCCGCTGAGAGCTTGGTTTGGTTTGCTGTAACGCTTACGTAGTAGTCCTTGTTGCCGTAGAGCGTATAGCCATCTTCTGTCTTCTTAGCGTATACCTTTGCATGAGCGCCTATGTGATTCTCGATAGACCCAAAGTCTGGAATACCTATCACCTTACCCACTACAGCCTGTGACCAACCTATTGTAGTAACCACCTTTTTACCATCAACACTAATACTACATTCACCATCAGCAAAACACGCAGTAGAGTACGCGGTAACGGTCCCTTCAAAAATTACAGCATCTTTATTCTTGTGATAGTGCTTTTTAACTACGGTATCTCGGGTGAGAGGCCCAAAGTACCCAGTCTGGGGAAGATCGTACTTTTTCTGGAAGGCGCGAACGGCGCTCATAGTAATTCCGCCAAAGTAACCAGTAACTTCACCCTTAAAGTGCCCCGCCTCTCGCAGCATCTCCTGTAGAGAGAAGACATCTTTTCCTCTACTGCCAACCCAAAGATTGCGAAGAAAGGTGTACATGGTAGAGGTCGCAGAGGAAATACTTTCACCACTCTTCTTGGTAACGAACTCGACCGAGAGACTCTCGAACTCATTCCCGGGGCATGGTGTTGTTATACACATAATAGTGTTATCTCTCTTGTACTTTACTGTATACGATGTCTCAGGTTGTAAGTTTTTGAGAGTAACATCTGTCGTACCCACTCCCGTTTTCTTAGGGAGGCAGTGCTCAGGTGTTGGATAGATCATGATACACATCTGTTGTGTCTCAAAGTATTCAAAATAAACCCCTTTCTTTTCTTCGTCTGTTATACCTGCTAATACACTTGGCGAGAGTGAGACCTGCGCAGTAGTATCAGTAACACGAGACACGGTAGGACCATTAAAGTAAGCACTCGTCTCTTTAGGGGTAAGGGCATGTGCTGGCGTAGCACCCATAACAAGAGCTAAGAGGAGGGCGCTGAAAGAAATAATAAATTGCATAGATGTTTCCTGATTTTAGTAAGATTATAATCCTTGTACCTACTATAACCGGCGTCATCTAAAAATGTGACATTATCCCAAACATGTGAGTCACCTAAAAACATTCACAAAACTACTGAGAACAAATGTAAGAAAAAGTGAGATTGCTCCGTATATTTTATAGACACGTTGCGAAGGCAAACTCTGGTCGCTTCGCTCGCGAGTTTGGACTGGGCAAAATATGTTGTTGCGGAGGCATTTTATAGTCGCTAAAGCTCCTTAAAATGCACTGCGCAAAATATGTCGTTTTGTAAACAAAACAACTATTTTGCGGAGAATGTGAGAATCGAACAACCTGCGTTTGCTTCACTCACTCCGGTTTTGAGCCTCTCGTGTTGCCACACTCGAAACCTACACCTGCTCTTCGCGGGTTACGGCCCACGGTTCTCAACGTTCATGACTACATTCACTGCTCTCCTCCACAGGGAAACTACCGTTTCCCTGACACCCTTCTCTGTTCGAATCTCAACGCGCAACGTAGTCGCTGCGCTCATTCTCCGCCATAAAAAAAGAGCCGCCTAAGCGGTCTTTTTTTATGGCGGAGAATGTGAGATTCGAACTCACGGATCTTTGAGGGATCGGCGGTTTAGTAAACCGCTGCCTTAAGCCACTCGGCCAATTCTCCATGTGTTTGAAAACTATTTTGCGGAGGCAGAATGTGGTCGCGTATATGCTTGCCATTCTGCACTGCGCAAATTATGTTGTTTGTGTTGCGGAGGAAGAATATTGTCGCACTACGTGCTCGCGATTTTGCGGAGAGTGTGGGATTTGAACCCACGGAGGGCGTGAGCCCTCGCCTCGTTAGCAGTGAGGTGCCTTCGACCGCTCAGCCAACTCTCCAATATTTATCATAGTATCAAATGCCAGAAACATGATACCAGGCATTGAAACCGTCCATCGATTCTAGCATATTTCTTAATTCTCCGAAAATAAGACCTGTGATAAAATAGTGTATGTACTTACTAACAACTATTAACCATTAACTACTAACTAGTTATATGAAAGAATTCATTGCGTTTATTCGTGAGAAAGGTGTGCTCGGATTAGCTGTCGGTATTATCATGGGTGGCGCTGTTACTAAACTTGTAACGAGTATTGTGGAAAACCTTATCAATCCTCTCATCGGTGCCGTAACTGGAGCTGCAGGTAACCTGAACTCACTAGCTTACACACTTCCTCTTACCGACATAACTTTTAAGTACGGGGCATTCATCTCAAGTCTCATCGACTTTATTGCAGTACTCGCTGTTGTGTACTTTGTATTCGTGAAGTCTCCTATCAACAAGATAGACAAGAAGCCAGAGTAAGTTAATTTAAAAAATGAAAAGCCCCGCTCACGGGGCTTTTCTGTTTTAAGGCCAGATGCCTATCGGCTGCCGTTACGGCCGCCGCTGCCGGGAGTGTTTGGCCTGTTCTCGCGGTTCGCCTGAACGACGAGCGCTTGTCCTCCGCGAGGAGCGCGGATGAACTTATAGCCAGCCGGGATCACGACATTCGGAGCGCGATATCTCGTCACCTCATGCCGATTCGACATAGGCCGATACGGTGGTCTCGATGCCTCACGTGGAGGAGGCTCCGAAGGGGTTCGCCTAGTCTCAAAAAGCCGTAGTCCGTCGAGTAGTCGTTGCCACCAGCACCTGAAAGAAAAGAGCATGTCATCCTCCGTCTGAACTTAGTTGAAGATAACAGAATCCTATCACACTCCTTACTTTCTTCAACAAAAAAGCCCTCGGTCGGGGCTTTTTTGTTGATAGGAGAATCCTCAGATTAATCTAAGTAGTCTCTCTCCATTTTGTCCATAATCGCTATCACTTCATTCGGGTAACTAGGAACAACTGTTCCATTATAGTAGTAGAGCTTTTCTAGAGTAGACTTTCCAGCATAGTAACGTGCAGTATTCTTGTTTGCGCCACCTAAGTTACGTCCGAGGGACTCAATCGCCTCTTCATAACTGTGGAAGTTGTGTAGCTTACATGACCCCCAGCCGAAGGCGTTGTATCCGCAAGCAGCTTTACCGCCAGAGGATTCACGCACACCGATTGATGGCATAAGTCTCCAGTCGAGACCGTACTTCTCAGCAACTAGGACGAAAGTCATTCCGGTTCCGTGGAGCGGCATTGAACGTTCCTTAAAGTAAGCGTCAATGGCTAGAGCACGTGCTTCGCGGATATCTTCAACCGAGACAACTTCCTTTGTTACGGGTGCAGTCTCGAGTGAGCCAATATTAGAGGAAACTGAGATGCTCGGCATGGCCATGAATGGCACAAACGCGAGAACCTGGGTAACCTTATAGAAGTTTTTTATCATAGTTGTGGAGTTACGCTCTCCTAAACGACTCGTTGCTGGAATTTTTTAGTGAAAAATAAAATACCTCATCGGTAACTTTACTTACTCACTATTTTATTGTGTAATGAAATTATAGCACGATAGAGACCAAAAGTCAAGTATTACACAACAAAATAAAGCCAAGTGTCAAGTTTTATTGCAAAAAAAGCATTGATTTATAAGGCTAGTTTGCAAAGGACAAAAATATGTGTTATTATTCCCCTACCCAGTTTTAGTCCAAGCTAACGGCTAAAAGCTGATGGCTGGGCACAAGCTGCCTCATCGGGCCAAGCCACGAATCTGCTGATTCGTCTATCGGTTAGGCGATGAGCACATCGTCCCGGGAGGCTTAGCAGCTTCTCATGCCTGGAAGCGGGGTGAGAACTGAGCAAACCTCAGTTCGCAAGGCCGGAGGCAGACGTGCCGAGGAGGGGTCGCAACCTTTTCTAGCAAGAAAAGAGTTGTGACCGATTCCCTGTTATTTGGAATCGAACCACAGGTACAATACAATACGCCATATCACATGGCCTCATCGTCTATCGGTTAGGACACAGGCTTCTCATGCCTGGAAGCGGGGTTCGATTCCCCGTGAGGTCACCTAAAGCAGGTATCACGAGAAG
>CAYXWO010000024.1:0-9195 GCA_964468825.1 uncultured Candidatus Saccharibacteria bacterium | reverse complement strand
TTCTCCTCAGGCAGTGACTCAGCAAGTGTTGCGTTAACGAGCGCATTATCGACAGATAGTAGTACTTCGATAATAAACAATGAGATAATGATAGAGATGTAGGTTTCCATAAAATGCGGTTAGGGGTTCTTCGTTAGGAAGTTAGGATGTAGTTACTAGTTGTTTAAACTCTTCAGTGCAAGTAATAAGGCGAACGACAAGGGGGTGATCTTCACCTAACTTTTCTCTAATGATAGTAAGCACTTGTTCATGGAACCAGACTTTATTACGTAGACTCGACGGGAATCTAGAAGTAAATGCCTCTCCCTCTTTTTTCATATCCAAAATAAAACTCTCTGTGTTGTGTATCTTGTCCGCAGCTGAGACTGCGGCACTTTCTACGCCTCCTTCGCATAAGACGTTGAGATATGCTTGCTTTCTCTCAAGCCATGGCAACTGCTCATCTTCTCCTTTGTTGGCATCAAGCGGCTCTGTGACATGGAGAACTATCTGCGCCACCCTTTCACCAAAGTCTTTAACTAAATCGTCGTACGCATAGTGAGGAACATCTTCCAAAGAGTCGTGCATAAGGCCAGCGATAATAATATCCTCATCGTCAGTTGCAGACGAGATGAGTGCAGCAACTGAATAAAGGTGACTAACATACGGGGTATTATATTCGTCTTTTCTATTCTGATTACGGTGCAAATGAGACGAGAGCTTAATCGCCTCGTTTAGTCGAGGTGTTAATTGCATGATACGATCTATTATATAGCCAAAAACTCATAATTACCAGTGGAAGAACTATAAAAAAGCCTTTATTAATGGCATTTCTTACAATATTTATAACTTTTGTACATATTGACAAAACTATATAACTAGTGTATAATAGCAAAAGGCTATTTCTAGCTCATTGTCAGTCTTCCTGTCTCACAAACCTCAACAACTTAAGGAGTTTTCCATGCCGGCTATCATGAAATCGTTCTTCGCCATTGGCATTCTCGTGACGCCGATCGCCCTCTTTGTCGCATTTCTGGTCATCTTGATGCCGGGCGACAGTCATCAGCTCACCTGGGTCCGCGGCTGGGCAGCCATCGTCGGTATCTGGGCCGGTCCTTTCCTTCTCTGCCTCTGCACCATGAACTACAAGTTCACGGTGCCTCTGCGCATTGATGTGACGAACTTCCTTCCAAAAAAGAGGAAACTCGCCATTCGCCTTGTTGCCAAATATGAAAAGGCGGTGAAATTCGTCGCTGAGTTCTACCAGGCCTACTGGACTGCGGACAACCGCATTGCGTTCGCCTGCCTCGCAAGCATCGTGGCAGCATTCGCATTGAGCGAAGCCCCTATGTCACTCAAACCTTTTGAGTTGGCGCTTACCAAGCTAGCTGGTATCGTGATCACAGTCTTCATGGTCCTGGTCACCATCATCCACCACACCCGCCTGAAGAAGGCCAACACCTAAGGAACCATCACCATGGAAAATTCTTATGCGACTTTCTGGAGGAGAAACACCTCCAAGGTCTTCAGCGTAACGGTACTGTGGGGACTGATTCTCTCAGCACCCGCAGCATTCCTGCTGATCTGCTACCACCTGGCGGGGATTAACGTGGGCATCTTGCTCGATGAACACGTCGGACAAAAGCAGTCCTACTGGATCATCCTGCTTGTCTACATGCTGGGAATGACCGGCGGCACACTTCTCTGGCTACCATCCGTTCTTCGGATATTCGTCATGAAGTGGCAAAACGCATTCACGATGGGCGCCTTCGCCCTCTACGTCCTCTTCTTTTTGGGGGCGCAGCTCGCACTCGAATGCTTCGTTGTGCTGCGCAGGGTCGACATCGTCTATGAAGACAACACTGTCGCATGGGCCCTCATCATGCTCAGCGTCATCGGGATGCTCGTGACTCTCCGTGTCTGGCACAAGACAAGAACTACTGCAACCTGATAGGTGCGCAAGCACTCATCAGGAATCCAGCAATGGCACCACGCCGGCGCTGGATTTTTTCATTCCAATTTTGTATAAGGATAAATGACAAGCGAGCGAAGCCGTAGGCTTCGCTCGCTTTACTAATTACAAGTAACCATTAACCTTGGTTACTACTTCTTCGCCACCTTCTTTGGTTTTTTGGTTTCTCTGTTCCCGTGTTGTTCTTTTTTTGCCATATAGTAAAAGTATACAGGCATGTTGTTTCGAGTAAAATAAAACTAAGTGGATAACAATGTCGCCTCAAAGAGGACAAAAGACATTTTTATACAAGACCAGAGACTTGACATAAGCGTTATCAGGTGTAGAATACTTATTGAGGTGACTCCTCCACTTCCCCGCTTTTCCTCCCTGAGCGGGTGCCAATAAGGTGTGACAACCGAAAAGGCTTCCCGGCTCACCGCAAGGTGAGCCATTTTTTTATCTGAACACGCCTTTATTTACATAATTTTGAGAGAGTTCTCCCACTTTTCTTAGCCTCGTCTTCATTTTGGAAAAAGATTTTATTCTGTTCTTTTATCCTACTTGCCCCCTGACACCATGAGTAGGTATAGGTTTTCCCAGACACACTAGCAAAAATTGCAGGCGGCGCAGAGTCAAAAGAAGATGTCTCATCTGCCCCTTTCTCATATGAAACCACTGTTGGCGGTGTCCCGGCTTTAATGGCAACTGTCAGAATAAAGAGGAGCGCAGCCAAAACAAGAAGAGCGAGAATATCATAAAAAGTGAGCCTTCTATTGATATTTTTGACAATATCTTGTATACTATGAATTCTAATAGATACCACAATCTTGTAGTAATTATACACTATGGCAACCCGTAAAGCCGCAGGTTCGGCAAAAAACCTAACAGATAGTAAGCCAAAGTACTTAGGTACTAAGCTTTACGCTGGAGAAACAGCATCAGCTGGAGCTATCATCGTACGCCAGAGAGGTGCCCGAATCATGGCCGGAAAGAACGTTGGTCTTGGTAAGGATTACACCCTCTTTGCCCTCAAAGAAGGCAAAGTTTCTTTCTCAGAACGAAGAATGAAACATCTAGATGGAAGCATCAAGCGTAAGAAGATTGCTAACATCGACTAAATTCAGTTACAAGTTTTTAGTTCTCAGTTGTAAGAGAGCACAACAAAGAAAAGCGCGATCCGGAGGATCGCGCTTTTCTTTGTTCTTATCTTCTATCTGAAAACTTAAAACTTAAAACTGAGAACTGGGCTAAACGACTTCCACAGTAATGTCTGAAACTTTATCGCCCTGTTTAATCTGTGCAACATGTACACCTACGGACTTTATCGGCTTTGGGAAGACTATTTGCTTTGGGTCAACAGAGAGATTAACTGCTTCAAAGATCGCGTCAGCTATGTCAGTCTCTCGAATAGTAGCAAAAAGCTGCCCTTTGTCATCACGCTTCTTACCTTTAATAAGCACTTTCGCTGATCTTAAAGCTTCAACAAGTGCATAGAAAGTATTAAGAGTTGTCTCCTTTTTCCTAAGCTTACTCTCTTCAAGAGCCTTCCATTTTGCAAGCTCACCTGGCGTAGCAAGAACCCCATTCCCCTTTTTGATAAGCACATTCATCCCATACGCATCTGAGACTTCTTTTACCTCTCCACGCTTCCCCAGCTTGGCCATATCTTTCAAGAGTATTACTTTCATAGTGATGTGATTATAACATACTCTCACAGACCCCTATCTCACGCAAAAGGTCTTTAAGACCGCTGTCTACTATCAGATGTCTTCTGCTCTATTTCTTATTCAATACTTCGATAGCTTTTTCTAGCTGAACATCTCTTATTGTTCCGTCTTTCATTTTAAGTGTGGTGGTCGCCTGAACCTCAAAGTCTGGCGTGATTCCATGCTCAGAGATGTTAACACCGTTAGGAGTGAACCATTTCGCAATTGTGACCTTAAGTGATGCTCCGCCATCTAAGTTAATGAGCTCCTGAACTGAACCTTTACCGAATGTCTTTGTGCCCACAATCATAGCGATACCGTGATCTTTAAGTGCTCCTGCTAAAATCTCAGAAGCTGAAGCAGAACCACCGTCAACGAGTACTACCGTTGTAATTCCTCCTGGGATACCGATTATGCCTGTACTTCTATGGTTAATTTGATTCTCAGCTTTACCTTGCTTCTCAGACACCACCACTTGACCGTCTCGAAGGAAATAGCTTGCCATATTTACAGCTGCTTCCAGATACCCCCCGGGATTACCACGTAGATCTATTACAAGCTTAGAGAGGCCAGATTGAATGAAGTCGTTCATTGCGTTACGGAACAAATCTGGTGACTCCGAAGAGAAGTTGTAGAGCCTAAGGACGAACACACCACCTTTCTTTTCGGTATCAATAGTTGGAATCTTAATCTCTTTTCGTACAATAGTGATATCATTCGTAGCTTTTGCATCTGCATGA
Organism: uncultured Candidatus Saccharibacteria bacterium; assembly: GCA_964468825.1. Taxonomy (GTDB): domain Bacteria; phylum Patescibacteriota; class Minisyncoccia; order Phycocordibacterales; family UBA5272; genus UBA11704. Next base: position 4,816 of record CAYXWO010000024.1, on the reverse strand, counting down.
AGAACAGTAATTGTAACCGGCGTATCAAGCTCACCCCTTATATAGGTCACCGCTTCTTCGGATGTCATACCTATAACACTTTTCTTATCAACTGCAGTAATAATGTCTCCAGCTTTAATGCCAGCCTTCATCGCAGGAGAATCCTTAAGTGGCGCGATAACAACGATATTCCCTTCCTTCATGCCGACAGTCATACCGACACCACCGAATGACCCCTTTACGTTTTCTGCAAAGCTCTTTGCTTCCTTTGGTGGCATAAATACCGTGTATGGGTCCTTGAAGCTGTCTACATAACCACGAATAACACCGTACTCGAGCTCTTGCGCTGTCGGAAGTGTGGAAGACGACTTCCAAAAGACAAACTTGTTATCAAGCTGCATACGCACTGATTTAAAAAGCTCTGAATCATAGTTAACTAGAGATGCTTCTGCTTTTGTACTCATCCCATTCCCCACCAAGAACCCAGTCACAAAAATGGCGAAAATCCCAGTCCCAATAGCAACACTTTTAAGAGCAAAGCGTTTCGTGAGAGTATTTTTGCTATTTAAAGTAATGTGATGTTTTATATCTTCTAGTCTATTCATAAGAACTCAGTATACAATCTCTGTGATAGAATAAAAGGGATATTTATTTTCATATGCATTCTCCAATTCACCTTTATAATACAGCGTCAAAGAAAACCGAACTCTTCACACCGATTCATGAGGACAAAGTGCACATTTACTCGTGTGGACCAACCGTCTACCACTTCGCGCACATTGGTAACCTGCGTGCATACATCTTCGCAGACACTCTCAGAAGAATGCTTAGCTATTCAGGATACGAGGTAAAGCATATTATCAATATCACTGATGTCGGACACTTAACTGATGACGGAGATAACGGTGAAGATAAACTAGAAAAGGGTTCAAGGAGAGAGGGTAAAACTGCATGGGAGGTCGCACTGTTTTATGAAGAAGCATTTAAGAAGGACTTGGAAGCACTTAACATTCCCATCTCTACCTACACATTCCCGAGGGCAACCGACCACATATCTGAACAGATTGCACTCATCACTTCATTAGAAGAAAAAGGATACACTTACACAATTGAAGATGACGGTATTTATTTCGACACAGAAAAGTTTGAGAGGTATAGGGACCTGGCACAACTTGACCTGGAAGGATTAAAGTCCGGTGCGCGTGTTGAAGAAAATAAAAATAAACATTCACCTTCAGACTTTGCACTGTGGAAGTTTTCACCTGAAAATGAGAAACGCCAGATGGAATGGGATTCTCCATGGGGTCGTGGCTTCCCTGGCTGGCATATTGAATGTTCTGCAATGTCGATGAAGTATCTCGGGGAACATTTCGATATTCATACAGGCGGCATAGATCATATTAAGGTGCACCACACTAACGAGATAGCCCAGAGTGAGTGCGCAACAGGCAACAAGTATGTGAACTACTGGATGCATGTTAACTTCCTCCAGGACAAAACAGGCAAGATGTCAAAATCAAGTGACGACTTTCTTACATTGGAAAGTCTCATAAAGAAGGGCTACTCTCCTCAGATATACCGATACTTCATCCTCACTGCTCATTATAGAAAAGAGCTCACGTTCACCTACGAAGCATTAGACGCAGTAAAGGTTGCATACAAAAAGCTTACCGACCACATACTTCGCGGAAGCCACCTGAAAGGTAACATCTTAGAGACCTACCTGGAACCATTCCTAGAAGCACTTCGAGATGACTGTAATACTTCAGAAGCAATCGCGCACATGTGGAAAATGATAAAAGAAGAACAAGGAAACGATGCTGATCTTGCCGCTACCCTGCTCGAGATGAACGAGCTTCTCGGACTCGGTCTAGAAAAACTAAAAGAAGAAGTACTCCATCTTCCGAAGGAAGTGGTAGAGCTGTTAGACAAAAGACTGATTTCTCGAAAGGACAAGGACTTCTCTGAGTCTGACCGCTTGCGTGACGAGATACGAAAGCTAGGATACATAGTAAAAGACTCGCCAGACGGACAAGAAGTGGTGAAGATATAAAGGGCTCCTGATAATTATCTGGTTATCCACACTCTCCCCATAAAAGCACCACGAGACAGTTCATTTTCATTTGTGTCTAGAGGCTTCTTTTTTGTACACTCTTAGACATGTTACCACTTAGCCAACTACAAGGGTCTTCAAAAACTAAGTCTTACAAAAAGCGAAGCTACTCCGGGTATGATAAAGCAGAAGCTACCGAGAACCCTTTCTCTGGCTCACGCGTGCCTCCTCAAGATTTAGAATCTGAAAAAGCATTACTAGGATCACTCCTCCTCTCCTCTGATGCATTCTTTGATATTTCAGATATGCTTAATGCTAAGAGTTTCTATGCTGTTAAACATCAGATAATCTATGAAGCCATCGAAGAGCTTGTTAACACTAAAGAGCCAGTAGACATTCTCACAGTGTCTGCGCTCCTTAGAAATAAAAAAGTGTTCGACCAGATTGGCGGAGCGTCGTACCTCTCAGACCTCCTCGGTCTCGTCGGGTCCGCGGCTAACATCAAGTACTATGCTCAGATTATTAGAAAGAAGGAGCTCCTACGCAAGCTCATTGAAGCCAGTAACCATATCTCAGAAATTTCTTACGAGGAAGAAGACTCACTTGAGAGTATCCTCGAAGAATCTGAGAAGACAATATATGAAATCACCACTAAAGGTGACTCTTCTGGGAGGCTTATCGGCTTCACTGAACTCATTGATGAGACCTGGTCGCGTATTGAAAAGCTTGCCGACAACACGGGCGGTATGCGCGGCACACCAAGCGGCTTCAAGGAGCTCGACAACAAACTCTCTGGCTTCCAGCCATCAGATCTCATCATCTTGGCAGCTCGACCTTCCGTCGGTAAGACTTCCCTTGCGCTGGATTTTGCACGTAACGCGGCAGTAAAAAGCAATATCCCTGTTGCTATCTTTTCTCTTGAAATGAGTAAAGAACAACTCGTTGATCGTATGCTCTCAGCTCAGTCGCAGGTAGATGGATGGAAGCTCCGCACCGCAAAACTTTCACTTGATGAAGAATTCGAGCGTCTACAGACTGGTATGCACGAGCTCATGAAGGCTCCGATCTATGTAGACGATACCGCAGCTAACTCAATCCTTAACATGCGTAGCACACTACGCCGTCTTCACTCAGATAGGCCGATTGGTCTAGTAATTGTGGACTACTTGCAGCTTATGAGCACAGCGAAGAATTACGACAATATGGTAAACCAAGTAACAGAAATCTCTCGCTCTCTAAAGGGTCTCGCCAAAGAATTCAATGTTCCTGTTATCGCCCTATCCCAGCTATCACGTGCTGTAGAATCTCGCGGAGGACGTCCTCGACTCTCTGACCTTCGTGACTCAGGTTCCATCGAACAAGATGCGGACGTCGTGATGTTCATCCACCGTGAGGACAAGTACGGTGAGAACACTGAGCGCAAAAATATCGTAGAAATTTTGATAGAAAAGCATCGTAACGGACCAACTGGCGTTGTTGAACTATACTTCGATGACAAGAAGACATCCTTCCTCTCTGTCGAGAAGTCAGAGTTTGGAGACTTCTCACTACCTTCAGTTAATGTTCCAGAGTTCTAGGATAGTTATACATTCTAGATAGCAGACTTTAGTGCATCCGAAGGCAGTTCTGTGTGTATTCTGCATAATCTAAACCTACTATCTAACATCTCTTCTTGCTATACTAGCAAGAACTATGAACGGAGCAGATAGACTTTCGGAACTCTTCATGCGATTCCCAGGGATTGGGCCCAAGCAAGCTAAGCGCTTCGTCTATTTCCTTCTACGTGAACACTCTCAATATAAAGAGCAGTTAATTAAGGCATTAGAGGATCTCAAGTTCACAGGGAAGCAGTGTGAAAGGTGTTTCCGCTTCTATGGTGACGCTCACAATACTGGCAAATCCTTGTGCGACATTTGCTCTTCGTCAGGAAGAGACCAGGCTCTTCTCATGGTGGTGGAAAAGGAGCTCGACTTAGATGCAATTGAGAAGACAGGCTCATATAATGGCCTGTACTTTATCCTAGGAGGTCTCGTCCCGCCTCTCACTGACAAGCCAACAGAAATAATCCGCATCCGTGAACTCACTTCACTCATTCACTCACTCTTAGCAAGTAATGCTATAAAAGAAATCATCTTTGCGCTCCCTGTAACCGATTATGGTGACAACACGCAGGAGTATGTACAAAAAACAGTAAAGCAAATAGTTGGCATTGATAAGGTCAGGCTTTCTCACCTTGCTCGCGGGCTATCGAGCGGTCTTGAGATTGAATACGTAGACAAAGACACCTTTACAAGCGCACTAGAGAGAAGAAATTAAGCGTCCAGTTTTTAGTTACTAGTTTTTAGTTCTAAGAAATACAACGTACATTACGAATACAAAAGCGCGGCCACTTCGTGGTCGCGCTTTTGCTCTGAAAACTTAGAACTGAAAACTGTATTACACTATTTAACAGATTCAATCTTTAGCTTCATGAATGGCTGTCGGTGACCATTACGCTTGTGGTAACGAGACTTAGCGCGGTATTTTACAACCATAACCTTTTCTCCCTTTCCAATCTCTGCAATAGTTGCTGCAACCTTAGCGCCCTTAACAAAAGGAGCCCCAATAGTTGTCGATTTACCATCGTCAGTAAGCACGACATCTGTTAGTTCCACTTTATCTCCAACCTTATAATCTCCCGTGATTTTTTCAACAGTAATAGTGACGCCTTCTGCGACCTTGTACTGCTTTCCTCCTGTTTGAACGATAGCTAATGACATAGTTTGAGAATTATACACTTTTTTA
>CAYXWO010000023.1:0-9395 GCA_964468825.1 uncultured Candidatus Saccharibacteria bacterium | reverse complement strand
GTGTACTGGTAGATGCGTGTTAGTAATTTTGTAGCTAGTTTCATAAACTTTTATAGTGGTTTTGAGTTAGTAATAATACATCTCTAATTATATCTCTTTTCTAGAAAAAATCTTGTGGACAGGCTCCCTCTTTTCCCATCAATAAAAGCTATACTGTAGTACATAAACATGCCACCAACTGACACAACCACAGCACAAGGAAATAGTGAGCAGACAGGTGTATCAGACACCATAACAACCAAAAAGAATGTCTACCCTTTTGTTAGGCGTATTCTTATAATCAGTCTTGTTCTCTTTACCCTTTCGGTGCTTATCTTTTTAATTTATCAGAACGGAAAAAGTCTTTATGAAAATGGTATTTGAAACATCAAGCAGAATACCACCTCTTTTCCTTGATCTTTCCAAAGTGATAGCTGGCGAAATTAACTGCGGACAAGAGATACTCGAGCAATACAGCACAGATGGTTCTCCATACCATATACTGCCCCAAGCTATTATCTACCCGAAAAATGTTACAGATATTAAGCACGTGCTCTCTTTTGCTCGGGAATACTCAATGCCGGTGACAGTACGAGGGTGCGGGAATGGCAAACAAGGTGGCGCTCTTGGTGAAGGGATTATATTAGATATGACCAGGTACTTTAGCACTATTAGACAACTAAGCATGGTCGATAATATTGTCACTGTTGACGCAGGCGTAAGTGTTTCTGACCTAGCTGACAAATTGGAAGGCTGGGGGTTTGAGCTCCCTCCTCTTCTTAAGAGTGAAAAAAAAACTACAGTTGGAGCTCTTTTTAGCACCCGGAGTGTTTCTCCTTCAACATTTTTTCATGGATCCATACGAGAATGGGTGGAGAGTCTCACAGTGGTGGTTGATAACGGAGAAGAGCACAAAATAGCAGATGGGGTTACTCCGAGCGGACGCCTTCTTGGCATTTACCAATCTATCTTTCCTTTGCTTAGCGACTATAGCGCGCAAATTCGTGCCTCAAAACCTGTTTGCGCCGAGGATGCAACTGGCTACTCAATATGGAACACTTCTATCGGCCCAAGACAGCTCATAGACCAGCTTTCTGGAAGCGAAGGCACTCTTGGGATCGTGACTACAATAACATTGAGAATCATCCCAAGAAGGTCACATACAGAGACCACTTTCATCCCACTTACTGGAGCCAACTTACGTGCCACTATTGATATCGCAAAAGAACACAAGGCGGAGTCGCTGTTCCTTTATGATGAAACATTTCAAAATCTCTGCGAAAGATACCACAAATCACTATTACCTGTCTTTCTAGAAAGTCCCTACATTCTAGTCGTTACACATAAAGACTATGACAAGATGCGTTTAAGAAATAGCGTCTCTTCATTTATTCAAGACTTACCAACCGAAGAACACTTTATTAAAAATTACCCAAATGATGAGAAAGCTCTGCGTATAATGTCTCAGGAATTTTTACATGAACTCATTTCGGCTTACAGTAAAGAGTCTCTTATTCCTAGTGCCAGCACTGAAGGTACAGTCGTTAAGGTATCAGATGTCCCTCTCTATTTAGAAGATATCATCAATGCAACCGGAAGTAGCGGTAAAATAACGATACTTACTGGCGCCATCGGCAGCGGACATGTAGCCATTACTACGCTACTAGACCCTTACAGCAGACTTTATGAGAACGACTTACTAAAGCACCAAGAGCAAATTTTCTCAATCGTAAAAAAGTACAAAGGAGGGCTCTCTTCTTCTTCAGGAGACGGTTTAACAAGAGCACTGTACCTACCTTATTGTTACGGCGAATCTACTGAAACAATTTTTACAAAAATAAAGCATGCTTGGGATCCATCTTTAGTTCTAAACCCTGGCAAAAAAATTGGTGTAACATCCTCATATCTAAGCAAACATCTGCATGTGCCAAGACCAGCAACAGAAAAACCTTAACCTTTCTTAACTAGACGGCGCACTTGCTCTTCTGGGTTATAACTCTTTCTGACTATCTCTCTTGCCCAAACCCTGAACTCTCTCCCCCACTCTCCGTTTACCCTAAACCCAATAGCAATCAGCACGTCAGTACTGTAAACAAAAATCTTTCTAGAAACCTTTTTCTTCCCCTCTAACTGAGTTACTGCAAGCTCCCGTTCGGTAAGCGCTCGCATCAACTCTTTCTCTGCGTAAATTTTTTTAAGGTGATCATTAATAGTTGGCACACTTCTACCATAAATGCGCGCAATGCGTTTTTGTGTACTCCAGACTTCGTTGTCGAGTATAAAAACACCTTCCTTCACTAAGTGTGGCTGACTATCAACATGAACCTTCGGGAGGGTGTTTTTATATGTCATATATCAATACTAGCACGCACATTGCTACTTATGTCTTGGTTTGCTCTCAACCAGAAACTCGTAGTCTCTTCTAAAAAGCTTAACAGCGATGTGATAAATACTGTACGTAATGAAGAATGCAGCTGCAACGTCTATGGTGTAGTGAAGATGGGACAAGAGTACTATAACTCCAAAAATAATAGACGAAGCAATAAAAAGAATACGTACATATAAATGGTTCCAGAAGATCAGCGCTATAAGGAACGGTAGGCCAGTATGCCCAGAGAAAAAAAGATCATTTCCTGAAGTAATGAAGTCTAAAAGACCAGACTCTAGATCAAGCTTTGTTGGATATGGTCCAATATGTGTCATAGACACAAACGTAGCTCTCACTATGATAAAAAGCGAAACAGTCTTTAGTAGAAAAGGCGCCGCCTCCCTAAACCTAAAACAAAGCGCAGCCACAAAGAGTGTGAGCATTATTGCACCATGAACAAAGAGAACTTCGAAGTTGTGAACGTTAGTGTTGCTAAGAACGATATCTTCTACGTGGTTACTTGCTTTAACTTCAGCGAATCTGCTAGCAATATGTGTAACATAAACGCTAAAAATAAAGAGGAGGAGAGCCTCTAGAAGAGAAGCATAATAACGAATCTTAGATACTGGCCTTTGTGTGACTTTTTCTGTCATGATGAAAGTTATTTAAAAATAATAGAACTGATGAGTAAATCAAAGTCACTGAGAATAGTGTCTTCATTTGTAATAGACGTCATAGAAAAAACATAGAGCAACCCCTTATGATTCACCATAACACTCTTCCCTTTATAAAGACCATCCCACTCTAGAAGAGTTCCCTGGATACCTCCAACCACGACTGGAGCGCCTGAACTTTTGGCGAACATATACGCCGCGTCGTTTCCTAGTAATTCTTTTGGACTTAAGTTGCTTGGGTTACTGTATACATCGAGTGACATCGTGACAGGTGGCTCAGACGGAGCGTTTGCACCCCCTGTAAAGAAACTCTTGTTACTCTCTGTGTTCTCGTACCAAACTACAGTAGACAACGTTTTTGTTACGGGGCTATTTGTTTTTTCATATACTCCGTAGTTCGCAGGGTAAGCGAGCTCAATACCAGCGACAGTAGCTTTAAGAGCGTCAACAACTGTAGGAGCTGGTTCGGTCGAACGTGCAGAATCTTGCATATAGAGTAGTCCTGCGACCAGTGCCAAGATAATCACAAAGACTGTTAAGTTATGTTTTTTCTTCATGGCTATAAGTATAGCAGCAGTCCCTATGAAAAAGCTGTGAAGAAAGCCTTTCTAAAAGACTCAATTATAAGAGCGAGCTATTGTTAAGAGCAATAATGTTTTCGTAACGCATTTTGGTGACATGTGTCTCGGTTATTTCGTCACCAACTTCGCCCCCTTTCGTTTTATAACAAGAAAATCCTCTTTGTTTCAGAAAAAAAATAATGTCTTTGAGTTGATAATTGAACCGACTGAAACTTCTTTCTGCTGATTCGAAGTAGATAGCTTTTGTTTTTGAAAGAGTGGTTCCTCCCCCACACAATGCTGGCAACTCACTTCCTTCTATGTCGAGCTTAAGAAGGTCTACAACTTCTACTTCTTTAAGGAGGACATCTAGTGTCTTCATTTCAACAGATAGCGCTCCATTTTCTTCTACACTGTTGAGATCACTTGCGTAGTAGTCCGAAAATGTTACCACTTGTTCTTTATCCCCTATTGCAAGATTTTTAAGCAAAACATTTCTACAATTATTATCAGCCACATTCTTCTGTAAGTAACTAAACGTTCTTGGGTGCGCCTCATATGAAAAGACTTTCCCTTTTTCTCCCACCAACTTCGATGCTGTGATGGTGAGCGTTCCGATATGAGCTCCGCAATCTACAACGGTGTCCCCCTCCTTTAAAAAAGCTTCAAAAAATAATTCTTCGTCTTTTTCTTTATCCTCATGAGTCCACAACCAAAATGCATAAGGAGAATAAAATACCCTCATTGTGTACCACTTACGATATAAATGAAACAGTGGTGAAATATGGAAACGATAAAGAAGGTATTTAAGAAACGGAATAATGTTACCTCTTTTAAGTTTTTTGAGGATAGACTGCTTCTCTCGTAATGTATTAAAAAAATACCATTTCATATCTTTTAGAGAATAAGCATTGAGCCTCCGAACGAACAGCAGCGGAAACCTTCTTTAATTACTGCTTCATGGGGCTCGTCTTGGTGCGTGTCTGCCATGGGGAAATACTAACATAAGAATATTATAGAGGCATACAAGTAGAAAGTCCGCACACTGTGCGGACAGTTTAAATGTGGAGGTGGGCTTACGGCAACGTGAAAGCCACGCTCTCGTCCCCTATTTGATTAGTTTCGGAACAAAAGACTTTACTAACTCTAGAATATTTCCCAGCATTAACCAATCGCGCTTTCAAGAAATAAAATGTGCTCAACTATCTCATCCCACGACGTCACTCTCTTGATGAGTTCATGGCTTTCCATGTTTTTGTTCCACGGCGTATCAACTAAGAAGACCAGGATACCTTTAGATGCAACATCAAGAGCATTATGCGGTGCATCATCGACAAAATAAGACATGCCGAGATCTTTTGCGAGAGTTCCTTTGCTTACTGCTTGGTCACTTTTGAAAGCATTTGTAAAATGAAACTTCTCAATCGCATTTTCAAAGTGATGCTGAGCCCATGAAGTAGTCACCACTTCAGTAAAAGATGGACGAGCGGTAACCACCTGAAGAGAAAAGTTGGACAGTTTTTGTAGAGCTTCTTTACTTCCAAACAATGGAGGGTTCTTTAGGTGCTCTTCTGTAAGATAATATTCTTCGCAAATCGCAACCGCTTCTTCTTTTGAAAGTCCGAATATTTCCCAGAAATGAAACACTTTGACGTCCTCTTTTAAGAAAGTTTTTCCCAGTCTTTTGGAAAAGAATGAGAGGAACCCGGGAGTAAAATCCATAAGGACATCATCAAAGTCAATACCGATAACTTTTTTCATTGTCCATAAATACTAACATGGCTACGCTTCTTAGAACTACTTTGAGGAGTGATTTGCTGATTTTTTAACAAACGCATTAAAGAGTGGGTGCGGGTTAAGAGGTCTAGCGATTAGTTCTGGATGGAATTGTGCACCTAAGAAAAATGGGTGGGCTTTCTCAGGTAGTTCAGCAATCTCCATAAGGTGTCCGTCTGGTGAGACACCAGAAAAAACAAGTCCTGCGTCTTCTAGCGTCTTTACATACTTTTCATTTACTTCGAATCGGTGGCGGTGCCGCTCGGTTGTCGTACGGATGGAATTCTTTTCATTCCCCCACTTTGCATTACCATATTCTCTATACGCATGTGTGCCGTTCTTTAAGACGCACGGGTAACTTCCTAATCTCATAGAACCGCCGTAGTTTTCTGTTGCCATTAGTTTTTTCTGATGTTCCATGATGTCGATAACTGGGTAAGTAGCTCTTTTGTCTATCTCTGTAGTATGCGCACCTTTTAATTTGGCGACATTGCGAGCGTATTCAATTACCATAAGTTGCATACCGTAGCACAGCCCAAAGTAAGGAATCTTATTTTCACGAGCATATCGTATGACGTTAATCTTCCCTTCAATTCCCCCAGAACCGAATCCCCCTGGGACTAGGATACCTCCAACATCTTTAAACGATTCTTTGCAAAACTTGGCTACTGCGGCAGGGGCTCCTTCAAACTTTTGAGAACTAAGCCAGAGGAGCTTCGGTGTGTAACCGAGCTTATATGCAGAAAATTTTATCGCCTCAATAACAGAAACATATGCATCTGATAAGACGAAATCTCCGGTATCAAAATACTTGCCCACTATTGCTATAGACACCTCCTTCTTTGCTTTCTTGATACTATCAGTAAATGCTAACCACTCCTTAAGATCAGTCTTCCTTGGTTTAAGTTTAAGAGATTTCTCGAGTAATCCTCCTAAATTATCTTTTTCAAAGTTCTCTGGCACGTCGTAGATACTTTTGATGTCTGGAGCAGAGATAATTCGTGAAGGTAATATGTTACAAGAAACTGCCAATTTCTCTTTTCTCCTCTCATCAAGCGGCACCTCGCTGCGAGCGATAATAAAGTCTGCGTTTAATCCGTAGGAATTAAGCTGCCTTACGGCATTCTGTGTTGGTTTGGACTTCATCTCACCGATACTTCCTGGAATAGGTAGAAATGAGACCATAATGATAGTGACGTCATCTGGGTTCTCTAACTTAAAAAGTCTCGCCGCCTCTATGAACATAATGTTTTGATAGTCTCCAACGGTTCCCCCTATTTCTATGACAGAAATATCGGACTTGCTTTTTGTGGCACTCTCTCTTATGCGATCCACTATCTCGTTACGAACATGAGGAATAGCTTCGACACACTTTCCTCCATATTTAAGAGCTCGTTCCTTTGCAATAACTGACGAATAAACCATCCCGGAAGTCATGTAATCACACGGCAGAAGACTGCGGTTGAGAAATCTCTCGTAGTTGCCCATATCCTGGTCGGTCTCAAGACCACTTTCTAATACAAAGGTTTCTCCGTGTTCGGTTGGATTCATTGTTCCTGCATCCACATTAAGGTATGGATCTGCTTTTATGATATTGACCTTATATCCCTTAGCCTGAAAAATGGTCCCAATAGAAGAGGTGGTGATTCCTTTACCAACACCTGACATTACGCCGCCTATAACAAAAATATACTTATGGCGTTTCATCAACAATACAACAAGCATAGCACATGACAAGGACTTTTCCCCAACTGGCGTCTAGCGCTAGCTAACTATATACTTACCCAATATGGAACCAGAACAAAATAACAAAGCATCAATTATTACAAAGGCGGCGATCGGCGCTGTAACACTCTCACTCATAGTTGGGGTGACTATTTACCTCTCTCAAGAGAAGAAAAAAGAGGAAGGTGCGGCTGAAGAAACAGTGGTGACAGAAGAGACATCTCCGACTCAGACTCAGCCCACAAATGAGGCATCGCCAGCTATACCTGGAGAAGCTGCTGTTGCGTCTGACTACAAAGACGGATCGTACAATGCGACCGGCACCTACACATCCCCTGCCGGAAAAGAAAACGTATCAATCTCTCTCACGCTACGTGGAGATATCATTACTGGGGCAACATTTAATGGGACAGCGGAAAACCCGGGGAGTAAGCACTGGCAGTCGGAGTTCTCAAAAGGATTTACCCAGGTGGTTGTAGGGAAGGACATCGACACGCTATCTCTTAGTGTTGTTAATGGCTCTTCACTCACACCTAAAGGCTTTATGGACGCAGTCGCAACGATAAAGACACAGGCAAAAATGTAATGAGTTAAAGTTTTCTAAGTGCTTAGAAAAAAGTCGCGGCGAAGTCTTGCGACTTTTTTATTTTCCCTTCGTGATTCATAATACAGTACGAAAAAGAGAGCTGAGGAAAAGCTCTAGTCACCTCTTCTGGTGCAACAAAAAAGAAAAGTGATGTGAGAGCGTCCGCGTAGGCAGCACTGTCCGCTATAACCCATGTAGCAACTATTTCTCTGGGGGATGAAGTGTCACTCGGATCTATGTAATGAGTACGGTTCCCCCATGACCTACGGTTGGTAGCTGACGCACACATCGAACCTCTTTTCATATCGATAACACCTATCACCTTAGTTGTGTCCCTTGGATCCTCCAGGCCCATTCTCAATATTTCTCCAGTTGTCTCATAGAAAACGTCCCCACTCCCATCCACCAAGAAATGCAAGTACCCGAGTGAACGCAAGTGCTGCGAGATAACATCGACAAAATAGCCCTTCCCAACGGCTCCGATATCCAGCAGAACTTTTTCTTGTAAGCGTATATGCGTGTCGTCAATGATAGTTACGTTATCAAAATGAGGCACAGCACGGAAGGAATCTTTCTCTTTCAAAGAGTATTCTTTATCATACCCAACATCCTCCAAGAGACCTCCGATACACGGTGTAAACTTTCTCCCAGAAACTTCATAAAACTCTTTATAGATACTAAGAACATTTACTAAATCAGTAGGCACCTCTACTTCACCCGTTTTTTCAGAAATCAGGGTAACGAGTGAGGTAACCTTAAAACGAGAATAAAGCCTATCAAAACCATTCAACCTATCTCCAAAATCTTTCTCTAAGAGAGCCTTAGTCGCGTCCTCTATGTGTTGGTAGACAGTAATCTTCCAAACTGTTCCCATTACCTCATAAGTAAACTTAGTTTCCATATTATTAATTAAACCCTGGGAAGAAGTCTGTTGTGATATCTTTTTTACAAACATGCATACTCTGTAGAAGAGATGAGTACGATGAAACCATAGCTGGCGGACCTGAAATATAATACGCACTTGAAACAACTGCTGTGACATGTGACTCGATTATTTCTTTTGTTATAAACCCTGTCTCACCTGTCCATTCTTTTGGAAGCGCCGCCAGATCTGATAGCACATACACTACCCTAACCCCCAGCTCTCTCATAGCCTCTTCTAGAACATCCTTATATGCGATTTCGCTCTCTGTTTTGTTGGCGTACAAGAGAACTATATCTCTTTTTTCTTTCTTGAGTAACAGTGTACGCAGCATGCTAATAAATGGGGTTATCCCAATCCCTCCTGCGATAAATACTAGTGTGGTATTTTTATCTTCTGGCAAAAGAAAATCTCCCGTCACCGAAGTCGCAAGTAATCCCTTTCCGCTCTCAAGAGAAAATAAGCTGTTCTTAAAAGAGCTCCCCTTCTCGGCACGCTTTACTCCGAGACGAATAACATCCTCAAGTGGTGACGAGGCGATGGTGAAGTACCTGCGGATACCTCTTACATCGGGCGTATTACTAGGCAGCGTCCACTCCATATACTGCCCCGGTTCGTATGAAACTTTTTCTGAAGGCTTAAACGTGAATTCAAAAGTATCTTTTGCGATTTCTTTCTTCTCTAGGAGAGATAAAAATATCCTGCTCCTGGTGCTCACCACAAAAGAGAAGATGTTACCAACAAGAAGAGCTAGTTCTGGTGTGCTGTACACCGGAGGAAAAGCATAAGGAAAAGAGGAGAGAAC
>CAYXWO010000022.1:0-9433 GCA_964468825.1 uncultured Candidatus Saccharibacteria bacterium | reverse complement strand
TATACGGAGCTTCTTCTGAAATGAAGCTACCTCCTAGGGTAGCAATAGACTGCTTAAGCGTTTCAGCTTTCTTAAGCGCCGCTCCTTCATCTAGTTTGTTATCAAAGATGAAAGAAATTTCATACACACGGTTGTCTACTATGGTTTCATTATTATCAGTCATAGGGGCATATTATACCATGATTTTAGGCATAAGAAAAGGCCCGCAAACTGTGAGTCTCGGACCTGTTTCACCGCTGGCTAAGGCACTCACCTAGAGCGGACGACCTCCCCGGCAAAGCGCTATGACAGCGTCATGCTTATAAGATCACTTGCAACGTATTGTTCCCATACACAAACTCAGGAAAGATACTTGAAAAACACTCTGTATCGGCTGGAAAGGTAGAGCGTCCCCAGAAAAACCAGGAGGCCAATGGGTACGATGAACAGTATCGACATCGACTCCTCATGACCGGCATTGAGTAGCGACGAGTCTAAGAAGAGACCCGTACCAAGACCACCGATGACGACGCAATGCGAAATAGCCGACGCTCTCCAGATAACTGCACGTGCCCTCATGGAAAAAATAGGGTGCACCCCCTCCTCCAAAAGACTTTCCTTGCTCTCGAGATGTCGCAGAATGAATCTCATGAGAAAAAAGATAGCCATGGAATAGACGAGAACTGCAATCGAAACCGCGCTATAGGTGTTCATATTGAACCTCCGAAGAACAACGATAAAATCAGTTTATCAAATTATTCTATCTCAAACATTCTTTTCACATTTTCCATGGTCTGAATTCTCATACTTTCCATGTCTTCATTTCTGAGAACCGCCATCTTGGCAACTATCTCTTGTACTTTAAGTGAATCATTTCTCTCCCCTCTAAATGGCGCAGGTGTGGCATACGGGCTGTCGGTCTCAGCAATAATCATTGTTGGAGGTAAAAATCTCACAACGTCATCGTAGTCTTTAGTGAAAGTGATAACCCCAGAAAAGCTCATAGTAAACCCAATATCAATAAACCTTTTAGCTATATCTATATTGCCGACGAAAAAGTGGGCGTTCCCTCGTAATTTGGTGCCATGTTTTTTCTTAGCACTCTCAAGCATGTAGAGCATATCTTCGTATGCATCCATACTCCCTTTGCTTGGTCTACCGTGAAGCATGAGCGGGAGGTTCAGCTCTACTGCGAGTTCTATCTGCTCTTCAAAAATTCTCTTTTGTCTGTCAGCTTCTACGTCTTTATTCCAAGACAGCCCCTTCTCTATTTTGTCTCGATCAAAAAAAGTTTCGATATAGTGATAGTCTAGTCCGCATTCCCCAATAGCTACAACCTTGTCGCTCTTTGCAAGCACCCTATAGTAATCTGCGTCAAACTCTTCAGTAACATTATCCGCTGGATGTAACCCAACACTTGCAAAAATGTGTTCATGCTTTTCTGCTAACTCTACAGCCTTTTTACTTTCTTTTTCATCTGTGCCAACGGTAATTGCGCCTACCCCATAAGATTTCATCGAAGAAATAACCTCATCTCTATCGTTATCATATTTTGCATCATGTAAGTGTGCATGAGCATCAAAAAGTGCGTAGTGCATGGTGGGTAATTACTGTTATGCAAGTCTTCCAAAGAGTGGAGTCTCCGGCATTTTGTTTTCTCGGATGCATTCAAGAATCTTTGCAGAAGTTTGTGGCATAAATATTTCAAGTGCCTTTGCGGCAATATAAAGATCACGAAGGAGTGCCGCCATAATCTCCTTTGCCTCTTCTTTATCTGTCTTTATAAGTTTAAAAGGCTCTTTCTCAGTTATCGTCTTATCTACCGCAGAGATAAAGTGCATGAGCGTGTTTATGGCAGCATTAACATTATATTTTTCAAACACATGATCAAGGATTACCTCCCCTTGCCCGTCCCCAAGAGCAATCTCGTTAGTTATGGCCATTTTCAGAATTCTATTTGTCAGATTTCCAATACCGTTTGCCAGGTGTGCTGTATACATTGCCTTAATGGAGTCAATTGTAATATCCCCGTCATCAAATGATGGTATCTCATGAAGAAGTACAAAGCGAAGAGCTTCCCCTGCGAGATCTCCGCAGGCAGGACGGAACAGTTCTATTACCTCACGTGGATCAATCACGTTCCCTAAAGACTTACTCATCTTCTGTCCACCTGAAGTGATATGCCCGTGGACGAGAATCTTCTTTGGAAGAGGGAGCCCCGCAGAGAGAAGCATCCCTGGCCAAATAGCTGCATGAAAACGCAGAATATCCTTCCCTATTACATGTATAGTGTTATTCCAAAGTGTTTCGTTAAAGGTATCTGTCCCATAGCCAATTGCGGTGATATAGTTTGAAAGCGCGTCGCACCACACATACATCACCTGGGTATCATCCCCTGGTACAGGTATTCCCCATGACACTTTACTCTTTGGGCGAGAGAACGAAACATCTTCGAGCCCTCTGTCTAAGAGAGACAGAATCTCATTTCTTCTCGTGTCTGGGAGTATTAGAAGCTCACTGCTTTCAATTCTTTTCTTAATCTCTCCGCCATAACGAGAAAGCTTAAAAAAATAATTCTCTTCTTCTATCGTCTCAGGCACTTTCAAGTGTGCAGGACATTCTCCCTTTTCATTTAAATCTTTCTCTGTCTTAAACTCTTCACACCCAATACAATAGAGTGCTTTATATGCACGCTTTTCTAGATCACCTTTTTCAACAAGCTTGTTCCAAAGTGCTTGCGCACCAACATAATGCTTCTCTTTGTCACTTGTTCTTACAAAAAAATCATATGAGACTGCAAGGTCTTTATCTAACTCTCTGAATAGAGTGGCGTACTCATTGACAAACTCTTGCGTGGTAACCCCTTTCTCTTTTGCCTTTCCTTCTATCTTTTGTCCATGTTCGTCCATCCCCGTGATAAAAAAGACGCTGTCACTCCCGTTTTTTTGACGAAGGTAACGCGTGATTGTGTCTGACAGCACAAACTCAAAAGCATGCCCGATGTGTGGCGCACCATTTGCATATGCAATCGCTGTAGTAACTAGAGTCTTATCCGACATAGTCTTTTCTCTTCTGAACATCGTCAGCAAATTCCATTAAGATGGCGGCGACAGGAACAGCAAGGAGAACTCCCCAGATGCCTGCGAGTTTCGCACCAATAACAAGAGCGATAATAACCACCACAGACGGTACTCCAACCATCTTATTCATTACCTTAGGATAAAGTACGTGATTCTCAAGCTGTCCGATAATAATGTAAATAAGAGCAACAATTCCAAGTAGTGATGTGCCACCGTGCACCCAAGCAATAAAGAGCGCCGGAATAGTCGCGATACTTAAACCAACAACAGGTACAAGTTCTCCAAAAAAAGCGAGGATGGCTAGCATAGATGCGTAGGGTACATCCAAGATAAGTAACGGAATATAAACAAGGAGTGCGACAAACACAGACAGCAAGAGCTGCCCTTGCATCCACATACCAATTTTGTGCTGAGCGCGAGACCAGAGACCTGTTATGTAGTCCTCTTGATTCTTAGGAACGATAAGTCTGAGAAATTTTTGTACACCGTGTTCTTCCATAGCCAGATAAAAGGCGAGCACAAAGGTAAGGGCGAGATTGATAACGCTACCAATCACGGCAGATGTCGTGGCAAAAAAACCACTAGAACCAAAAAGCATATTCTTAAGAACGGTAAGCACTTGTCCTTTTGATATATCTCTTGAGAGTTCCTGAAGTCCGAGTGACAGGTCACGGAAGCCCATATCTTTACCAAATATTCTTATTGAGTCTAAAATAGCCGGGAGTGTTTTAATAAAGCGAGCAATGTCATCAGCTAGAGGAGGTATGAAAATAAAGATAACAGCAATTACTACTAAAACAAGAATGAGAAAAATGGAGATAACTGAGAGACCTCTTGGTAGGCCCCATTTCGCCAAACGCTTAACTGGCATTTCAACAGCAGAAGCTAGTACTACAGCAACCAGGAGTGATACAACTAATTCACTGACATAGAAAAGGAGACCTGCAACAAGAAGAAGTGCCAATACTTTTACTATTGTACCGGCTGATATAGATATACTTATTTGATCTTTCATAGCCGTATTGTAACACAAGCAAGTAGAGATGTTTAAAGGCTGTTACTCAACGACAAGGGACGGGTTTACATCCCACTCTTCCCCTGAAATTCTAGTTGTAAGCGGAGTAAGGGTTGTCTTTATTCTCGCACGAGAGTCTGCTTCATCAGCTTCCAGCACAATACCAGAAGTAATTGGAGGTGATTGCTTAACATGACTTTGCGAAGGTTTCACAGAAAGACCGATCTCGCCTGTTGCTATTTCATTTTCCTTCATTGCACCAATATTCCAAGTTACTGTTCTTGTCTTAGAGTCATATGAGAACCTGGTGCTATCGGTCGAACTATTCTTCCAGGTCACATACACAGGAAGCGTGAAAGATACTTTAGCAGAAGAGAGAGCATTTTGAGCAGAAACATTAAGGGCAATGCTGTACGTTGTATCAATGTTTGCTCTTGGTGGTATAGGACCTGTATTACTCAGCGAAGAGTTTTTGTATTTTGTAGAAGCAGCTAGCGTAGCGCTCCCTTGCACCGCCCATGTCTTATTAAGCGTAGAAACAATATCATCGGCTGAGCCCGACGAACCACTAGCTGTAAGTCTTACAGTTAGCTTAGGAGTGTTGTTGCCGCGACTGACTGTTGGCATAAAGACCTGAACATAACCTTGTGAATTAGGTGCGAGCACTGCAAGGTCTGGAAATGTAGCCTTATCCCAAGTAATTGTTTTTGTTATTGAGTCGTAGTACCCAGATGTAGGATTAATATCACTATACACAACAGCATCTCCCTCGAGACGAAGAACGATGGAGACATCCTCTAGAATCTGAGTGCCTGAGTTTTTATATTCAACTTCAAAGCGCGTAAGATCGCTATACCTTAGAGAGTCCTCTCCACCCTTGTCTGATATAAGTTTCATTCCAATAGAAAGTGGGGAGGACCTGAGACGAACATCCTTTATCTGGGAAGCATAGACTATACCAAGTGTCCTGGGTGAGTCTCCCTCCTTTCCTACCTTTGCTTGGATGGTCGCCATCTCACCTTCTTTTCCAGTTAAAGAGCCGGTAATGGTGATTGTCATAGCTTCTCCGGAAGATAAGCTTGGAACACTCCATGAAGTGGTCCTAACAATTGGGTTCTCACTTGAGTCTACTAACGTAAAAGTGTTGGGGAGCGTCACCTGAAGGAAACTCGGCAGAGATGTTGTGGCAGAGTTATTCTTAATAACAAACTTGTATGTTCCGTTTTGTCCTATTGAGATTGAACTCGGCCCTTCAACGTTTACAGAAATTGGTGGAGTCTTAAGAACGACAGGGACTATTACAATCTTTGTAAAAATGGCATTAGAACCGGGTACACCATACTCAAGCTTAAGAGTAATATCCCTAGATTCAGCTTCAGCACCATAGAGAACAACTGAAAAATCTTGCCTCTTATATTCATTGGATAGAACATCTCCTATATCTCTCTTTTCTTGGATTTTTTCTTGTTCATCTTGTGAAGAAGAGCCTTGTTTGTAGAGTAAAGTAACCCTAACATCTTCTAGTGTCGACAGGTTACGATTGCGAACCGTAAGCACAAGAGGTGTCGACTCCCCTCCTTCGATGAACGGGGTAACGTCAGCCGTCATGTCGATGTTATTCGAAGAAACCACGTTACGTAGCGACACGACCCTCCATGCAGTAAAAGAGAGCGATATAAAGAGAAGTATGAGAGAGAAAAGGAGAACTTTGGTGCCAAAGGAGAGCTTACCGCTATCCTCTAGTTTTGTTATTATCGGACTATCTTCATTCCCCCAAGAAGTAGGAAGACTAAGCTCTCTCTCGCCACGTACATGGTGTATCTCCGTTGTCCCCACCTTTGCCTTGGGGTCGTACAGCTCATGCTCTATAGAATCAAGGGCGCTTCCCTCTGCTTTTTTAGAAATATTCATACGTATATCAAGTATAACAGAGAATGATACTACAATTGCACCTCTTTCAGCACAAGAAGGGTGTGATCTCTTACACTTTTATAGTGAAGAAGAAGATGTGTATACAAATCTTCGACTGAATACTTCGCATACTCTTTAATATCCTTAGCACCGATGACACTACCGTCTGCATACCCAAGCTCAACAAGGAGGACATAGTAGATAAGGAGTCGCACTTTATCTTTGTCATACTCTACAGGAAGCACCGAGAGGTCAGACATTCTCCTGTAGAGAGCCTTGTGTGTTGATTCTCCTCGCACGAACCGCTTCAAGAGCTCAACAACCTCTTCTACGTAGGGTGTCATTTGATTCTTTTTCTCTGCTCCAGTTAACCTCCACACTTCTCTCCCCTTCACCAAAGTAAGAACTGAGAAAGTTCTAGGGAGTAGGTGTGCACGTAATTTACTCTCAAGCTTCCTCACACTTCTGGCATGACAAATAATCATGCCGTAGTCCTTGGTGAAGACTTTAAAAGCGCGATCATGTTCACCTTGGTCGTATGATTCAAGAATGAGTCCTTCTGTTGTGTACTTTTCGATAGCCACGGGGTAGTTTTTAGTTACTAGTTTTTAGTTACTAGTAAATACAAAATCCCAGAAGAGAGGTCTACAGCACTCTCAGTAAGAGATGGGTCTACTTTTATTTCTTTAACTTTACAAACAGAAAGTAGTGAAGAGATGTCACCAAGATCAAGCTCCTTTGAAACAGTAAGAGTAATCTCGTCACTTGGAATAAAGCCTGCCTCCTTGCGAGCATCTTGAATGGCGCGCATAAGCTTACGCAGATCCCCCTCCTTCTGTAACTCTTCTGTGATGGTTGCGTCGAGTATAACGTCTTCTGTCTGTCCTTCATCTAACTTCACTTCCTTAACATTGAGTTCATCTACTACGAGCTTCATATACTCATCATCTACTCTTTCTTTAAACGTTACAGAAAGTAGTGGCTGCTTAACATTAAGCTTTTCTTTTGTGCGTTGCATGAGACCAAGAGATACGAGCTCGCGAGTCTTCTTCATCATAGTGAGCACCTCTTCTTTTATCTCTCCCTCAGTTGGCCAACTCTCCAGATGTACTGATTCTTTCTCTCCCCCTACTGTCATATAGATACGCTCAGCAACAAACGGCATAACTGGTGCTATAGCCTTTGCGAATACATCAAGAACATATGTAAGGACGCCGTATGTTTCTTTCTTTATCTCTTCGCCTTCGTCTCCCTTAAGGGCGCCTCTTGTGCGTCTTACATACCAGACAGAAAGATCGTCCACGAACTGATCTACTCCGCGAGTTGCCTCATCAAGTGCGTATGTATCATAGCCATGTGTAGCGTCTCGCACAACTTCATGGACACGACTAAGTATCCATCTATCTAGGACATTCTTACCTTTGCCTATTTTCTCTACTTTGCCTTCCATATTCATCTCGTAGAGAGAAAGCACATTCTCAAGACGCTGAATCACTTTTTTGTATATCTCTTCGACACTCTTGTCTGCAAATTCGACACTCTCACCTTTAATCACCGGAGACGATAGGAGGAAATATCTCACTGCATCCACTCCGAACTTTTCTACAAGCTCTAGTGGGTCTGTGTAATTCTTTTTACTCTTACTCATTTTCTCACCGCCCTCTGCCAAGACTGTACCGTTAACAATAACGTGCTTATATGGTGCCTTTCCAAAGAGGCCAACACTTAGATTGATGAGCGAGTAGAACCATCCTCTTGTCTGGTCCATTCCTTCTGCAATGAAGTCCGCCGGAAAGTTTTTATCAAAAAGCTCCTTGTTCTCAAATGGATAGTGAAGTTGTGCAAATGGCATGGACCCTGATTCGTACCAACAGTCAAACACATCAACCACGCGCTTGTATTCCTTCCCGTCGATTTCTAATACAACATCGTCAATATATGGACGATGTAGGTTGATAGCGCCAGTCTCATCACGCGGGACAAGAGATAGGTCGAGCTTCCTTACTTCTGCATTCCCTGGGTAGAGTTTCGCTCCTCCATATTCGTCGTCGTGTATAAGCTCTTCTTCTGTCGTGAGAGTTGCGCCGGCAAAAATCATACGAGCAGGCCCACCATGTGTGACAATGAGAATATTTTTTCCTTCGTATTTCTTCTCTACATCATAGATAGCGGCCATCGAACGATGCATCATCTCCTCATGAGTCTCTCCTCCTTCTACACGAGTGTCATACGCAACGAATGATCCCGGAAGAGACGCGAAGTACTCGTCTCTTGTCTTCCCATCATAGATTCCCATATCATACTCTCGTAGACGCTCATCGAACTCGACCTTGACCCCAAGAATTCCTCCCACTATTTCTGCGGTCTCTTTCCCCCTGAGTACTGAAGACGCTATGATCATATCTATTCCTTTATCTTTAACAGAAAGCGCTGCGTCTGTTGCCTGGCTCATCCCCTCTTCTGTAAGATGATTATCCGGATTGGTGCCCTTATCCAAGATATTATTCACGTTACTCCACGCCTGTCCATGACGCATAACATAATATGTATTCTTAGGTTTATCTTTACGTAATGCTGCGAGCTCCTTAAGTGAGCCAATAACTTTTATATCTCCACTTGCACTCTTCCACACAGGAAGCGGCGCACCCCAATAACGCGTTCGAGATACAGCCCACTCTCTGGCCCCTTCTAGCCACTTGCCGAAACGTCCATCTTTAATGTGTGATGGAGTCCAACCAATCTTCTGATTTTCTTCTAGGAGTTTGTCTTTTATTTTTGGAACATCGATAAACCATGATGATGTCGCGTAGTTAAGAAGTGGTGTTGCACATCTCCAGCAAAGCGGATACGAGTGAATAATCTTATGCTTCTCAAAAAGCTTCCCATTGTGCGCAAGCCACTTAATGATCTCGATATCTGCTGATTGAGTGTCGTCCTTCTTCTTCACTTTCATCCCAGCAAAATCAATTACCGCTTCAGTGAATGTCCCGTCCATCTTCACATGCTTAATAACAGGAATTTTATTGGCCTTTGCTAGGTCCATATCTTCGGCACCAAACGCGGGCGCTTCGTGAGCTATGCCGGTCCCTGTGTCATCTGTAATAAAATCCGCATGCCATATTTTCCAGATGTTTTCTTTATTATCTAAAGCCGCATCCTTGAAGTAATTAAAAGGTGGGAGATATGACTTACCAAGTAACGTGTCTATGCTCACAGTGTCACCTAGCGTGTACGTCTTTCCATTAAACACTTCTTCCACTCTACTCTTAGCGAGAATAAATGTTGACCCTTCTTCCCCTTCTACGTTTATTACTTTTACGTATTCAATATTTTTATTAAGGGCAAGTGCGGTATTCCCAGGTAAGGTCCACGGTGTTGTCGTCCAAGCGAGCACGTAAGTGCCAGGCTCATCTACTAGCTCGAACTTTGCGGTAACTGAAAGGTCGGT